>NZ_JAMXFD010000027.1:92537-96966 GCF_025370875.1 Laspinema palackyanum D2c
TTGTTGCTACTGACCGATCGCCGGTTTATCTCTCAATAGGGGTAGAGATCAATGACCCCATCCAGAAGAATATGAGATGGAGCAATCGCCGAAGTCCTTTGTAGGGCTAAGTTTTGGAATTTGGCTGGCCAAAGATTGTCCCGATCGCCTGTTGGTTACTAAGTTCCCCCTTTCGAGGGATGAATCTCCTCGGCAAACGTGGTGTAATTGAAATGTAAGACGGAAAGATATGTAGTTTTTCCAAATAAATTTTTCAAGCAGGAGGAAACATGGCTATAACATACCAAAAACGAGCCGTTGGTACATTTCCCACTCGGATGCAAGCAGAACGGGCATTGCGCGAACTCAAAGATAGTGGCTTCCCAATGGACCGCGTATCTGTGATTGCCAAGGATGAAAATCGTCCCATTTCGGATGACCTCCACGGTGATGATCGAGGCAATAAAGCCGATGAAGGTGCAGCAGTGGGTGCAGCAACCGGAGGGGCGATCGGAACCATTACGGGTTTACTCGTAGGTTTGGGTGCACTTGCCATTCCCGGGATTGGTCCTATCATGTTAGCCGGTGCAACAGCAACCGCGTTGGCAACTACCGCAGGTGGGGCAGCGATCGGTGCAGCAGCAGGGGGCCTAATCGGTGCTTTAGTTGGCCTGGGAATTCCTGAAGAACGCGCTCAAGTGTATAAAGAGCGCGTCTCCCGGGGTGATTACTTAGTGATTGTAGATGGAAGCGAAGCAGATATTGCTCGTGCTGACACCATTTTAAATCGGGGTGGCATCGAAGAATGGGGCGTGTATGACGCTCGCAACACCCATGATGTGCATCATCAAACCGACGTTGTTCGTCGTCAAGAAACCGTGGTTGAAAATCGCACCCCCGTGGTTGAACGGGAACGGGATGTGGTTCGTACCGATGGCGATGTCGTCTATGAGGATAATGTTGTTAAGGTCGTTGACCATACCACAGAACGGGATATCCGCCGCTAAACTTTAGCTTGTTTCTAAGCAAAGGATGAGGCTGGAACCCTTGGCCTTGATTGAACTCCGTTTATACGGAATTCGGTTGCTTTAGGTCTACACAAACCCACACCCTCAAGGGTGGGGAAAAAAGCGGATAAAGCCCGAGAAGCGCGGGCTCAAGAGAAAACCGACTTTTACCAACCCGATTTGGTATTACAGGGTTCCAGCAGTCGAGATCTTGTGTTCTCATAGAGAATTTTAAACAGATAGTTTCAATTGGGGCGATTCAGATGTGCTGAGGATACCTCCCAAGCCGGTTGTGTAACCCATCAAAACTGAATCGCACATCTACCCTAAACGTAAAAAAAATTCAGGAAAATAACCATGAAAAAGATTACTCCTTTCTTACTCGGACTTGCCGTTTTATTTGGTGCCGGTGCTTGTCAGGACGTATCCCGCACCAGCGCTGATGCTCCTGTTACCGCCGACGGAACCGTAGAGGAACCCGCTCAAGTGGGAGAAACCTACGAAGATGCCCGGGATGAGACTCGCCGCGCTCAACTCGATAGCGACATTCGGGCGCGGGAAGAACGAAACAACGTTGCGGGCGACCCCCTAGAACGTGCAGATAGTGACCTAGCTAGTGAAGTTCGCAGTAAGCTAGAAGCCAATATCCCCCAGGGTAAGTTGGCCGTAATTGCTGAAGAGGGTGTGGTTACCGTGACAGGAACGGTTCCTAACCAAGAAAAATATGACTCGATCGCCACTTTAGCCCAAGAAATTCGCGGGGTAAAAGAGGTGAAAGTAGACGCACAAATTGTTGAACCGACTGAAGCCCCAGCTCCGGCAGATCAATAGAACAAGCGGGCAATTATGAGCGCGCTCATAATTGCCCCTCTTTAAAAAATCAAGGTGCGTTAGGCATTTGTCTAACGCACTTTGTTCGTTGCTGGAGGTTGAATACCCCTCGCCCCTCAATCCTAAAACCGCTGCAATTGTTTATCTTTGTCTCGGGCAAATTTCAGCAACTCCTCAGCTTCTGCGGAGACAGTGGTTCCGGCTTGCACTTGCTCCAATTGGGTGATAATTTTGCGTAAGTCGCCCGAGAGTCTTCCCCAGTCGAGACTCTCTTGCTCAACTTGTGCCAACTGCTGCCAAGTGGCGATCGCCTCTTTTGCTTGATTCAGGGTTTGCACAGACTCCTTTTCCGCCTGTAACCGCGTCGCCACAATCCCGCGATTGACCTCATATTCCGCCAGTTTTTTCTGAACCTCCAAATAGTCCGGTGCATCCGGTGTCACCTGTTCCAACCGGGCGATCGCCATATCCCACAATCGTTCAACTTGCTCCCACTGCGCTGCCGAATGGGGCGGATTTTGGGAGGCGACTGCCGCTTGCATGGCAAATGCCTTCGCCGCATCCATCGTCGTCGCCGTTTTCAAACTCCCCTCTGCCGAACCCACCACCTGTTCAAAATCCCGCATAGCTGCTGTCAGCTTGGGTTGTGCCATTTGACTCGCTAAGGTTCCTGGGGCAATTTCCACTAAGCGATCAATTGCCGACTGCCATGCCGCGATCGCCTGTTGTTTCTCCGTCAGGTTCGTTGCCTGCTGATACTCCTGTTTTGCGTTATTCAGCGCCGTTTCCACCTCCCAAAGCTGAGTCTGAGCATTCTGTTGCTGAAACAGGGTCGCTTCCATCCGCCCGATCGCCTTGCGCGCTGACTCAAACTCATCTAGCGTAAACTTCCAACTACAACCAAACAAAGTGCAGTACCGTTCCGGGTAATACCCCAAAAACCACACCGGCAGGCGATCGAGAGATTTTTGCGCCAGCTTGACCTTTTCGGTTCCCAAATCAAAATCCGCCCGACTCGTGGCATTATTGACCAGTTGATCCGCCTGTTCCACCAGAGAAATCGCTTGGCGATAATTATGGTCCATACTGATAAAACTCGGCAGCAACACCACCGGAATCGTCTTAGAAACTGGACGGCGAATCATCGGATAGGGGAGATTAAGCACCCAAATCACAGCGGCAACTCCTGCCGCCCCTCCGATCAGTCCAGGGATCCATTTGAGCGCGCTCAAGGGTCCGGGAGGACGATTTGCCTTTTCTGCCGCTTGCAAAATTTGTTCATCAAACTGAGGATAAATATCACTCAGAGTTTCTCGTAGTTCTGCCGCAGTCACGGGGTCTCCCGATTGAAGGCGAAATTTTTCTAAGCGCTTCAAAGCCATACTCTGCTGGAGTTTGCTGGCGGAATCGGTCCCAGTGGATTTTTCGATTTCGCCACGGAGGATATTAAATGCGCGATCGCTCAAACGAACCATAAACAGGACCTTGGTAATGGGTTCCGGTAAGCTGGGATGGCCTTGGCGCAGCCCTGTTGCTCAGGAGTGGGAGCAAGATCCTCGATTGGGGAATAGCGAGCATCTTGCTCCCACTCTTAAAACTTCCGCATTATCCCTAAATCTAGGGGCATCCAAGTAAATATTGCCTCAATAGTAGGGAAGATTTTCAAAATAGGCGTAAGTTTATTCTGTGATTATCTCATAACCGGATTGAGGCAAATCTAAATCAATCTTAAAATTCATGGCCACCCGGGGCGGTTGTGGCTTTATAAAAATATTTAAAATTGGGAAAGCGATCGCCTATCATAGCCGGAATGTGTCGAAAATCCGCCATTCTGGCTAATCAAGTCTTCTGGATTGTCCGCGCCGACTGCTGGCGAGGATAACCCACTCCCCTCTCAAGCGCGCTTCACCCCTTTTTCATACCAAACATGGGCCTAAAACAGTATTTTGGGTTTATCTCCAAGCGCATCAGCGCCTTCTTGCAGCGATCGCAACTCTTTCAACATCGCTGGATCGGCTACTTAATCGCCAGGGCGATTTATGTCACCCTCTTACTCATCCCGCTTCCGGGGTTTGAACCCAATGCACAACGCGCCTTTGCCGTCTTTGGGTTAGCCGCCTTTTCCTGGGGGACCACCCTGCTCCCCTTGCCGGTAACGGCGATCGTCATCCTGTTCTTGCTGCCCTTTAGTGGGGCAATTTCCGCCCAGGAAACCTACGCCTATTTTGGCAACCGGGCGGTGTTTTTCATTCTCGGGGCCTTCATTTTGGCATTGTGATGGAAGCGGAGAACGGCAATTCCAAACGTAAAGGGAAGCCCTTGGGCAACCTATAGGGGCGTCTTTGACTTCGCCCATGAATCCGACTTGTCGGAAGTTCAGAAATCCCTCCGGGGAATCCGTTAACCTAAGCATGGAGGTCGCCCCCCATGCTCGGCTTCAGAACCGGACGTGAGAGTTTCCGCTCATCCGGCTCCTCTCCAGATTGACCCTTGAGATGGGTACTAAGCTGGGTTGAAAGATTGCCTTTTCCACCTTGTATTCGGTCGTGACAGTGACGGTGAATGGCTGTCAAATTCTCCATTCTGGTATTGCGATGGTTTCCATCGGTGTG
>NZ_JAMXFD010000028.1:0-9722 GCF_025370875.1 Laspinema palackyanum D2c
GGGCCAAAGTTTGCAAAAACAAAAGTTTTTAAAGTAATTATTTAGCAATATTTTAGCATACTAAGTACGAGAGAACCGGAGTTTTGAGCTGGGAAACGAGACAGCAGTGCCCTCCCACTTTTTGAGACTTACCATAAGGGGGTTGCAAAACATAAATCATCCAAACGTTTGTAGTCCCCCCTTCAGGGGTGATCTGAAGAGGAGTCGGTGAAGGAGTCACTACGAACGGTTTGTAGTAACTCCTTCAGGGGTGATCTGAAGAGGAGTCGGTGAAGGAGTCACTACGAACGGTCGATCGCACCTTCCCATCCCACCCCCTGAGACTTCCCATAAAAAAAGTGCAACGTTCAGGGTTGCACCTAATTTTGACGTCACCCATTGGCGTAGTGAACCCGAGTGGGATTTAATCCCGCAGAACGTAACCGACCCCACGCACCGTCTGAATGAGTCGTTTTTCCCCCTGTGCTTCTAGCTTAAGACGGAGGTAACGAATATAGACCTCAATAATATTGGAATCCCCCATAAAATCGTAACCCCAGACGTTTTCCAGAATTTGCTCCCGCTTGACCACTTGTCGGGGATGGGAAATTAGATATTCCAGTAAGTCAAACTCTTTTGCCGTCAGTTCAATGGTGCGATCGCCTCGGCGCACTTCCCGGGTGCGTCGGTTCAAGCTTAAGTCAGCAAAGGGTAACAAATCCGGGTCTACTTCAATCGGACTCCGCAGATGGGCCTTGACGCGGGAAATCAAGTCCTCGGAACTAAAGGGTTTCACCAGGTAATCATCGGCCCCTGCATCCAATCCTGCTGCGCGATCGCTCACTTCATCCCGCGCCGTCAAGACAATCACCGGGACCATATTGCCCAGGGTTCGCAAACGACGGCAGACTTCTAACCCTGAGAGTCCGGGCAGCAGGGCATCCAGGAGGACCAGATCCGGATTCAACTCGGGGATCGCTCTCAATCCGGCGACCCCATCCCGAACCACCATCGCCTGATAGCCTTCATATTTGAGTTCTAGTTCGATAAATTGAGCGAGCTTGACTTCATCTTCAACCACAAGGATATTCGCCGTCATGGATTATCGCCTATTGGATTTTAGACTTTAAATTTTAGGGGGTTTTGAGGGTCTGTGTATCCTCAAGGCGATCGCCCCACGGCATGACCCCTTCCCTCTTCCTCAATCCAGAGTGAACAATCGAGACTATTATAGACCCTAGAACGGCCTCTCATCGGTTCAATGGAGTGGATAAACAGGTCCTCAGCAGAAAACCCGGATGAGCTAACCTGGAATCACACCCACCCAGGGTAAGATAAAAATCATGTCAATGTCACCAGATCATAGTCTCTAGGCCAGTCATTTGATTTAAAAATCAAGTCTAGCCCATAGCACCTGTCAAATCAAGTAGGGGTTAATTAAGGATGAGTCCAGTGGTTAAAGTGGTCCAACCCGTTGGCCTTTTAGATCGGACTAAGGTGGGTCAATTTGAGCGAGAAATTAGCAGTTATCTGGCGGAAGGAGCTGAAATTGTACTCATTGATTTTCAAGATGTCAGTTTCATGGACAGTTCCGGTTTAGGAGCAATTGTTGCAGCGATTAAAACCGTTCAAGCTGCGGGAGGGAAGCTATTTTTGTGTTCCATCAATACCCAAGTCAAAATGCTATTAGAACTTGCGGGATTGGATAAAATCATGAAAGTCTTTCCCAACCGAGAGGAATTTGAAAAACACGTCCTTTCTAAACCGGATTAAGCTCAGCACCCCAGCCATCCGAGCAAGGCGATCGCCTCGGTCTTCCTTCCTAACCTCAGGAGAGTCTCCAAGTTTTTTACAAACAAGCGGATTCAATCAAGAGGGGACCGGAGGTGGCTCCCTTGCGGATGGGGATTGCCAGCCGTAAGCGGCTAAAAATCAAACTTCACCTGCAACAAAGAGACATCATCATGAAACGTATCTTCTTTAGAAACTTGGCGCACTAAGCCTAACACTTGGTCCAGATTAAACGAATTACTTTGCCGACATTCCGCGAGTAAATCGATAAAGTTATCGAGACTCCACATCGAGCCCTCGGGTTCGTTAATTTCATAAATCCCATCGCTAAAAATATAAAGCGAACTCTCTGCCTCAATCTGGCAGGAAGCATTTTCATATTTAATATTGGGAAACATTCCAATCGGCACCGAGGTTTCCGTTCGCAGCTTTTGTACCTGAGCATCTTTGGAGAGCAAAATTGCCGGGGGATGTCCCGCACAGGAATAAACAAGCTGGCGCTGCACCTGATTATAGACCCCATACCAGATTGTAAAATACATATTCCGTTGACGTTCCATCTTAATCGCATGATTGAGGGCCGTCAGCACCTGATAGGGTTGATAGAAGTCAGTACCGGGGAGAAAACGAGCGCGCAATAAATTTAAAACCGAAA
This sequence comes from Laspinema palackyanum D2c, assembly GCF_025370875.1. NCBI lineage: Bacteria > Bacillati > Cyanobacteriota > Cyanophyceae > Oscillatoriales > Laspinemataceae > Laspinema > Laspinema palackyanum. Next base: position 2,426 of record NZ_JAMXFD010000028.1, read on the forward strand.
CCGACAGTAGGGCCGCGCGAGACCCATGTCCGGAGACATCCAGGAGATAAATGGCTAAATTATCATCATCGAGCCAATAATAATCAAAACAATCTCCCCCTAACTGTTGAGAGGGAATAAACCGAGAATCAATGGGGACAGGTTCGCTCAAGGGGAGGGGGAGGAGCGATCGCACATATTCTGCCGCCTCCGCCAGTTCCGCTTTCAGGGCCGCCTCCGCCCGTTTGCGTTCCGTAATATCAATCCCCACAAACACCGCTGCTTGGTCCTCTAACCACTTCTTAGCAATCACCAAATCGCTGCGAAAGGCCCCATTGACCTCAGAATCAATTTCAATCGAGGCTTCCCGGGATTGGGTGGCAAAGAAATCGCGGACAAATTGTCCGAAAACCGATTGCCGAAATCCAACTTCGCGTCCGATAAATTGAGCCAGGGGTAAGTTGTAAGTGGCGGCTAAATGGCGATTAACCCCTAAATAGTGAAAATCGGCGCTAATTAGAGAAACAGTGCCGGGAACGGCATCCAAGACCGCTTGGAGTTGATCCCTAGCGAGTTGGACGGTAGCTTCAGCTTGCTTGTTGGGGGTGACATCTTGGACAAACCCTTCATAGCCAATGGTGCGACCTTTAATATCGATTAAGGGTCGGATATTTTCAGAAATCCAGATTGTGGAGCCATCGAAGCGTTGGACTTCCACCTCATGAACGAGGTGACCCTGGGTTTCTAGTAGATGTATGCACTTTTCCCATTCATGGGGTTGGAGGTAAAGTTGGCGGGGATGTTCTACCCGAGAGAGGAATTGGGTGGGGGACTCATAGCCATACATTTTGGCGAGGGCGGAGTTGATTTGGCAGTAATGGCCCTCTAGGGTGAGTTGAAAGAGTCCCAGGGCAGTATTTTCAAAGAGTTGCTCGTATTTGAGGCGGGCTTGTTGTTCGGCGGTGACGTTGCGGAACAGGGCGATCGCATGGTCCGGTTGGTGGCGTTCCCATAAGGAGGAGAAGTTGGCTTCCACCCAGACGCGATCGCCGGTTTTGGTGAGTAAAATTAGACTGACTCCCGTGAGGGATTCCCCGACGCGGAGTTTTTCTAGGATAGTCGCGGCGGGTTCAAAGGAGGCGGGGTCGAGAATGTCCCACCAATACATAGAAGAGATGTCTTCTTGAGAATATCCGAGGGTTTTGAGCCAAACTGGGTTGACATAAAGCAGCCGTTGGTCACTCAGACGCAGGGTTTGGATAGCGTCATGAGTGTAGTGGAGAACATCGAGGAGGTGGGGTTGAGCCGGTGCAGGGGGTTGGACCCGGTGACGTTCTAGGGTGGCGATCGCCTGAGTTGCCAGGGTTTGCAGGGTTTGCTTTTGGGTCGCGCTCAGGTGTTGCGGTACGCGATCCATGATACATAAGGTGCCGATGGGGTAACCCTCTGAAGCGATCAGGGGAACACCGGCATAAAAGCCGAGAGGGCCTGGGGGATCATCCAGGCTATTGTCCGGGAGTAATTTTCCAGGTGGGGTGAGGGGGTTGAGAACCACCAAACCTCTTTGTTCTAGGGGATAAGTAGACCAGGCGCAGGCGATGTCGAGTTCATCCAGGGTGGCCCCCACCTGGGATTTTACCGAACAGTTACCGGGGATGCCCAGGGTGATCACCGCGATCGGCATCTGAAAAATCTCGGGAATCAGGGCGGTGAGTTCTTGTAAAGCAGTTTGAGTCCCGGCATCAATGGTTTCATACCGGCTTAGGGCTGGGAGTCTTTCAGGTTCATCATCGGGTCCGGGTACAATCATGGGGGTAATGCGATCGGCGGCTAAAGTTCGTAGGAGGTTCCGAACGCCTGTCTTGAGTGAATAAAATAGCAGATGGGAGGGGGAAATGAGTTTGCTCATCAACGGAAATTTTTTCGCATGATCAGACAGTTGCGATTGTCTCCGATTCGGGTGTACAGCAGTTCATTGGTTAATTGATCCATGAAGATTAAGCCTCGGCCTCCTTCATCCAATGGATTGCCATTCGGGTTTTCATAGCGGGACTGGAGCTTGGCTTCTAAATCGAAGGGGGGGCCGTAATCCCAGATTTTGATCTCCACATAATTCGGAAAAACGGTGACTTCAATTTCGATCTCCGTTGTAGGCGGCAAGTCATGGTGAGCATGACGCACTGCATTGGTGAAACCTTCTGCTAAGGCCGTTTGATACTGCCACCAGTGATCGCGGGGAAGTAGGGAGTAGATTTCATCTTCTAACCATTGCAACACTTGTGCTAAGGCATAGAGATCAGTTTTAACTTGCAGCCGCGATCGCTTCAGCGGTCGCTCCTCTTTAGCCTGTCGTTTTCCTAGCTGGGAAGCGAGTCCCTTCCACCAGCTGCCGAAATTTTGTAACACCATCTTCTATATGATGAAGAATGTTTCCGTCTGGGCTGGCTTCCATACCCAAGGGATGAAAGTGGGATCAAAGGTGTATCGGTTCTGGCGGCGGCCAGAATGATCGGTATGAAAGTAGAAGGCCCAGACGTCAAAAGATCCCTTCTCTCTTTATCCTACAGCTCCCTTTAACGACCTAGTAAGCACCACTATTTTTGTTAAATACGACCGCTATTGTTTTTAAAATCAGCTTTAAATCATAAAGCAGGCTCCATTTTTTTTGGTATTCCAGATCTAAGCGAATCACATCCTCAAAGGTGCGAATGGACGATCGCCCATGCACTTGCCATTCTCCCGTCATCCCCGGTTTAACATCCAGACGTTGCCATTCAGGGACTTCATAGCGATCAACTTCATCCGGTAGCGGAGGTCTCGTTCCCACCAGACTCATCTCTCCTTTCAGGACGTTCCAAAACTGCGGCAACTCGTCTAAACTCGTTCGGCGCATAAACTGACCGATGCGGGTCACCCGAAAGTCTTTTTCATTTTTGAAGAGCGGGCCTTCGACTTGATTTTCGATTTTGGATTTGATTGCTTCTGCATTTTCGCACATCGAGCGGAATTTCCAAATCCGAAATCTTTTTCCCATCCAACCACACCGGATTTGACTAAAGAAAATCGGTCCCGGACTATCGGTCTTGATGGCGATCGCCAGGGGAATAAACGCAATTCCCGTAATTCCTAACCCCACCAATGCCCCTACAATATCAATGAATCGCTTCACCGAGGAACGCACCGAGGGATGGGTTGTGGGCAGTTCTGCATTCTTGTCCCCTTTCCAGTTACCTTTTGAGGCGAGTTGCGCCGTTGTCCCCGTCATCGATCCCGAATTGCCCTCAAAGGTCAACGCTTGATCTAAGGCAGTTAGGGACAGGACTGACATCACTTGAGATTGTACATTTCGCAAAATTAAATCAATGGATGAGGTTTGGGTGGTTTTGAGCACTCGGACCAAAGCACCCACTCCACTACTGTCTATAAACGTGGTTTTACTAAAATCCAGAATAATATGTTCCGGCGGTGGGGTCGTTTCACAGAGTTCATGACAGGTTTGTTTAAAAAATACTGCCTCAATTACGCTTAAGCGAGGGGGTAGATGCACCACTGCTTGATCGTTACTCAATGAAACTTGAAAATCTGCTTCAGGAGTTTGGCTAACCATAGAAAATATGACCCTTCGTTGCAATCAGCTCAATTTTTTATTTTTTGACAAGATGTTTTGGTTTGGGAAATCCCTAGGTGTTCCAGTTAGGGGCTAGATGCCAGAATTGGGATGTTCAGTTCCCACCCTTACTGTTTTTTGCCCTCGGGATTTAATCGGATTCTCTACGATAGTCTCAATCGCAGCTTAATCTTTATTTTTAAAGTAGCAACATCTGGGGGATGTTGGGTAGGCGATCGCAGCTAAATCAGTCTTTAGATATACCTCCACTGGTTTTTACCTCTAGCTATAGATGGGGAACTCTCTTCATCCTCTCCATTCGCCAACAACTCCATCGGAAAAATTCCCCCGGAAATTCACTCAATTCCCCCTCCTTTCTTCTTCTTGATCGCTGGATCTTCACAAATCAGCTCTCCTCAGAATTTAATCTTATCAATTTATGGCTGAGTCCTTACCTCGGGATAGAGCCACTTCATCCTTAAAAAATTTTCCTCCCTTGAAAAATCTATTAATTCTACCATATTTTTGATAAAATCTCGGACATTTTTCAGGACTGGATGCCAAGGGAATACTTTACAGTTCATATTAATAAATTAAACCGACGGATTGGGGCCCATTGACTGTGGACCCGCACTGCCCCTTGATGCACCGGAAATTCAAGGGAATCACCCTGAGTTCCGCCTTTCCGAATCGGGGGATGGAACACTGTCTTTGTTGTTACATAGCATAAATACGCTGAAATATCAAGCAGAGGACGCCAGTCCCCGATTCAATCTAAGGGACAAGAAACGGAGTTTCACCACCCAGATTGGCTGCTAATTGCGACAGATTGTTTCAATCACCCCGGTTTGGATTCCCCATACTATACCCGAAGCCCTAGGGCCTTGGGTATAGTATGGGCAATCCAAAAATGAAAATTTCCAGATATAGCGACCCTCAATCAATTTGAAAAGGGATCCAACCCTGAAAGCTTTAGATAAGGATATTTTAATGTTTGGATTGCCCTAAAATCCGTAAAAACTCCCCATATTGGGGAATCAAACCGCTAATTTTCTCCAGGGATTTAATTTTGAGCCAGGGCTATATCCAGAACCCTAGTAGAGGCAGATTGATCCGGATTATTCTGATGCTGTTCAGATCGCGGCAGTCATTTAGTTGAACTCCCCGCCAAAGAATTTGATTTGTTAGAGTTCCTGCTGCGCCATCCCCGCCCAGTCCTCACCCGAGACCCGATTTTAGAACAGCTTTGGGGATATGACTTTATAGGCGAGTCCAATATGATTGAAGTTTATATTTGCGCTTTACAAAGCAAGCTAGAGGTTCACAATCCCAAGGGTCTAGTCCAAACCGTGCGCGGTGTGGGGGATGTCTTGCGGGAGTATGCGTAAACCCGAGATGTAGTCCGGGGGTACAGTCGGGTTAGAAAGCGGGTTTTTGGAGAAAATCTGGAGTCATTCGCCACCCAGAAAGGGCGATAAAAACCGGATTGTTGTCCCTTTTATCTAATACTTTACTGGCATCTTAGAAATTTTTCTTTCCGGTCGCAACTCCCTCTACCTCATTGGAAGTTCGGCCTTGAAACCCCTTTTTTTAAAATTAGGCCGAGGGATTTTTTCCTGTGGCTACATCCGGCAGGGGGCTGGGCTGTTCGGTGAATCCTTTATAAAAATAGCCAGAATTGCGATCGCAAATGTAGCGCATCCTGTTGAAATTCAGGGGCGATCGCAATAATTTGGCTGGGTCGGGAATTCCCTCTTTCCCCAGTGACCTGCCCCTATAACCCCTAGATTTCGCAGCAATCTTCCCATAAAAATACAGCGTTTTATCCCCCACTGGTTCAATAGGAATACTCCAAATGACGGAAGGAATTTCTAATAGGCTCAGAAACCTCTCCAAATGTATTCCTTAAGTTTTATCTCCGGTTATAGATATTTATGTCCCCAGAGAGAAATCAAGATTTATCCTCGACATTTTTCTCTAATTAAGTACAAAATAAGACATGAAAACCTTAGAGTGCATTCCTGACAAGCATCATTAAAATTCAAATGCCCTCAAAGATAGAAATATTTTTTGTAATTTGAAATTTTTTCAATATTTGCAAGGGTTGAGGGCCTGTTCTTGGAGGATTTAATGCGCTCAAAAAATCTACTGTCTTGAATAAAATTTAGATAAAAATATGACCCCCAATATTATTTTTGGCCCAGAATTCGGTGAAGTTATTATAGGATCCGAGGAAGCCGATTACATTATCGCCAATGAAGGAAACGATACCGTGCGCGGTGTTCCAGGGGATGACCTGGTTGAGGCCGGTTCCGGTGAAGATTGGCTGTATGGAGACCAAGGCAATGACACCCTTTTAGGGAATGAAGACAACGACACCATCTTTGGCGGTCTCGGTAGTCCGGTGCCAGTGGGACCCTTACTCGACCAAGACTTAGTTTTTGGAAACACCGAAAATGACTATCTCCACGGCAATGAAGGAAACGATACGATTTACGGCGGCAAAAATGACGACCTAATCCACGGAGGCAAAGATGATGATTGGTTACATGGGGACCTGGCTAGAGATACAGTGTTTGGGGACCTAGGCAACGATACAATCTATGGCGGCCCTGCGGATCCGGTCCGAGTCCTGTTGGATAAGAATGACTTGCTCTTTGGAGTCAGTGGTCAGAACTTGATGCAAGGGAATGTCGGCGATGACACCATCTTCGGCGGTACCGAAATGGATGTGATTTATGGGGGTCAAGGTAACGATTTAGTCATAGGCAATGTCAGTTCTGACATCATCTTTGGGGACAAAGGCGATGACACCATCTATGGCGGCACCGGCAACCTAGACATCAGAGACCCCGAGAGTGATGATTTCATCGTGGGTGGGGATGGTAATGACCATCTCCACGGCAATGAAGGGAAGGATACCCTCATCGGCGTCAGTGGTTCCAATCTCATGCGCGGGGGTCAAGGGGAAGACCTGATTTATGGCGCGGACTGTAATGACCTGATTTATGGGGATAAAGGGTCAGATACCCTAGTTGGGGGAGGCGGTGCCGATATTTTTGCGATCGGAGTGACCACTGGCAGTCCAGTTTTGGAGGAAGCTGACCATATCCTTGATTTTGGGAATGGGTATAACCTGATTGGATTAGACCAAGGTCAAACCTTAGAAAATCTCAATATTTTCCAAGGGGAAGGAGAATATGCGGCCCATGCGATCATCCAAGATCGGACCACCGGCGAATATTTGGCGATCGTTCATAACACTGACGCCACGACTCTGACCCCGAATCGGTTCACAATGGAGGTGGTCCTTAACATTGGTTGTGATGGTGATCTTCCCCCGGTGGCAACCCTTGGTGATGGAGACTTGCGATCGCCAGAGGTGCCCGCAGAAGTGACCGGGAACGAGGAACCACTCCCCCAAGAAATCCAAGACCAAATCGCCACGGGAGCGTCTGGGATTATCTTTGGGCCTATACCCCAGAATCCGGCCCCCACCGAGGAACCGCCCACAGTTGTCTTTGCGCCACAGCCTTCCGTAGTACAAGCCCCTGTGATTCCTTCTCCGGACCCGGAACCCACACCGGACCCGGAACCCACACCGGAACCGGACTCCAATCAGCCGCCAACGGTGACGATTCCTATACCGGACCAAAATGCTACAGCCGGAGAAGCATTTAGCTTTGCAATTCCCGAGGAGACCTTTACGGA
>NZ_JAMXFD010000028.1:9822-93422 GCF_025370875.1 Laspinema palackyanum D2c
CCGTTACCCGATTGGCTGAGCTTTGACCCAGAAACCGGGGCCTTGAGTGGCACACCGGATGAGCAAGATGTGGAGAACCTAGAAATTCGGCTCACGGCGGATGATGGTCAGGGCAATCAGGTCCCGAATACCTTTGCACTGGTGGTTGATGAAGATATCGCAGAAAACCGGGCACCGGAGGTAACGATTCCTATACCGGACCAAAATGCTACAGCCGGAGAAGCATTTAGCTTTGCAATTCCCGAGGAGACCTTTACGGATCCTGAAGGGGACCCGTTAACCGTTACGGCAACCTTGGCCGATGGTTCACCGTTACCCGATTGGCTGAGCTTTGACCCAGAAACCGGGGCCTTGAGTGGCACACCGGATGAGCAAGATGTGGAGAATCTAGAAATTCGGCTCACGGCGGATGATGGTCAAGGAAATCAGGTCCCGAATACCTTTGCACTGGTGGTTGATGAAGGCATTGATGAGAATATTCGGCCAGAGGTCAACCTGAATCCGGAGGCACCCGGGGTGGATACGACAGTGACCTTTGATCCGGAAGCGGAGGGAGTGCCGATCGCCGAAAAGAGTCGGGTGACTGACCCGGATCCAGAAAATAACACCCTCACCAGTGCCACTATTGAGATCGCTAACCTGATCGACGGGGATGCGGAAGAACTCATCGTCGATACAGAAGGGACAAATATTACAGCCACCGTTGAAAATGGCGTAGTAACCCTCACCGGCGATGATGATGTAGAAAATTACGAGCGAGTGCTACAACGGATCCGGTACAACAACACCGCCGAGAACCCCGACCTCACCCCTCGTAATATCGAAATCGTAGTCAGTGATGGAATTAATCAGAGTCCGGTTGCAATTGCAACCGTAGAGTTTCCACCTCCGGCTGCTTTGGAAATCACCAAAACCGTCAGCGATCCAGAGGCGACGATTGGAGAAGAACTCAGCTATACCGTCACCTTAACGAATCAAGGGGGGACGCCCGCCACAGGAATCACGGTGACTGAATCATTACCCAACTGGCTGACCGACGTTACCTTCACGCCGACGGAAGGGAACACCTATGACCCGACTGCGGATGTTTGGACCATTCCTCGGTTAGAAGGGGGAGAAACTACAACCCTGACTATCTCGGGTATCCTCTCACGCTGGGGAACGATTCCCAATCGCGCGCAGATCACAGCCGTTGACCAAGGGCAACCGAACGCAGAGGTGGCATTTGCTGAGGCAATTTCCCCCCTTCCTGGCCCAGATATTAGCTTAAGCAACATGACATTAGGCTATGGGGGATTGGTCATTTACGGTGAGAACCCCGGTGATTTGAGCGGCAGAAATGTCTCTTCTGCTGGGGATATCAACAGCGATGGCTTTAATGACATCTTAATTGGTACGCGCTTTGGCGATCGCCCTGACGGCACCAAAAGCGCTGGGCGAGCGTATGTTCTCTTCGGTGGTCCCGACATCGGCCCCCAAATAGACTTACGGGACCTAAACGGAAGCAATGGCTTTGCAATCTACGGTGTTGACAAAGACGACGCGATCGGACGAGCAGTCAGCAATGCCGGGGATATCAACGGCGATGGCTTTGACGACATTATGGTGGCCTCGCGCTTTGCCGATGGGCCTAATAATGACAGGGAGAACGCGGGAGAAAGTTATATCATCTTTGGCGGTAATCAGTTTGATGCCCCTATAGACCTCGCTACCCTGGACGGTACCAATGGCTTTACTATTTTTGGTCGCGAAGAAGGAGACCAGAGTGGTCGGGATGTCCACGCCGGTGATATTAATGGCGATGGTGTGGATGACCTGCTGATTGGGGCGTTTAGTGCCGATGGGCCTAATAATACAAGGCCGGATGCGGGAGAAACTTATGTCATTTTTGGTGGAGCTGACACTTTTAACGCCGAGATGGACCTTGCCAACTTGGAACTCGATGGGACGAATGGGTTTACCGTGTTCGGTGCTCAGGCGGGTGAACGCAGTGGTCGATCGCCCCGGAGTGCCGGAGATATCAACGGTGATGGTTATAATGACCTGCTGATTGGCGCTCCCCAATCCGATGACGATGGCGGTGACGAGGTTGGAGCAACCTATCTTGTCTACGGGGGTCCCACTTTTAATGCCACGGTTGACCTGGCAGACATAAACGGCACTAATGGTGTCCGCATCTCGGGTATCAATGCTGGTGATTTGAGTGGCCGAGCACTGAGCAACGCGGGAGATATCAATGGCGATGGCTTGGATGACATGATTATTGGCGCTCAAGGGGCCAATGATGAAGCTGGGGAGAGTTATGTGATTTTTGGCTCCACTAACTTACCGCCTACCCTTGACCTGGGTACTCTAAATGGAACCAATGGGTTTACTATCTCCGGTATCAATGCCGGTGACTTGAGCGGCAGGTCCGTGTCTAATGCAGGAGATATCAACGGTGATGGCTATGATGACCTGATTATTAACGCTTCTTTAGCACCGGGTTTGGAGGGTGAACAGGAAGCGGGTCAAAGTTACGTTCTCTTTGGCGGCACTACCTTTAACGCATCCCTCGATTTGGAGCAGATTGATGGCACCAACGGGTTTACCCTCTATGGGATTGAGGCTAACAATCGGACCGGGCGATCGGTCAGCGCTGGCGATGTTAATGGCGACGGGTTCGATGATGTGCTCGTCGGTGCTCCGGAAGGGGATGGTCCCAACGGTACCCGGGATAATGCTGGGGAAACATACATCATGTATGGTGGCGATTTCACAGGTGCTGTCACCCAGCATGGCGGTATCGGTAACGATTCGTTGACTGGAACTGCTGCGGCAGATGTGATCATCGGCGCACAAGGGGACGATACCCTGATTGGTGGCGGGGGTGCTGACGTCATCTATGGCGGTTCTGGAAACCATCTCATCACGGTTGCTGATAGTGACTTCCGTCGCCTGGAGGGCGGCAGTGGAGAGGACTCTCTCCGTCTGGATGGGGATAATTTTGCTTTCGATTTGACGACGATTGCTGATAATCGGATTCACGACATCGAGACGATTGATCTCAATGGTGCCAACAATAGCTTGAACCTGGATCAGATTCATGTTCTTCACCTTTCGGACCGGCGCAATCGTGTGATTGTGACGGGAGAAGAGACCAACGCTGTGACTGCATCGGGCAATTGGGTTGCTGGGGCTGCTCAGGCGATCGGCAACGATACCTACAATGTTTATACCTCGGGCAAAGCCCAGTTGTGGGTGGAGGAGGCGATCGCTCAAGATGGTATTTCCGTAATCGGATGATTATCTCAGTTTGAGCGGTAATGTTCGGGGGGGTTCCTGTAAAGAGGGAACCCCCCCGATTTGCTGATGTTTAATGTTAAGAGACTCAAAAAAACAGACCTCCAGGCGATCGCGAATCAATCCACAACCTGGGCTCCTGGTTCCGAGGGCGATCGCCCTTGATACTCGGAGTTGATTGGGGTTGAATAGACCGATTTTAACCGTTCTTACGGGGTGATTTGATTGGGGGTATCGGGATTAGCCGGGGATTCCTCTCCCGTCGGGAAAGAAGCCACCAATAGTCCAAACAGGACCGCCCCAATCAGCAGTAAAAATCCACCAATCATTTGGGCTTGTCTGACCAGTTTTCGTCCCGTAGGAGTTTCCGTAAAATTGGCCTCTTCGTGAGAGATGGCTTCCTCTGCCACCTGGCGATCGCGTGGGGTTGGGTTTCTAGGTCGATTATTCATCAAACGTTGTCCCTCTATTTTATCTAAGAATTTACTCTTAGTTTCTCTAGTTGAACCCCCCCTGTCATCTATCCCCAGAGTAATTTTAAAAACCCAATTCGGTCATCTTGACCCTAATTTAATCTAATTAAAATTTTCTTTCAAGTTAATAAATTTGATAAAATTGTGTTGAAATTTATACGGAAAATTACAATTTTATAGGGCAGTATCATTACAGTTTAATATGATTTACGCAATTCAATTTATGGGTAATTCGCCAATCGTCCGCCGTATAGATTGTTTTTTGTGTAAATGAATTAAAAAATCTGCGGCTTTATTTAAATCAATAACTTCAACAAAAAATGATAAATTTTACCCAATATTGTAGCATAGAAAGTTTTATATCTAGCTCTTAATTTGTGATAAATTTTGTGATAAGTATTTTCAAAACTTGCTCTAAATCTACTATTCATCTGCCACTTTTTCATCCAAAGCTTGGCGAGCAATTCGGGTGACGTAAAGCGTCACGGCAATAGTAGCGATTAAGCCCAAGATACGAATGCCCCATTGAATACTTGGATTAGTCGGTTGATTTTCTGTACCAATTCTTGCCAAATCCCCAGCTAAAGAGCCAATATAAACATACATCACCGTTCCGGGAATCATGCCAATTGAACCCAAACTATAGTCTTTCAAAGAAACCCCCGTAATCCCAAAGGCATAATTCAATAGATTAAAGGGAAAAATGGGGGAAAGACGAGTCAGGAGGACGATTTTTAACCCTTCTCTGGCAACCGCTTTATCAATCGCCGCAAATTTTTGATTGCCCTCAATTTTTTGGCTAATCCACCCTCTTGCCAGATAGCGCCCGACTAAAAAAGCTGCGATCGCCCCCAAAGTTGCCCCAACAAAAACGTACACCGAACCCAGTACCACCCCAAACACGACTCCTGCACCCAACGTCAGAATCGACCCCGGTAAAAAGGCAACCGTTGCCGCAATATAAATGGCGATAAATGCAATACCACCTACCACCCCCAAACCTTCAATCCAAGTTAACGCATTCAGGAACAGTTGTTGCAGGTTGAATCCGTCTGACCCTCCCCCACTTTCTGCCAAGGCAGGCGTGGTCATTAAAAAATAGGTAACTGCACTTATTCCCACCCAAGACATCCTCTTAATTCTTCTCTGTGATTATATCCGATTTGGGGGCATATTCATTGTTTTAGCAGCATCCGCCGCCGGTGTAATACCAAGTCGATTCAGTAATCATCATGAGATTGGCAGGAAATTTCTGTCCTAAATTTGCAGCAGTTTTGTCACAAACTGCCACTGGAATGCCTCGTTGCAGTAAATGTCCCGCGCCATCATCTAACATCGCTTCTTCTCCGGCATAAATGGCAGTTTTGCCGGTAAAAACACAAGCGCCATCATCAGGAATTGGCACTTTGAAGGAGACAGAATCTAAACTTTCTAAGAGTAGGGGTTCATCCAGATTATAATTCTGAGTATCCAACAGGCGATAAGGACGACGGGCGCGAATTTCGATTTGACCAAACCCGACCCCAATCAAGTGTTGAATGTACTCTTCGTAAGAGAGTGCACCGGATAAGCAAAGGGCGCGTAATCGTTCATCTTGTTGGAGATGAGGAGGAATGGGACGGGTGGCGATCGGGTCACTCATAATCAATCTTCCCCCGGGTTTCAAGACGCGATATGCTTCGGATAATGCCTGTTGCAAATCCGCCGGTTCAAAGATATTAAACAAACAGTTTTGTGCTACTACATCCACGGAAGCATCCGGCACGGGTAAGGCAAACGCATCTCCCGCCAAAATTTGTACAAATTCCGGATTAAACCAGGCATTTTCTTTTGCAGCAATCTGTAAATTTCGCGTCGCCGCTTCCCGCATTTCTGACACGGGATCGACAGCAATCACTCCTCCCGGTTGACGACAGAAATAAGCAAACTGAAGGGCTTCGATGCCACCGCCGACGCCAATATAAAGAACCCTGGGTTCTCCAAATAACTCGGTGGGATGAACCGTTGAACCACAGCCATAGTTCATCTGCTGCATGATTTTGGGAATTTTTAATCCCGGTAATTGCAGCGGTGGAGTGCTAACACAACAGAGTCCCTCTTGCGGGGTTTCGGCAGCTTCGGCGTAGAATTGGGCAGTTGTTTCTAAATAGCTCATAAATTAGGTTGAGGTGAATAAAAAAATCAGCAATTAATTCAAAAATAGCCGATTAACGGAGATAGTTCAACTGAATTTGGTTAATAGCTTCAGTAGGGATTGAGTGCGAGGGGTGAGTAAGGTGCGCCGATAGGCATCGGCAGCTTTTTTAATCGCTTCTGCCTGAGTGGGATAGGGATGAATCACGGTGGATAAGGCACTGAGTCCCTGTTTAGTGGCGATCGCCAAGGTGATTTCACTAATCATTTCCCCAGCATGACGCGCCACAATGGTTGCCCCTAGAATTTGGTCAGAACCGCGTTTATGGAGGATTTTGACAAACCCTTCCGTTTCCCCATCCGCCAAAGCGCGATCGACGTTACTCAAAGGAATGGTAATCGTATTGGTTTCTAAACCCTTCTCTTGCGCATCCTTCTCATACAATCCCACATGAGCAATCTCTGGATCAGTATAGGTCACCCAAGGCATCACTAAACTACTCAGTTTACTTCGTCCTAACCCAAAAGGAGAAAACAAGGTATTTTTAATCACAATTCGCGCCGCTGCATCCGCTGCATGAGTAAATTTCCAGTTCATGCAAATGTCACCCGCCGCATAAATGCGCGGATTGGTGGTTTGCAAATAGTCATCCACAACCACACCCCGACGGGCATCATAATTAACCCCAACCGCCTCTAAATTCAAGCCATCAACATTGGGAGTCCGTCCAGCCCCAACTAGAATTTCATCTACAACTACGGTGTTAATTTTATCATTTTGCCGGTAATGGATGATTTTACCAGCATTGGTTGTTTCCACCTTTTCTAAAGTGCAATCTAGAACTAACTTCAGATTGTCCTGTAATAACTGTTGTTGGACTATTTCCGCCGCATCGGCATCTTCGCGATCAAGCAGATGTCCATGCTTATGAAATAAAGTAACTTGACTGCCAAGGCGTTGAAATGCCTGGGCGAGTTCGCATCCAATAGGACCTCCCCCAATCACCGCTAATCGAGGGGGACATTCGGTGAGGGAAAAGACAGTTTCATTGGTTAAATAACCAGATTCTGCTAATCCAGGGATTTCAGGACGAGTGGCACGAGCACCGGTGGCGATTACTGCTTTTTTAAATGGGAGGCGGGTTGTTTTAACGGCGATCGCGCCACTCTCCACAAACTCAGCCCGTCCTAAAAATACATCAATGCCTAAATTCCGAAACCGTTCCGCAGAATCATGATGGCTAATTCCCGCCCGAATGCGCCGCATTCGCTGCATCACTGCCGCAAAATCAATATCAATAACATCTGGAGACTGAATCCCAAATGCAGTCGCCTCTCGCATCTGCGCCACCACCCGGGATGAGCGAATTAGACATTTAGAGGGGACACAACCGACATTCAGGCAATCCCCCCCCATCAAGCTTTTTTCAATCAGGGCAACTTTTAATCCCAAACCTAACCCGGCAGCACCTGCCGCCACCACCAGTCCAGCAGTTCCCGCGCCAATCACAACTAAATCATAACGGTCCACAGGGGAAGGATTGACCCAATCGATGGGATGAACATGAGACATTAGGGATTGATTGTACTCATCTAACGGTTGGAGAGCTGGTGCTTGTTCAATTGAAATGGTCATTTAGGGATTAATTTGTTAAATTTAAGAGATGACAAAGGGCAAACACCTAGCAACATATCCGGTGTTTAAATCATTATGACAATAACATTTAATTTGGTTGACCATCTTGCTCCCTAAGACTCCTCGCCAGCAAGATGCTCCGACTCATGCCTAAACAGACGGCTTGCACAATTCCGAAAAGCCCCCGTTGCATCGTAAGATTGGGGTCTGGAGACAATTCGGCAAGCAGTTGATTCGTCTCAACCGACTTAAACTCAACCGAAAATAGACCCAATTATTTGCAGCCGGAAATATTTTGGCATAATGGAATTTCTGCCTGGAGGTTTGGCGAAATAGCCAGTCCCTTGCTTGAACCGGCGGCAGTGGCTCTCATTCAGAGGGAAACTTCATCAACCGCGTAAGCTGGGGATTTGACTCAGGATATGCTGGAGTTTCTCAATCCTTTCCACATCCCAGACCCCCGAATCTCAATAAAAACAACACTCAGGAGCGATTCATGGTTCAAACGGTTATTACTCCATTTTCTCATAAAATCGGTTCCCCTTTAACGAAAAATGAAATTACAGTTTTACAAATTAATTTAGGAAAGCGCTGTAACCAGGCTTGCATTCACTGTCATGTAGAAGCCGGACCCAATCGCACCGAAGAACTTTCCTCGGAAGTCTGTGACCAACTAATTGAATTAATTCATCGCTTTGATTCGATTCAAACCGTAGACATCACCGGGGGCGCACCGGAAATGAACTATGGATTTAAGCCCTTAGTTGAGGCATCTCGTGCGACGAAAAAACAGGTAATTGTTCGTTCCAACCTGACAATATTTTTTGAAAAAGGTTTTGCCGACTTACCTGCCTATTTTGCCCAACATCAATTACAAGTTGTGGCATCGCTTCCTTGCTATTTATCTAAAAATGTTGATAAAATGCGGGGTAATGGGGTTTATGAACGCTCCATTCAAGGGATAAAGTTACTCAATGAGTTAGGCTATGGCTCAGATCCTCAGTTAATTTTAAACTTAGTCTATAATCCATCTCTACCCACCTCTCGCGACCAATTTTATTTACCCCCACCCCAAGAGAAATTAGAAGCCGATTATAAAACTTACTTGGCTGAACATTACGGCATAAGATTTAACCAGTTGTTGACCATCACAAATTTACCCATTGGCCGCACCAAGTTATATCTCCAACGCCAACAACTTCATCAACCTTACTTACAGTTCCTAGAGGATAACTTCAATCTCGAAACTGTTCCCCATCTGATGTGTCGCAATGAACTGTCTATCGACTATTTAGGCAATATTTATGACTGCGATTTTAATCAAATGGAAGGCATTCCGGCAAAAACGGCCAATGGCGAAACCCTCACCGTAGCAAAACTATTATCCGCAGGCCGTTTAGATTTACTCACCGAGGTAAAAACCGCTACCTTCTGTTACGGATGCACCGCTGGATGTGGATCGAGTTGTGGCGGCGCTTTGGTAGACTGACAAACCGAGTTGGCAAGGTATTAGTAGGTCTGTCGTTTCTATCCCGCCAGCGACCATCAAAGCCCTAACTCGGGGTGTTATCCCCTAGTTACCGGATAACACCCATCAGACCCGAGTTAGACCGCAAGTGCTGGACCAAAGGCTGCTGAGGATAGTTATAATGCTATTATATTGCCTGTCGCGGTAGTAGCTTACAACTTGTCTGTAGGGCGGTTGCTTAATAGTACACCCAGGACCCAAAAATTTATTTTCTACCATAGAAAACCTATAATTCACGTTTAACTTACCCATTTTGATGATATGCACGAAGTCTTTATCGACTTAGATGAACTGATATTACGATGCAGAGACAAGGTATCGAGAAAATTTATTCAAGAAGCCGTTTCCTGTTATCGTGCTGGTGCATTTCGTTCTTGTATTGTGGCAACCTGGAATGCAGTAGTTTTTGACTTTCTACACAAGCTGAGAGAGTTAGAGCTTTTTGGAGATAAAGAAGCGGAGAGATTACTCCAAGAATTTGATAAATTTAGAAGTTCAGGTAATAAGTTTAAAGAGCTTTGGAAATTTGAGTCTGACATTCCAGAAGTGGCGCTCACAAAATTTGAGTTAATTTCAACTGTAGAGCAATCAGATATTAAAAGGTTGTTTGAAGACCGCAGCCGATGTGCTCATCCTTCCATGACTTCTTTAGAGGAGCCATTTGAAGCAACAGCCGAACTAGCACGTTACCACTTGAGAAGTGCAGTAACCCATCTTTTAGCGCGTCCACCTGTCCAAGGACGTGCTGCTCGTGATAGAATTTTTCAGGATATTGAATCAGAATACTTTCCAACAGATCCAGAATCAGCAAGTAAATATTTTCAAAAAGGTCCTTTGGCTCGTGCTCGATTGACTTTAGTCAGAGATATCGTTCTTGGCTTGACAACAGACTTATTAATAAAAGAGCGCTCAGAAGATGAGAAATTACGTCAATTTTCCGCTCTGAATGCTGTATCAATTATGTATCCTCAACAAACCAGAGATATATTAAATGATAAATTATCTGATATTATCATTAATAAAGTTACAGACGAAAAGTGGGATAAAACCATTATTTATCTGGGCAGCATTACGGCTTGGGACTTCCTGAGTGAACCCTGTAGATTAAAAGCACAATCTTATATAGATAAACTTGAAATTTATCAAGCCAATCAAAGTTTTTTAACAAAATTTTATAAACCAAAGGAATTGTCAGAAAAATTTTTATTGATATTAATAAAAGCCTCTCAAATAGAGTTTTTAAAAGAATTAGTAATCCAAAAATTTCATATCCCTTTAATGGATTTACTTTCATTAAAGGAAATTTGCAAGGATGAAGTCTTTAAAGAAAAGATAATCCTTCCTATTCTACGAGATTTATCTTTGCAAGCTACTTTAGATGAGTTACTATCAATGATAGCTGATTCTTCATTCAGCTCAGATGAAACCATTAAATTTTATATAAATAACAAAATTAAGGACTCTTCTCTAAAGGAATTAATAGAGATTTTATATTATCCCAACCTAGAGCAGTGGGTTTTTGATCTAATCGATTCTGAGTTAGAGGTGAAGATCTCTAAAAGCTATGCTTCAAATTCAGAAAATTTACTTTTATCAAAAAACATAGAGCCATTAATAGAGTTAAAATCTGTTTATAAATATTTAAAATGTGAATTTAAAACGAATGTAATAGATTTAATTAATAAATCTGTTTATCAATCGTTTGAAGAAGTATCATTTAATGATTTTTTATCTTTGCCCCGACAATATTGGAATGTAATTGACGAGGAGCAAATTAAAGTTTTACTAAAAAATAATACTGGAGCTTTAATCAATAAATTTGTAAATTCTAACAGATTTGACTCTGCTGAAACACATTCTATAATGATAGTTAAAATTGCTGAAAACTTAACTCCAGAGCAATGGAAGAATATTTTAGAAGCTTTTTTTGAAAATGATCAGATTTACTTTTCATGGAATTGCTATAAAAATTTTGAAGAATTATTTAAAAAATCTTGTAACCTGAGTAAGGAATTTAGGGAGCATTTAAAGCCTTACTGGATAACTTTTCGCGATGAGCTGAACAGGCTCGATTGGAATCCTAAAAACAGCCCAAAGCAACTTGTTTCTAATAGTAAAAGCCTAAAGGAATTGATCAACAATTATTACGGCTAATACATTCTCCAGTAGTTTGATACACCTAATTTAACAGGTTTGCTTGGAGACAGTCAAGCTCCTGGACCCAGACTAGATGAAATCGATCTGTCTGATTGTCTCAAATTGATAGAAGCAAATTTACTTTTAGCACTTAACCTGGGGGGTCTTTTACTCTCGCCCAAGTGGATGAAGTGTTGTTGAACACTCTGTCAATAATCTACCCTCAAAACAAATACTCAAAAACCGGGTTTCTAACTGTAGGGCTGTTCATGGAAACGAAGGGTCAGAAATCAGGTTTTTGAGCCGCCATTTCCGAAGGGCCAAAACTGAGTCCCTGTAACATCCATTATCCTCTATAGTTTTCCACAGCTTTCGGGAATTCATCCCTTTACCCCAATGAGGATAAACTTATTTTTTCTAGGATTCGGTATCTATTTTTACCGTTGCCCTTCAAAACTCTCTAAAAAGTTTTAAAAAAAATGGATAAACTCCCTAAAAATTTTTTGCTATTTTTTACTGAAAAAATATACGGATAAGGAAGGACATATCGGTCAATATAAATAGAAAAAGCATTCCTTCAATCCAGCCAAAAATGTAGAAAATCTGCCATTTGGAGGATTTCATCCCGACCCCAAAAGATTAAAAATTGAAAAGGGGACTGGCTACGATCGCCTTTAATCCCCACGGATCATTAGATCGCGCCACCCCCACCATAACCCGGTATCAACTAGCGAAATCGGCAGAAAATGACGTAAGAAATTAGCGGAGGAACCGAATCATGTACGAGCGAACCCTTGCCAACCTTCCCAGTAGACGACGACAGAATTCTCATGGCTTCAAAGCGGCCCTAGAACGCCACAATTCAGGATGGATACCTAGGGATGGACAGGAATCGACCGATCGCCAGCGTACACTCACAGAGGCGATCGCCCTCTATCACTCCACCGATCGCCAAACCACTCGGTTTTTAGCCACCGTTCTACAGGAAATGGAAAACGTCCAGGGCAACCCTACAGCCCTTTACCCCACCTTGGCAAGGCATGACGAACTCCTCAGCGATCGCTTTGCTGAACGTCTCTCTCGGGTTGTCATCGGCATTTTACCCACTCTGAACCAAAAACAAGCCATTGAGTTGGCTACAGTCCTGGTTAATCTAGGCGGCCAAATTTGGAACTATTCCGAAGGGAAAAAAGCCCACTTTATCGAAATTGCGATCGCCTGTGGTGAAACGGCCCTCCCCATGTTGCCCTGCAGTCGCCTCCAATCCCACCGCTGGGGAGCCACCCATGATAATCTCGCATTGGCTTATAGTGAGCGCTTACAGGGCGATCGCCTCGATAATCTCGCCCGGTCCTTCTCTCATTATCAACAGGCTGCAGAAGTCTTTATCCGTCACCCCTTTCCTCAACAGTGGCGGCATCTAATGTCTCGACTCTAACAACATCGTAGCGATCGCCGCATCCAGTGGATCACCCTGCTGAGGCGATCGCCCACAAAAAAAGCGAGAACTGGTTTCTCGCTTTTTGTTGCAAAGATAGCCGATAATTTGCCATCCTCAATATCCCAAAACGGTTAATTTGTCAACTACACCGTTGTGGTCGTCGAAGCAGCAAGTTCCTCTAACCGTTCCTGCTGATCCTGACTGATGCAAGATTGAATCACTTCCTCGATATCCCCTTCCAGGGTACTCATCAGAGTAAAATTCTGGCCCAGGCGGTGATCCGTAACCCGGTTATCCTTGTAATTGTAAGTGCGAATCTTTTCCGATCGCGCACCTGTTCCCACCTGCGATCGGCGCATCGAAGTCACCGCTTCCTGTTGTTCCGCCAACTTCAAATCGTACAACTTCGCCCGCAGAATCTGCATGGCTCGTTCCCGGTTTTGAAGCTGCGATCGCTCCTCCGTACAGAAAATCCGGATCCCCGTCGGCTTGTGGAACAAATCCACCGCCGTCTCCACCTTGTTAACGTTTTGACCCCCAGCGCCACCCGATCGCGCCGTCGTCAGTTCAATCTCCTTCGGGTCAATATGGATCTCCACCTCATCCACCTCCGGCATCACCGCAACCGTTGCCGTAGAAGTATGAACTCGACCTCCAGCTTCCGTCAGGGGGACCCGTTGCACCCGATGCACTCCCGCTTCAAACTTGAGCTTGCTATAAACCTGCTCTCCCTGAATTTCCAGGATCGCTTCTTTAAATCCACCCATATCCGCCGTGGACTCACTCAACATCTTCACGCGCCACCCTTGGGTTTCGGCATAGCGCGAATACATCCGCACCAAATCTCCCGCCCAAATACTGGCTTCATCGCCCCCAGTTCCAGCCCGAATTTCTAGCATGATGTTTTTATCATCATTCGGGTCCCGAGGCAGCAGCAAAACCTTCAGCCTGGTTTCAAGCTGGGTTAACTGCTCATCCAGTTCCGCTACTTCCAAGGCTGCCATCTGTTGCAATTCCAGATCGCTACTGGCTTCCTTGAGGACCTGCCTTGCGCCAATCAACTCCGCTTCCGTATTTTTCCAATTTTCATAAGTATTCACCACTGCCTCCAAAGAGGAGCGGGCTTTTGCCACTTTTTGAAACTCGTTCGGGTCTCTGGCGATATCGGGATCCGCCATCCGTCGAGTCAATTCGTGAAAAGTTTGTTCAACAGATTTTAATTTATCGAGTAGATAAGTTTCGGCCATAGAGCAGTCCTCAGTCTAGAAAGTAGGGAGCGCGTGGATTTCTAGCGGTTAGCTGATTAAACCATAGCAAAATATCAATTTGCTATTCCTCACAGCTAACAGCTAAAATACCCGAGCTACTTTTTAGTATTTTGACCGCCATCTCCACTGGTCGAGGTCATCCCGTACTTCCGACGGAAGCGTTCAATCCGTCCTTCAGTATCGATCACCTTTTGGGTGCCGGTATAGTAAGGATGATTTCCGGACCAGACATCTACATGAATTTCCGGCTTAGTCGAACCCACGGTCATGACAACTTCACCGTTGCAAATGACTTTAGCTTCTGGATACCATTCTGGATGAATTCCTGGTTTTGGCATGGTTTTGTTCTCCTTGAACCCGTCGCTTGTTCTGTTTTATTTTAGCTTTCTATGTCATTTGTCATTTGTCCTTTGGGAAAGACTAAGAACCAATGACCAAGAACCAATGACCAATGACCACTGACCAATGACCAACGACCATTGACCAATGACCTTACCGCTTGGAGTATTGAGGGGCCTTCCGAGCTTTGCGAAGACCATATTTTTTCCGTTCTTTGGCACGAGGGTCCCGGGTGAGATAGCCTTCCACCTTGAGAGGATGGCGATTTTCAGGATCGAGTTCGCACAGCGCACGAGCGACGCCTAAACGAATCGATTCCGATTGTCCCGTTAACCCACCGCCCCGGACATTCACCAGGACGTCATATTCATTTTCCAGTCCGAGGGTTTCCAGGGGGGCTTTGGTTGCACCCAGGTACCCGGCGTTGTACTGGAGATAGATTTCTGCTGTTTTGCCATTGATGGTCACGGTGCCGTTACCCGGAACGAGGCGCACTCGGGCGACGGAAGATTTCCGACGGCCCGTACCCCAATACATAACGCGGCCACTTTGTTGGATTCCTTGCATTAAGAATTACCTCCTGGAATAGTGTTGATGGTCAAAGTTTCAGGTTTTTGAGCGGCGTGAGGATGCTCACTCCCGGCATACACATTCAACTTGGTGAACAACTGACGTCCCAAGCTATTTTTGGGTAGCATTCCCTTGACTGCTTGCTCGATGATTCTCTCGGGCAAGCGATTTTGCAGTTTGGCAAAGGTCTCGGTTTTCATGCCGCCCGGTCTACCGGAATGGCGGCGGTAGAGTTTTTGGGTGCGTTTTTTGCCGGTGACTTCAATTTTTTCAGCGTTGACCACGATCACAAAATCACCTGTATCCATGTGAGGGGTATAGGTGGGTTTATTTTTACCGCGCAGGATGCGGGCGATTTCCACAGCCAACCGACCCAGACGCTGGTTGGCGGCATCGATGACATACCACTTTTGCTCGATGGAGCCTTGTGGTGGAAGGTAGGTTTTGTTCATGGTTAGTTTGTAGGTATCAGTTATCAATGAGCTGGGCTAATGGGTTGCAAAGGAGGCGACTACCTCAATGATGCCCCTTGCTTCGCCGGACCTTGGACTGAATATTGAATGAAAGCTCTATGGCAGCTTCATAACGGAGGGACTCAGGACAAACTCTGGCATCGTATCCCACCAAATGTCAGGGGGAAAGGGAGATTCAGGATAGGCCACTCGCAATAAGCATAGACCTTGGGCGGGGGAAGCATATTTAACTTCGGAGCGACGCTCATTCACCCACAGGTCTTTGAAGGATGAAGGGTCTCGCTCCGATGTCCCGACCTCAACCAGCAAGCCAACCAGTAGCCGCATCATCCCATAGAGGAACCCATTGGCTTGCACTTCGATCTGAACGAATGGACCCTGGCGATCGCATTTGGCTTCCTGTACCTCTACCCAGGAATGCTGGCGCTGCGACCCAGCCCGGTGAAAGGCTGCCAAATGATGATGACCCACCAAAGGGTTCAGGGCTTCTTGAATCAAAGATTCATCCAGGGGTGCATAATAATAATGCCAAGAAAACGGGCGCACGAACAAGTTCGGTTGCTTGTCGGTATAGAGGATGTATCGATAACGACGGGAAACCGCCGAAAATCGAGCGTGCCACTGGGAGTCTACCGCCGCCGATGCCCGGATCAAAATATCGTTGGGGAGACGGCTATTGAGTAGCCCCGCCCATCGCTCCGGTGGAATCGGACTGCTGGCTTCAAAATGAGCCACTTGAGCGGCTGCATGAACCCCTGTATCCGTTCTTCCGGCAGCAATCACGCGAGTGGGTTGCTTGAGGACCCCGGCCAGTACGGTTTCGATTTCCTCCTGTACCGTCCTTTGGTTTGGTTGCCGTTGCCACCCATGAAAATGAGTGCCCAGGTATTGAATGACCAGGGCAATTCTTTGGGTCAGCATCGTAGGATTGGAGGATTTATAGGAAACATGAGGGTTTAGCGCGAAGATTTTAGAATTAAAAAGACTAAAACCTGGGCGTCTAAAAATCCTGAGATTCGCTTAGACTAGCTCGATAATTGCCATGTCGGCATTGTCTCCTCTGCGGGAAACCGTTCTCATGATTCGAGTGTAACCGCCTTGGCGATTTCCATATCTCTCTTGAGCTTTTTCAAACAGGGCATGAACGAGCTGTTTATCATACACATAACCCATCGCTTGACGACGAGCGGGTAAGGACCCATCTTTGGCTAAGGTAATCATCCGTTCAGCTTCGGAGCGAACGGCTTTAGCTCGAACTTTAGTGGTCGTGATGCGACCATGACGAAGTAGCTCTGTAGTCAGCGCTCTGAGCAAAGCTTTACGCTGATCGGCAGGCTTACCTAATAGGGGAACGCGACAACGGTGGCGCATAATCAAGTATCAACGATGTAAGTTGAACGATAAAGGATGAACTATAAATTATAAGCGCTTACCCTGACTTTAGGGAAGTCAAAAGTGTGAAGTGTAAAGGATGAAGTCAGAGGGTTTCAGACTTTACACTTAACACTTGACACTTGGCCGCTTAAGTGCTGGTTTTAGCTGACTTTTCTTGGGGCAAGGTAATCCCTAAGCGCTTTTGCAATGCTTCGATGACTTCTTCTGCCGACTTTTGACCGAAGTTTTTGATTTCTAAGAGATCTTCTTGACTGTAGTCGAGTAGATCAGCGACTGAGTTAATTTGCGCCCGTTTGAGACAGTTGTAAGCTCGCACGGAAAGTTGCAATTCTTCAATCGGAATTTGACTGGTCGGGTCGGCTTCGGTCGGCGATTCTTCGAGCATTGACTCGATCGTGATATCTTTGAGTGGAGAAAACAGATCCACTAGGATGCTGGCCGATTGACTCAACGCCTCTTGGGGCGAAATTGAGCCATTGGTCCAGATTTCCATGATCAATCGGTCTTTCTCCAAAGAGCCGCCTACCCGTGCATCTTCAACACTGTAGTTGACCTTGCGAACGGGCATAAATACAGCATCTATCAACAGAAAGTCTAAAGCCGCGTTTTCATCTCGACTCCGGTCCACTGCTCGATATCCTTTGCCCTTTTCCACCCGAAATTCCATTTCTAAGGTAGAACCCTCGGCAACGGTGGCTATATACTGGTTGGGATCCATCGACTCGACCTCTGAGGGTAAATCAAACCGACCTGCCGTTACCGTTGCAGGACCTTGAACCAGTAATCGTCCGATTTGCGGTTGCGGTGAGTAGCTTTTGAGGACGACTTCCTTCATGTTCAGTAAAATTTCCAGAACATCTTCTCGGACGCCATCAATTGTGGCAAACTCATGATTGACACCGGCAATTCGGACGGCGCTTACGGCTGTCCCTTCCAAGTTAGAAAGTAGCACTCTGCGCAGGGCATTCCCTACCGTTGTGCCTTGACCCCGTTCTAACGGTTCCAGTAAGAATTTGCCATACTGGGACTGGTCTCTTTCGGTGTTTGACTCTACACACTCAATCTGAAACTGCGCCACGGAGTGACCTCCCTTCTCCTCGATCCATCGAAGGCCAGTTTAGCCTCCCTCGTTTAATGCTGACTCGCTCCTCATTGACTGAGGATTTGACTATCACTCGGAGTGATGATTCAGGAGTTATTTGTTTTAAATCCCTCATCTCCACTCAATCCTGATGTCCGAATCTTGTTTGTCTGACTTCGTTTTTTCCAAGGCTAATTGAGCCAATGTTTAAACTCTACGGCGCTTGGGTGGACGGCAGCCATTGTGCGGAATGGGGGTAACGTCCCGAATCAAGGTGATTTCTAGGCCCGCACCTTGGAGGGCACGGATGGCAGTTTCTCGGCCTGAGCCGGGACCACTAACCATGACCTCAATTTGACGCATTCCCTGCTCAACTGCACGGCGTGCTGCGTTCTCGGCTGCGGTTTGAGCGGCAAAGGGAGTTCCTTTTTTCGCGCCTTTAAAGCCACTAGAACCACTGGTTGCCCAAGAAATTACTTCTCCGCTAGGATCGGTAATTGTGACAATGGTGTTATTAAAGGTGGACTGAATGTAACCCACGCCATTAGGCACATTCCTTTTTTGCTTCCGCGAGCCAGTTTTTTTGGTTGTTTGTCGCGCCATATCGATCGCAATAGTGAAGGTTTAAATGACTGAGAGTCAGTAAGAAGTTCGGCTCGATGAAGCCGAACCTGATTCGAGATTGAATCGTTCTTACTTCTTGGAAGGGGCTTTTTTCTTGCCTGCCACGGTGCGCCTTCCGCCTCGACGGGTTCGGGCATTGGTCCGAGTTCTTTGTCCCCGCACCGGGAGTCCCATGCGATGACGGCGACCCCGATAGCAGCCGATGTCCATCAAACGCTTGATGTTCATGGACTCTAAGCGTCTGAGATCCCCCTCGACTTCGTAATTTTTTTCTAAGTCTTCCCGGAGGGTGGTGACTTCGGCATCGGTTAAATCTTTGACTCGGGTATCTGGATTGACTCCAGTCCGCTCCAAAATTTTTTGGGCTCGCGTTGGCCCAATCCCATAAATGTATCGTAGACCTATCTCAACTCGCTTATCGCGAGGAAGATCTACTCCGGCAATTCGTGCCACGCTTGTTTTCTCCCTCTTACTGGTTAGTATGTTTCTACAACGGTAAGCTATTCTAAATGCCAGAATTTAGGGCATTTGAATGGATTGGACGGGTTTTAATTTAACCCTGACGTTGTTTGTGCTTTGGATTGGAACAAATCACCATGACTCGACCGCGACGACGAATGACGCGGCACTTCTCGCAAATCTTCTTGACGGATGCTCGGACTTTCATTTCTCTTTGAGCAGCGCTACAAACTTCATATTATATCAATTTTTGTCAGAAATGACAAAAATAGGACCGACTTGTTTTTATCAGGATTTTTAGGGATAAGCTAGAAAGAATCCTTACTTCTTACGAAGACGGTAGGTGATGCGACCTTTGGTTAAGTCGTAGGGGGTCAGTTCTACTTTGACGCGATCGCCGGGAAGAATTTTGATGTAATTCCGGCGAATTTTCCCCGAGATGTGAGCGAGTACGTTAAACCCATTATCTAGGTCTACCCGAAACATCGCATTCGGGAGGGATTCAGTCACCGTCCCTTCCATCTCGATTAGATCTTGTTTAGCCAAGTTTTTTTTACCTCAATGCTAGAAATACAGTCAAGAGCGCTCGGGCGATCCATCGCGATCACAAGGCGATCGCACTGAAGAAAGATTTTTCACGAATAGCTGAGTGAGCAGCCCGTCACATATCTTAGCAAAAATCGCGCCGGATCGACCCAGGCCCGGGGGAAGTTACACCAGTCACTACCACTGGAAACAGCAGCGATCGTAACTGAGTAACTCCGGCATTTGAACCCCGTTTCCCGGTGGCATTTTTTTCAACTGGTGACTACTTTTTTCAGAATCGCCGCAACTGCCTCGATAGGCGAATTGCCATTGATAGCAATCAGCCGACCCCGCTCTCGATAATAGTCAATCACCGGAATCGTTTGGGCATAATACACCCGTAAACGACGGGCAATAGTCTCATCCCCATCATCGCTGCGTCCTCGGCCATGTAACCGATCAATCAACTGTTTGTCGGGGACTTCCAAACTAATGGCTGACTTACACTCTTGCTGAATATCATCCAGAAGATGATCTAAAAACTCAGCTTGAGCCACATTCCGGGGAAACCCATCCAAAATCCATCCCGTTTGAGTGGCATCCGGTTGAGTTAGGCGATCGCGAATTAGATCTAACAGCAGCGAATCCGGGACCAACTCCCCACGCTCCATATAAGCCTTAGCCTGATTTCCCAGATCAGTCTGTTGCTCAACGGCGGCCCTCAAGATATCCCCCGTTGAAATATGGGGAATATGATGAGATTCGGAGAGGATCTGAGCTTGAGTTCCCTTCCCCGCTCCAGGAGGACCCAAAAAAATTAGTCTTGTCACTATTGCTTCACCATTCCTTCATAGCGCTGGGAGATCACATAGGTTTGAATTTGTTTGGCCGTATCGATCGCCACCCCCACCAGAATCAGCAGAGAAGTTGCTCCAAACCCCTGGAAAGTCCGCACACCCGTGGCACTTTCTACAGCAGTTGGGACGATCGCCACCATCCCCAGAAAAATCGCTCCCAAAAACGTTAATCGGTTCAGTACCCGCTCCACATATTCCGTCGTCGCCCTTCCTGGACGAATCCCCGGAATACTAGCCCCCATTTTCTTCAAATTTTGAGCCATATCTACGGGATTGACAATCAATGAAGCGTAGAAATAGCTAAAAAACAGAATTAACGTCAAATAAAACGCCCCATAAACAAAAGGAGCTGGACCATTTGGACTCAAATAAGACGAAATGGTAATCAGCAACTCATTCTTCGTAAATTGAGCCAAAGAAGCTGGCAAAATTAACACGGCCGATGCAAAAATAATCGGCATCACCCCCCCTTGATTTAACCGCAAAGGAAGATAGCTACTTTTTTCCCGGTAAAGCTTCCGTCCGACCTGACGACGGGCCGAAATAATCGGAATTCGTCGGGTCCCTTCTTGGACAAAAACAATCCCAACAATCGTAATTAAAAAGACCAGCATCAGAATCAAAACCGGACCAACAATCGCTTGGTCTTCCCGAGCCTGGGCCAGAGTTTGTCCCAAAGAATTCGGGAGAACCGCCACAATATTGACAAAAATCAATAAAGAAGCGCCATTGCCCACCCCGCGTTCCGTAATCAGCTCAGATACCCACATCACAAACATGGAGCCAGTGGTCAATGCCACCGCAGTTTGGACGTAGAATAAAACACCTGGATCCGGGGTTTCGGCAAAAGCGCCAACCCACAGAGCAATGCCGGTACTTTGCAGCAATGCCCATCCCAAGGCGACATACCGAGTAATCTGAGAGATTTTGCGCCGACCTGCTTCCCCTTCATTTTTTTGTAAATCTTCTAAAGAAGGAAGAGCTGAGGTCAGTAATTGCATAATAATGGAGGCATTAATATAAGGCAGGATCCCTAGGGCAAAAATCCCTAAAGCTCGCAAGCCACCCCCAGAAAACAGGTCCAAAAAACCAATCAGCGGGCTGCCATCAATATTGGCCTGAAATGCCTCACGATTAATCCCAGGAACTGGAATCCAAATGCCTAAGCGCACCAAAACTAACATACCAATGGTGAGGAGCAGCCGACCTCGCAGGCCCGCTGCTCTAGCCATCTGCATGAAAGTCTCCTGAGCGGTTGGTGCTTTATCTCGACTAACAACCATTAAGGAGTACCTCTACTGTTCATTGCAGCGCTCCGTGTCCTTGTCTAGGATCAATGCCCGTAAGGTCATATCACCTGATAGATTTGGCATCACTGGTTTCACAAGTTCCACCGGCAGCTTCAATCTTGGCTTTAGCCCCTGCGGTAAACGCAGCAGCTTTTACATTCAGCGGAACATTCAGTTCCCCATCTCCCAAGATTTTCAGCGGCCCATCATTGGTGGTGACAATGCCCGCTTCCATCAGGGACGCTAACGTCACTTCACTGTTAGCGGCCAATGATGCCAACTTACTTACGTTAATCGTAGTGTATTCTTTGCGATTGACGAGCGGAAAGTGCTTGAGCTTAGGCAAACGGCGGTACAGGGGCTGTTGTCCCCCTTCAAACCCAGGACGGGTGCTACCCCCGGCTCTAGCTTTTTGACCTCTCATCCCTTTACCGGCGCTGGCCCCTTGACCGGCAGAAATACCGCGAGCCAAACGCCGTTTGCGTTTTTTAGACCCGGCCTTGGGTCCTATTTCATGAATTCTCATTTTTCTCCCCTGTGTCTGTAACTTGACTCGGTTCAGGCTGATGGCAATGGATTAGGCGTACAGCTTGTCAACGGAAATGCCACGCTCATCAGCGACTTCAGACAAGGTTCGCAGACTCACGAGGGCGTCGATCGCAGCTCTAGCATTGTTCAGGGGGTTGTTAGACCCCAACTGTTTGGCAAGAATATTGCGAACTCCGGCTAATTCGAGGACGGTCCGCACTGCACCCCCGGCAATTACCCCGGTCCCTGGTGCGGCTGGACGCATCATCACTTTGGCTCCGGTGGCACTGCCATCGACACGGTGAGGAATGGAGTTAGCTTTGGTCAGGGGCACTTCAATCAGGTGCTTTTTGCCATCGGCGACGCCTTTTTTGACGGCGCTGATCACGTCACTGGCTTTACCCACACCGACTCCGACTTGACCGCGTTCGTTACCGACGACAACGATCGCCCGGAAGCTGAGTTTTTTACCACCTTTGACGACTTTGGTAACCCGGCGAATCTGTACGACCCGCTCTTGCCAATCTGTTTCTTTTTCCCGAGTGCGGGCGTTTTTTTTACGACGTTCTGCCATAGTTTTTTGTCAGGAATGATTGTTGCTATTCGTTCGGGGTTGGTGCGTTTGCGGTCGCTCGGTGTTGATCGCTCTTGTGGACGAAATTATCCCGTGCGACGGGCAACGCGCCACTGCCGAAACTTAGGCGACTTTAGAACTTTTTAGAACTCTAAACCCGCTTCACGGGCCGCTTCTGCGAGGGCTTTAACCCGACCGTGGTACAGGTTACCACCGCGATCAAAGACGACCTTTTGAATGCCTTTTTCCCGGGCGCGATCGGCGATTAGTTTGCCGACTTTGGCCGATGCATCACAAGTGGCTCCGGTTTCTAATTCGGCTTTCAATGCCGGATCAAGGGTGGATGCAGCCGCTAGGGTTTGGTGTTGGGTATCGTCAATCACTTGAGCATAAATATGCTGGTGAGAGCGAAATACAGATAACCGAGGACGTTCTGGGGTGCCGATGACCCGACGTCGCACGCGCCGATGACGGCGTTCAATAGATTCACTGCGAGTCAGCTTCATAGTTTATTTCTTCCCTGTCTTCCCTGCCTTGCGTCTGACTTGTTCGCCTGCATAGCGAATTCCCTTACCTTTATAGGGTTCGGGGGGACGGACGTCCCTAATTTTGGCGGCAGTATTGCCGACAATTTCTTTGTTGATGCCGCTGATAATCACGTTGGTGTTATTTTCAACGGCGACAGAGATGCCTTCGGGGGGGTTAATTTCTACGGGGTTGCTATACCCAACGTTGAGAATTAGGTTGCGCCCTTGGACTTGAGCACGATAGCCCACCCCTTGAATTTCCAGTCGTTTTTGAAATCCTTCGGAGACCCCTTGAACCATGTTGGCGATCAAGGTACGGCACAATCCATGACGTTGACGGGCGGCGCGAGACTCGTCCCGACGGGTGACTTGGATGCTTTCGCCTTCTTGTTCAATGATGACTTCAGCGGGTAGCTCTCGGGAAAGTTCGCCTTTTGGCCCCTTAACGGAAACCTTTTGCCCATCAATGGATACAACGACTTTGGCCGGTATATTAATGGGGCGTTTACCAATACGAGACATAGTTTTCCTCTTTCTTTACTTGTCGAGATTTAAGCCGTAAGGTCAGAATTGAAGGGGGCAGGGTGCTGCTTCCCCTTGCAGTAGATTCTTCGACCGATTCACGGAAAAAATCTCAAACTACCAGACATAGCAAAGCACTTCACCGCCTACACCTTGACGACGGGCGTCTCGGTCGGTCATGATGCCCGATGAGGTGGAAATGATGGCAATTCCAATGCCGCCTAATACGCGAGGTAATTCTTTCCGATTGGAATAGACTCGCAAACCGGGCTTACTGACCCGTTTTAAGGCTTTGATAATAGGTTGACGATTTTTGCCTTTGTATTTCAAGGCGATCGCCAGTT
Source organism: Laspinema palackyanum D2c (assembly GCF_025370875.1). Taxonomy (NCBI): domain Bacteria; kingdom Bacillati; phylum Cyanobacteriota; class Cyanophyceae; order Oscillatoriales; family Laspinemataceae; genus Laspinema; species Laspinema palackyanum. The sequence goes on from NZ_JAMXFD010000028.1 coordinate 33,827, forward strand.
TTTTATCGACCCCTTCCCCAACTTCTTCAAATTCGGCAATAAAGCCTTCTTCTTGAAGAACTTTGGCAATGGAACGGGTCATGTTTGTGGATAGAACTTCTGTTTTTTGGTGCCGTGCTAGGCTTGCATTGCGGATGCGTGTTAGCATGTCTGCAATCGTGTCGTTAGCCGCCATTTTTCGCTCCTTATTCCCCTGTTAATTATCCTTCTTTGAAGGGCATTCCCATTTCTTTGAGTAAGGCGCGGCCCTCTTCATCCGTTGTTGCGGTTGTGATGATGGATATGTCCATACCCCGAATTTGGTCAATCCGGTCATACTCTACTTCTGGAAAGATTAATTGTTCTCTGACGCCCAAGGTGTAATTGCCTCGCCCGTCAAAGCTTTTGGGACTAATGCCGCGAAAGTCCCGAATCCGAGGTAGTGCTAAACTGATCAGGCGATCAAGGAAAGAATACATCCGATCGCCCCGGAGGGTGACCATCATTCCCACAGGCATTCCTTGACGGATTTTAAAGCCTGCGATCGCCTTTTTCGCCCGCGTCACCACGGGTTTTTGTCCCGCAATTGTAGCGATTTCGGCCAAAGATGATTCTAGCGCTTTCGCATTGCTAGACGCTTCCCCTAAGCCTCTGTTAATGGTGATTTTCACCACTTTGGGCACCTGATGGATATTTTGGTATTTAAACTGTTCCATCAGTTTGGGGACGATCGTTTCTTGGTACCGCGTTTTGAGTTGAGTGGTCATGAGTTTTACATCCTTAATCCCTGGTCTTGGTCAGGGCATCCTTATTTTTGAAGATATAGAGCGGTGGGGTAGGGCAAGAATCCCTTACCCTTCGTCCCTTGCCTAATCAATAATTTCCCCGGTTTTTTTGAGCATTCGCACCTTCCGTCCGTCATCGGTGAAGGTGTAACAAATCCGGCTTGCCACTTTTTGCTTTTCAGAATAAAGCATGACATTTGAGCTATGAATGGGAGATTCAAAAGTCTCAATCCGACCCGATTCTCCTTCTTGCTGAGGTTTAACGTGCTTTGTCTTCACGTTAACGCCTTTCACAATTACTGTGCTCTTAGTCGGAAAGGTTTTTATGATTTCTCCAACCTTTCCTTTTTCTTTCCCGGCAATAATCTGCACCGTATCGCCGGTTTTGACGTGCATTTTATAGCGGGTCAGGGGAATGTTCCGTTGTTTTTTAGCCATTTACAGCACCTCCGGCGCTAAGGATACGATTTTGGTGTAATTTTTATCGCGCAATTCGCGAGCAACCGGGCCAAAAACGCGGGTTCCCTTGGGGTTACCATCGGGGTTAACAATCACGGCGGCATTGTCATCAAAGCGAATGCTCATCCCACTATCGCGACGTAATCCTTTGCGGGTGCGAACTACAACCGCACGCACCACATCAGATTTTTTAATCGGCATATTGGGAATAGCATCCTTGACAACGGCGATAATCACGTCACCAACGCCTGCATAGCGGCGGTTGCCCCCGAGGACGCGAATACACATTAACCGTTTAGCACCGCTATTATCGGCAACGTTGAGATACGACTCTTGTTGAATCACCTTCAGTCTCCGTGGTTCTTAGATTTGGGCGGCACTATTGAGAATCTCAATCACTTGCCAGTGTTTTGTGCGACTGAGGGGGCGAGTTTCCTGGATGCGGACGCGATCGCCCTCTTGGCATTGATTTTCCTCATCATGCGCTTTGTAGCGCTTGGTTTTGACGACAATTTTGCCGTACTTCGGATGAGGGCTTCTATTTTCGATCGCCACCACGACGGTTTTATCCATCTTGTTGCTGACGACTACACCAACTCTTTCTTTAACTGCCATGTCACTTAATTTGTTATTCGGCGGTGGATTCGGCGTTAGCCCGTTTGCGTGCGCCTTCCAGTGTGAGCAACTGAGACAGTTGGTGTCTCTTGTGCTTGAACAGGTGGGTTTTTTCCAACCGGCGCGTAGCTTGTTGCAGTCTGAGCGTAAATAATTCCCGCTTCAGGCTCAAAATCTGCTCGTTGACTTCCTCATCGCTCAAGTTGGCGATGTCTGCCATTTTGGGAAAAGCCATTCTCTTACTCCCCTTCTCGCGAAATGAACTTGGTTTTAATCGGTAGCTTGTAATCCGCCAACCGCATGGCTTCCCGGGCGGTTGCTTCAGGAACGCCACCAATTTCAAACATAATGCGACCGGGTTTGACCACAGCCACCCAAAATTCAGGAGACCCCTTACCGGAACCCATCCGGGTTTCTGCCGGACGCATGGTCACAGGTTTATCTGGGAAGATGCGAATCCAGATCTTGCCACCCCGACGGATATACCGGGTCATGGCTCGACGGCTGGCTTCAATTTGGCGGGAGGTAATCCAACAAGGTTCTAAGGCTTGTAGGGCGAATTCACCGAAGTTAATTTCATTACCCCGAGTCGCCAGTCCTCGCATCCGCCCGCGCTGTTGCTTGCGAAATTTCGTTCTTCTAGGACTTAACATGATGTGGTAATCGGTAATGGTTCATAGAGCCTGCAAGGGAGGCGATAGCGTGCGGGCGAGCCTTGGCTTGCCGTTGGTTCAAGCGTTCGCTCCCTACCATTGCTGAATCTCTTACCCTTCATTGGAGCGGTCTTCAAATTGCTGACGGCGTTTTTTGCCGCCTCGGGGCCGAGGACCTGCACTGGCTGCTGCGGCAACCTCCAGTTCTTGTCCGGGGATGATTTCTCCCTTGAAGGTCCACACTTTGACGCCGAGAATTCCATAAATGGTACTGGCAGTGCGGTAGGAGTAATCAATATCGGCCCGTAAGGTATGCAGAGGCACTCTCCCTTCCCGAGTCCACTCGGTCCGAGCAATTTCTGCACCGTTGAGACGTCCGCTGACTTGGATTTTGATGCCTTCAACGCCAGCTTTTTGAGCGCGTTGAATGGCTTGGCGCACGACGCGACGGAAGGAAACCCGTCGTTCGAGTTGGCTGGCAATGTATTCAGCAATCAAGGTGGCATCGGCATCCACTCGGGCCACTTCCACAACATTGATGCGGATTTGGCGGTTGCTGCCTAGCATTTCTTGCAGTCCGGTCCGTAAGGACTCGATACCACTGCCACCGCGACCCACAACCACGCCCGGGCGGGCGGTGCGAACTTCCAGGTCGATCTGATCGGCTTTGCGCTCGACCCGAACGTCGGAAATGCCCGCGTTGTTTAGGGTGCTGTGGACATATTGGCGAATTTTGTAGTCTTCTTCTAAAAGTTCGGGGTAGCGATTGCTATCCGCGAACCACCGGGAGCGGTGTTCTTTGGTCACACCAAGCCGGAAACCCGTTGGGTGTATTTTCTGTCCCACGTTCTGTGCGTCCTCTACTTACCGTAAAAACTAACCCGTGTTTCGTAAACCGTGAAGTCAAGACTCGCGGCTCACTTGGCACGTTTACGTTTGCTGTTCTATTCGTCGTCAAGCTCGGGAGCGACGGCAACGGTGATGTGACAGGTCGGCTTGCGAATCATATAAGCCCGTCCCTGCGCCCGAGGCCGGAATCGCTTGAGAACCGGGCCACCATCGGCATAAGCTTGAGAAACCCATAAGGTGGCTGGATCGAGTCCGCTGTTATGCTCTGCGTTGGCTGCTGCCGATCGCAGAACTTTACGAATCGGATCGCAAGCACGATAGGGCATGAATTCGAGGATGATCAGCGCTTCGCGATAGGAGCGACCTCGAATTTGGTCCAGGACTCGCCGTACTTTGTACGGAGACATCCGAATATAACGCGCGATCGCTTTGACTTCTGTTGAGGTATCAATAGCCATTATGTTTCTCCGTTGTCCAAAGTCCTTTGTCGTTTGTCGTTTGTCCTTTGTTGTTATTAAAGAACGTTTGACATCAGACTCCGAACTGGCGCGTGCCGCTCTACTTTTTATCGCCGTTGACTTTTTTTATCGCCTTTGGCGTGTCCCCGGAAGGTCCGAGTCGGGGCAAATTCCCCTAATTTATGTCCAATCATCTGTTCGTTGATATAGACCGGAACGTGCTGACGTCCGTTATGGACCGCGATCGTGTGCCCGAGCATATCAGGAATGATGGTCGAAGCTCGTGACCAAGTTTTAATGACATCTTTTTTGCCGGTGGCATTCAATGCTTCGATTTTACTCAGCAAATGATCGGCTACAAAAGGTCCTTTTTTCAGTGAACGACTCATAAGTCAGTGATAATTTCTCAAAAATGAACCCAGAAGAATTAAAGAATAAAGTATTAATTCGTTTATTCTCAACTCTTTTGTCTTGATGATTAAGACTGCCGACCGCCCTTGCCGCGCTTGGAGGTTTTCCGACGCTTGCGGACGATTAAGGCGTTACTTAATTTTTTCTTCTTGCGGGTCTTCCCACCTAAAGCAGGTTTACCCCAAGGTGAAACTGGCCCACTTCTACCAATCGGTGCTCGTCCTTCACCCCCACCATGTGGGTGGTCTACGGGGTTCATGACGCTGCCTCTAACTTCGGGACGGCGACCGGACCAACGTTTCCGGCCTGCTTTACCGAGGCTGATGTTTCTAACGTCGATGTTGCCGACTTGTCCGATGGTGGCGTAGCACTCTTTCCGGAACATCCGAACTTCACCGGAGGGTAATTTCAGGGTGACGAAATCCCCTTCTTTGGCTTGCACCTGAGCCCCTGCACCAGCGGAACGCACGACTTGTGCACCGCGACCGGGGGTCATTTCGACGTTATGAACGACCGTACCCAAAGGCATCTTTTCCAGGGGAAGGGCGTTACCCACTTCGATGGGCGAGTCCGGTCCGGAGATGATATGAGTGCCAACTTGTAATCCTAAAGGATGTAGGATGTAGCGCTTTTCACCATCCTGATAGAAGAGGAGGGCGATCCGGGCGTTACGGTTGGGGTCATATTCGATTTCAGCGACTTTGGCGGGAATATTATGTTTATCCCGACGAAAGTCGATTTGCCGATAGAGGCGTTTGTGTCCGCCCCCGCGATGACGGCAGGTGATCACGCCGCGATTGTTCCGACCTTTTTTCCGGTGCTTTGACTTGGTTAGGGATTTTTCGGGAGTGTCGCGGGTGATTTCGTCAAACTCGGAGACACTGTACTGGCGTGTGCCAGGTGTGTAGGGCCGATAAGTACGGATACCCATAATTTAAAGTTTTGGTAACACTGCTTGATTTGCCATTGAATCCCATAAGCGCTTGGTGCAAGTCCAGTGGGGAGGGTGGGGGTACCGCCCACTCCTAACCCGGTATGGGTTACACTTCTGGGAAGAAAATGTTTTGCAGGGAATCACCCTCGGCTAAGGTCACGATCGCTCTCTTATAATGAGGCTTATACCCGACAAACTTCCCAACTCTGCGCTTTTTCGGGGGTCTGTGCATGGTATTGACGCTGACGACTTTAACCTCAAATAGGTGTTCGATCGCTGCTTTGATTTGCGGTTTGGTGGATTTGGCATCTACGTCAAAGACGTATTTGTTCTGCTCCATCAGCAGGGTCGCTTTTTCGGTAACGATTGGCGTCCGGACCAAATCGGCCAGCTTTCTGAGATTATCTTCAGCCACCGTAAACCTCCTGAACTTGGGCGAGTGCTGCTGCTGTGGTGACGATTTTATCAGCGGCAAGTAGGTCGTACACATTTAACTGGTTGACGGCAAGCAGTTTGATGGTCTCTACGTTACGGGCTGACAAATAAACGTTGTCGTCTCGTTGGTCAACGATTAACAATACTTTCGAGTCTGGCTCGACACCCCACCGGGCGATCGCACTGAGGAGATCTTTGGTCTTCGGACGGGGCAGTTTACCTGCCAATTCCTCGACGACGATTAGGTCTTCGCTGCGGCTGATGAGCGCTGTTCTCAAGGCGAGTTGGCGCTCTTTGCGATTCATTTTGACTTCATAATCTCTGGGTTTGGGTCCAAAGATGACGCCGCCGCCTCTCCATAACGGAGAACGAATTGAACCGGCCCGCGCTCGGCCTGTCCCTTTTTGTCTCCAGGGCTTTCTACCCCCCCCTCTGACTTCCGCCCGGGTTTTGGTCGATGCCGTTCCCTGACGCGCCTGGTTCAGTTGCCGCGTTACCGCTCGATGCAAGATATGCTTGGCGTTCTCTTCAGAAGCAACTCGCAAATCAATGCTCGCTTCGGCAACGGTATCGCCTTCCCAGTTTCTGACTACACAATTAACCATATCTCTCTATTCCCGTTTTCTATGCTTTATGAATGGGGAATTCATTCTTTTTTCACCGGGCTGCTATTTAGCTCGGCCTACATAATTGGCTGGCTTAATATTAAGCAGTGCACCGGGTTTTCCCGGAAGCGCTCCCTTAATCAGCAGCAGGTTTTTTTCCGCATCCACTCGCACAATTTGTAATTGGCGAGTTGTGACTTGGGTTCCACCTAAACGACCGGCCATCCGTTTCCCTGGATAAACACGCCCCGGAGTCGTACCTGCACCTGTAGAACCGGGTGCTCGATGGTTTTTTGAACCGTGGGACATGGGTCCGCGTTTGAAGTTATGCCGTTTTTGATATCCGGCAAACCCCCGACCGATACTGAGTCCGGTCACATCGACAATCTGGTTAGCAGTGAATCCTTCTACGGTCATTTGCTGTCCCAGTTCAAAGCTGCTGACATCATCAATGCGATATTCACGCAGGTGACGCAGCGGAGGCGCTGATGATTTGACGAGATGTCCCAGTTCCGGCTTATTAATGGCCTTGGTGGTGGTTTCGCCATATCCGACCTGAATGGCGGTGTAGCCATCGGTCTGTTTCGATTTGATTTGTGTCACGGTGCATGGACCCGCTTGGACGACGGTTACGGGAATTGCTCTCCCTTCTTCGTCAAAGACTTGGGTCATGCCGAGTTTTGTGCCCAGAATACCGACAGCCACGGGTTTATGGTCTCCCCTTACTTAAGCACTACAAGTTTCTCGGATCCTGATGAGTTCACCTAAGAACTCGGATCCGAATCGGGTTTCGACGCCAAACCAGTCCAAAGGTTGCCTCCAACAGCACAGCAGGAGACCTTCAGGCTTCTAGGAAGCCTTTAACTACCTTCGGGCTAGGTTTGATGAGTTGGTCCGTTAGGGTGAGCGGTTGCTCGTTTGTGTTGCCTTTGACCGCACAGACTTAAGCAATGATTTACTCAGTATCTCTGCGAGGCACTCGATCGCTCTAGCGGGTCAGACATCGTTTCGGAGTGCAGACTGGCTAGGGGCGATCGCAACTAAATTTAGCTTTTCTCAACTTTCCGCTAAGGAGTAGTTGTCACTCTGTTGGTCTGGACTAACCACTATAGCGCAAAATCGGCTTTTGGGCCGCACTGGGTTTCCAATTTGAGAGCTTTGGCTTAAATTTAGCGACAATTTAATACTATAGCCGATGTTAAATACCTTGTCTAGTCCGAATTAAATAAAAATTCGAGAAATTTTTTATTTTTTTTCTGGGATCCCCGGGTTTGAAGTCAGAGACCGATGACAAGGCCCCGATGACAAGGGACCAGGGACATAAGACATCAGACCAAATCTATTCTAATCCCTCCCAGGGATTAAACTATACTTTTTTAAAAAGCCTGATTGCGGTAGAAAGAGAACTTGTGGCCCGGATATCACCCATCGGGAGGTGCGGGGTTTGATGGGTGCATGAGCCTGGATACTTTAACAACGGATCAACAATCAGTATTAGGAGCAAATCATTATGGCACTGATTATCACGGGCAAAAAATTCATTCGCGATCTGGAACAGAACGGGTCCTTAGCGCTGTATGTGCCTTTGGAAGGGGGATTTGAGGGTCGCTATCAGCGGCGAGTTAGAGCCTCTGGTTATATCAACATCACGCTATCCGCCCGAGGATTAGGAGATTTAGCGGCCTATTTAACCGGGGTGCATGGGGTTCGTCCACCGCATCTGGGCAAAAAAGACATCCGCACTTATTTTATTCCACCCATCGTGACCTCGCAATTGGAGCAGTTACCCCCTAAATCTAAAGGGTTGGTGGTGTGGTTGATTGATGGAATCGTGCTGTCTAATCAGGAGTTGTCCTATTTGACGGAGTTGCCGAAGATTGAACCGCGCGTGAAAGTGGTGGTGGAAGTGGGGGGCGATCGCACGGTCACCTGGAATCCCCTGAAGGATCTGTTGGTTCCCGCTCGCGCCAGCTAAGATCAGGGATCATTTGCCTTGTCTTATATGTAGACGCGAGCGATCGCGTCTTTTTTAATCCTGGGCGATTTCCCGGTTTGGAGGGCTTTGAGTTAAGCTATGAACAAGAGGGGAGTGGGGCGATCGCCCCCGGATGACTGAGACGATCGCAGCACTCCTCATCTGAATTGTTTGCACAGACTTAGGGCTATTCTGATGCTAGATAACCGCGACTATACACTGATTATTGACAAAAGTGGCAGTATGTCCACCCCGGACCAACGAGGGGGACGAACCCGATGGCAAGAAGCACAGGAGTCTACCCTAGCATTAGCCCGAAAATGCGAAGAGTTAGACCCCGACGGCATTACAGTTTACGTTTTTTCAGGCCGGTTTAAGCGCTACGACAATGTAACAGCAGCTAAAGTTGAGCAGATTTTCCAGGAAAATGAGCCTGCGGGTCGCACCGACTTAGCTGGGGTTTTACAAGATGCGCTGAATAATTACTTTAAACGCAAAGCTGCGGGTCAAACCCAAGCGAATGGGGAAACGATTTTAGCCATCACCGATGGGGAACCGGACGATCGCAAAGCGGTGATGAAAGTGATTATTGAAGCCTCTCGCCGCATTGATAAAGATGAAGAATTGGCGATTTCTTTCATTCAAATTGGCAATGATCGCACCGCAACTCAATTTCTCAAAGCCCTGGATGATGATTTAGTCAATGCCGGGGCTAAGTTTGATATTGTGGATACTTTAACGATTGATGAGATGGAAGACATGACTTTGACTGAAGTTTTGATGAATGCCATCATTGATTAATGGATAAGCAGCTTGTCCTCCACCCAGGCTGGGCTGCCTGCGATCGCCTCACTCATAAAACTTAATGAACTGAGGAAAATCTCCAGTGAAGATGGGCCTGATTTCTGAAAAATTAGGACAATTTATCTGATGTGAGATAAACCTATCAAGTCGCTTTCATTCGATGTAGTTTAATTGATTCAGTAGAAAAATATCATGGTAGACAATCGCGATTATACTCTAATTATCGATAAAAGTGGCAGTATGTCCATCCCGGATCAACCAGGGGGTAAAACGCGATGGCAAGTGGCTCAAGAGTCCACCCTAGCCTTAGCTCGAAAATGTGAAGAATTTGACCCGGATGGGATTACCATTTATGTGTTTTCTGGCCGATTTCAACGCTACGATAATGTGACCGCAGCCAAGGTGGATCAGATTTATCAAGAAAATGAGCCGATGGGACGGACTAACTTAGCTGCGGTTCTCCAAGATGCGGTGAATCAGTATTTTCAGCGCAAATCATCCGGTCAAACGAAACCCAATGGAGAAACCATTCTCGTGGTGACTGATGGGGAACCCGACGATCGCAAAGCGGTGATGGAAGTAATTATTAAAGCCACCCGCCAGATGGACCGAGATGAAGAATTAGCCATTTCCATGATTCAAGTTGGAAATGATGCTCAAGCGACGCGCTTTTTAAAGGCGTTGGATGATGATTTGCAAGGCGTTGGAGCCAAATTTGACATTGTAGATACGATTACGATGGATGATATGGAAGAAACGCCTTTGAAAGAGGTTCTCTTGCGGGCGATCGTCGATTAAGTTACGGTCATCTTATTCTCCTACCGCTTTCTCCTACGGCTGCGGCGGAAATTTTACCCTTTTTGAGCTTAAAACAACCCAACAATTATGTTAGAAAATCGAGATTATACGTTGATTGTGGATAAAAGCGGTAGTATGATGACTCCCGAGGGAAGCGGGGGAAAAACCCGCTGGTCCTCAGCAGAAGAGTCTACCTTTGCTTTGGCGGCGAAATGCGAACAGTTAGATCCCGATGGGATTACGGTCTATGTGTTTTCTGGGCGGTTTCAACGCTATGATAATGTAACTTCAGCAAAAGTTGCCCAAATTTTCCAAGAAAATGAACCTTCGGGAAGAACCGATTTGGCATCGGTTTTAAAAGATGCGGTGAATCAGTATTTTAAAAAGAAAGCGTCCGGTGAGGCGAAATCCGGTGAAACAATTCTGGTGGTTACTGATGGAGAACCGGACGATCGCAAGGCGGTGATGCGGGTGATTGTGGAGGCAACTCATCAGATGGACCGGGATGAAGAATTAGCCATTTCCATGATTCAGGTGGGAAATGATGCTCAAGCGACTCGATTTTTAAAGGCACTAGATGATGATTTGCAAGGCGTGGGAGCCAAGTTTGACATTGTAGATACGATTACGATGGAGGATATAGAAGAAACGCCTTTGAAAGAGGTTCTCTTACGGGCGATCGCCGATTAAGTTACGGTGCTCTCATCCTCTTACCGCTGCGGCGGAAATCCTAACCTTTTTGAGCTTAAAACAATAAAACAATTATGTTGGAAAATCGAGATTACACCTTGATTGTGGATAAAAGCGGGAGTATGATGACCACCGATGGTGGCGCGACCAAAACCCGCTGGTCCTCGGCAGAAGAATCTACCTTTGCTTTGGCGGCGAAATGCGAACAGTTAGATGCCGATGGGATTACGGTCTATCTGTTTTCCGGGCGCTTTCAACGCTATGATAATGTAACTTCGGCGAAAGTTGCCCAAATTTTCCAAGAAAATGAACCTTCGGGAAGAACCGATTTGGCATCGGTTTTAAAAGATGCGGTGAATCATTATTTTAAAAAGAAAGCGTCCGGTGAGGCGAAATCCGGTGAAACAATTCTGGTGGTTACCGATGGAGAACCGGACGATCGCAAGGCGGTGATGAAAGTGATTATAGAGGCGACTCGTCAGATGGAACAGGATGAAGAGTTAGCCATTTCTATGATTCAGGTGGGAAATGATACCCAAGCTACGCGATTTTTAAAAGCCTTGGATGATGAGTTGCAAGGGGTAGGGGCGAAGTTTGATATCGTCGATACAATTACGATTGAGGACATGGAGGATTACACCCTGTCGGAGGTGTTGCTGAAGGCGATCGGGGATTAGATTTCAACAGTGCCCTTCTTGACCTCCTTCCCAGGTTATCCCTGGGAAGGCTCCAGTTGGAGGCTCGGGATCCTGTTTGTAAAAGGTACTTTCTTAAATCTGCAACCCCTTACCCCTTCTCTAGTTCGGGGTACAGTCAAGGTTAGAAACCGGGTTTTTCAGGAAATTTCTGCCATTTAGCACTCAATCTTAGCCAAAAACCCGGTTTCTTGTCCTTGGGCTTTAATCCTGAACCGATAAAAAGATTGAATATTGTATTTAAAATAAAAGAAACGGGAGTCGTCCTAAGTTGTTCGATTAGGAGAGGAATTAAGGGTATGGATCCAATTGAGAAGTTATTAGAGCAAATCAAGGCAGAGAATCAGACGCCGAGGCCACAATCTCTGGAGCAAGTGGAGGCAAAACCGGCAGCCAAAGCTGGCCCTTCTCCAACGGCCAATCCGCCCAAGTTGATGTATAATTTAGATAGTTTGTTAGAGAAAGTTCAGTCGGAAGCGAAGGAACCCAAAGTGCAGCCCTCCTTGAATGTTAAGCCGATAGAGATTGAATGGGAGTCAACTTCTAAGGGACTGGGTGGACATTTAGACCAGTTATTTGGGGATGTCAAGCAGGAGTTGGAGGCCCAAGAACAGGCGGAACAACTCAAACGAGAACAAGAACGCCAGGAAGAGGCGAAAAAACTGGAACGTCTCAAGCAGAAACAGCGTGAAGGGTTAGCCAAACGAGCACAGGAGTGGTTGAAGAAGCTAGATCCTTATTCTGATGAAGGGTTTTGGTTCGGACAGTTTGCGGAACATTATTCCTCGAAGTTGGAGGCGGCGATCGCCTATTTAGAGGCAAACCCGTCCGAGAAAAAGGGGGAGGGATAGAGGCATTTTCCCGGCCGGTGAAAGGAATTCCCACGCTAGATATAGAGTCAAAAGAGTGGGATTTACCTAAATCTGGAAAGAAAGCCCAGTCGCCCTCAACCTGGAGTTACTACCGGAACAGCGTTAACCCATTCCTGCCAACTATTCCCCTAGAAATAAATTGGTGCAAGCCCTCCCAATATGTAACTGCTCGCATTAGCATAGAGGTGTGAGCAACTTGAACGACCCGTTAACATCCCTATCTGAAGGCCATTGGTTTAAGCTAATCTGCGGTGCCAGTTTTCAGCATTTGCAGTTTGTGCGAAATATTACTTTGGCCTATTGCCTAGCTGGTGCGGACTGTATTGATGTTGCCGCAGATCCAGCGGTGATTGCTGCTGCCAACGAGGCGATCAAAAAGGCTGTCACCCTCGGACAAGTCGCTCAAAAGCGAGGCAGTCGCCATCATTTCGCGAAGAGGCAAGTACCTCGACCCTTACTGATGGTGAGCTTAAATGATGGGGAAGACCCGCATTTTAGAAAAGCAGAATTTAATCCCCAAAAGTGTCCTCCGGATTGTCCTCGACCTTGCGAAAGTATTTGTCCAGCGCAGGCGATCGCCTTTCCCCCATCAGCCTTAACCCTTGCACCCAAACCCGGTGATTTATCCTTTAAGACCACTCCAAATTCACCGGAGTTTCAGCAGAAGGTTGGGGTCATAGAAGACCGTTGCTATGGATGCGGACGATGCCTCCCCGTTTGTCCGATCGGACAAATTGTCACCCGTTCGTATGTCTCGACACCGACAGCGATCGCCCCATCGGTGTTATCTAAAGGCGTCAACGCTGTAGAAATTCATACGCAAGTGGGTCGAATCGAGGATTTTAAACGCCTGTGGAGTGCAATCGCCCCTGAAGTCAACCAGCTTAAGGTCGTTGCCATTAGCTGTCCCGACGGGGAAAACCTGATTGATTACCTCTGGTCCATTTATCACGCCATCTCTCCGGTCCCCTGTGCGCTGATCTGGCAAACCGACGGACGTCCGATGAGCGGAGATATCGGCATCGGGACCACTCGCGCTGCCATCAAATTAGGCCAAAAAGTTTTAGCTGCGGGTTTACCGGGATTCGTCCAACTCGCCGGGGGTACCAATCAGCATACGGTTTCTAAACTCAAATCAATGGGATTGTTGCGCCAGGGTCGAGTTACGGCGAAAGAGGATTCAACCCACTCCTATCTTTCTGGAGTTGCTTATGGCAGCTATGCTCGCGTCCTCTTATCCCCCATTTTAGAACGGGTGGAACAACAGTGGGGAGAGACTTTCTCCGGGAGTTACGCCCTAGAAGACTCCCCGGATTTACTGTGGGAAGCTGTAGATTTAGCTGATTCCCTTGTTTCTGAGATCAAATTTGGCTTACAATTACAGAATACTACAAATAATACAAGCCCATGATAAACCACCCTTAATGGATTTCCAACGTTTGACTCCTCCATTTTCTGTTTTTACCTTTTTGTCCTGCTCAGTTATCGACGCCAGAATTTATGGTTAATTCTCAGGGAAATCAACCGATTGACAACCCGATCCAACCCCAAGCGCAGAGTGGAGTGGAAAACGTCGATCTCGGAAGAACGCAGATTACCGATGATCTCAGCCAGTTGCTGGAAATTCTGCCTGAAACCATTCGCGAACACTTAACAACCCACTCATCTCTGAGTAGCTTAATTGAAGTGGTGATGGATTTGGGACGGCTTCCGGAAGCGCGTTTTCCCAATAAAGCGGAATATATCAGCGATATCCCCGTCACTCGTTCGGACCTCAAATATGCGATCGAGCGAGTCGGTCACTTTAGCGGAGATAATCGCGCCGGTATTGAACAAACCCTGCACCGGATCAGCGCCATTCGCAATCGCACTGGGGAAATTATCGGCTTAACTTGCCGGGTGGGACGGTCTGTCTTCGGCACGATTCACATGATCCGCGATTTAGTCGAAAGCGGACAATCCATTTTAATGTTAGGCCGTCCGGGGGTGGGGAAAACGACGGCATTGCGCGAAATTGCGCGGGTGTTGGCGGATGAACTGCACAAACGGGTGGTGATTATCGATACCTCCAACGAAATTGCTGGAGATGGGGATATTCCGCATCCGGCGATCGGGCGGGCGCGACGGATGCAAGTGGCGGCACCGGAATTTCAACATAAGGTGATGATTGAGGCAGTGGAAAACCATATGCCGGAAGTGATTGTCATCGATGAAATCGGGACCGAACTGGAAGCATTAGCGGCCCGAACTATTGCGGAACGCGGGGTGCAGTTGGTCGGAACCGCCCACGGTAACCAGATTGAAAACTTGATTAAAAACCCCACCCTGTGCGATTTGGTGGGGGGAATTCAGTCCGTGACCCTCGGTGATGAAGAGGCGCGGCGTCGGGGGTCTCAGAAAACGGTTTTAGAACGCAAAGCACCTCCGACTTTTGAAATTGCGGTGGAAATGAGTGAACGGAAGCGCTGGGTGGTTCATGAACGGGTGGCGGAAACCGTAGATACTTTACTGCGGGGACGTCAGCCGGATCTCCAAGTGCGGACGGTGAGCGAAAGCGGGAAAGTAACGATTACCAAGGAGTTACAGCCGCAAACTCCCACAACCACAACCAAAACGACTGCAGCGGTGCGTCCGTTTGGGAGTGCGGGATTGCGCGCCAGTGGGAAGATGCAGCCGTTACCCTTGCAAACTTTGCCGGAGTTGGGGCGCAGACCCCAGGCGGTGCCCGAGGAAAAGTCCTTTGAGCAGATGCTGAATGAGTCGTTGTATCCCAGCGATCGCTTTGCTTCTGCGGCAGATTATGGGTTTGAGGAAATCTCACCCTTGGCGGGCCCGAATGGGGAAGATTTGCCGTTGCACGTCTATCCTTATGGGGTGAGTCGTCATCAGTTGGATCAGGTGATTCGTACTCTGGCCCTGCCGGTGGTGGTGACGAAGGATATTGATAGTGCGGATGTGGTGTTGGCGGTGCGATCGCACGTTAAAAACCATTCTAAGTTGCGGCAAATGTCCAAAAACCGCCAGGTTCCAATTTTCACGATTAATTCCAGCAGTGTTCCGAAAATTGCTCATTCCTTACGCCGGATGTTGCATTTAGAGGAAGGCAGTACGCCGGAACTATCCGATGTGTCTCTGTTTGCCCATAGTGGTAGCGATGATGAAATCGAGGCCCTGGAAGAAGCGCGTCTGGCAGTAGAACAGATTGTGATTCCCAAGGGACAGCCGGTGGAACTGTTACCCCGTGGGGGTCAAGTCCGCAAGATGCAGCATGAGTTGGTGGAACATTATCGGTTAAAGTCTTGCAGTTTTGGTGATGAACCCAATCGCCGTCTGCGGATTTATCCAGCATAAACCGTTGTCCCGACTCCGTGAAAAAACGCCTCTCCTGTTCTAGGAAAGGCGTTTTTTTGGTTTCCTACTAAATCCGGGGGTCTTGGGTGCAAATCTGCGGGATAGGAGGGCGATCGCCAGGGAAGGTGCTTGGACTGATGGGGTTCTGGTCCCCCAAAAAGGCCCCTTATATTACAGTTCGCAACAATCAATGACTCTTCCCGATGAAATGGCTTTAATAGAGACAGAACCTCAAGCCAGTTCCCCAGGTAACTCATGACGACTTGCTCAATTAATTTGCAACAGTGCGAAGAAAATTTACTCAGTTGGAAGTCTGCGGTGAATCATACGGCGATCGTGATGGAAACAGACGATCGCGGGCGAATTACCGAGGTGAATGATAAATTTATAGAAATCTCCGGATATAGTCGCCAGGAAAGTCTTGATCGCACCCCCGCAATGCTTAATTCTGGCTTTCACCCACCGGAATTTTTTACCCAACTCTGGCAGGCGATCTCTCAAGGTCAAGTGTGGCGCGGTGAAATAAAAAACAAACGCAAAGATGGCTCAGTTTATTGGGTAGATACAACCCTTACTCCGATTCTGAATAGCGAGGGAATTCCCCACAAATATATTGCCCTTCAATTGGACATCACGTCCCAAAAGGAAACCGAAGAAAAATTGACCTTTACTCAACGAAGGTTCCAGCAATTGGCAGCTAACTTACCCGGCGTGATTTATCAATTCCTGATGTGTCCCGATGGAACGGTATTTTTTCCTTACATGAGTCCGGGATGTCGGGATTTTTTTGAAATTGATCCGGAGTCAATTGAAAAGAATGCCCAGGTATTAGTTAACCTAATTCACCCGGATGATTTCCCCAGTTTTTCTAGTTCAGTCGCTATTTCGGCTGAAACCTTAGAACCCTGGCACTGGGAGGGTCGATTTATTAACCCCTCGGGTAAAGTGGTCTGGATTGAGGGTCATTCTCGACCAGAAAAGCAAGAAAATGGGGATATTTTATGGGATGGATTGCTGATTGAAATTACTGAGCGTAAAATTGCCCTAGAAGCCCTCAGACAGTCCGAACAAAGACTGGGATTACATTTCCAGCAAACGCCTCTAGCGGTGATTGAATGGGATTTGAATTTTGAGGTAATGGACTGGAATCCGGCGGCGGAAAAAATGTTTGGGTATTCCAAACATGAAGCGTTGAACCATCATGCAGTGGAACTGCTTGTTCCGGAAAGCGCCAGAGAGCAAGTTGACCAAGTTTTTCAGGCGTTGTTACAGCAAACTGGGGGGACGCGCAGCACGAATGAAAATTTTACGAAGTCCGGGGAAATTATGGTCTGTGAATGGTATAACACGCCGCTGATTGACCCGAATGGGACGGCAATTGGGGTGGCTTCTTTGGTGGAGGATATCACGGAGCGTCAGCACTATCAAGATGCACTGAAAGCGGCGAATGAAGCGTTAGAACAGCGGGTGGAGGAGCGCACGGGACAGTTACAGGAGGCGATCGCCAAGTTGCAAGGAGAAATGGCGTCGCGGGAATTGGCGGAAGAGAAATATCGCAGCATTTTTGAAAATGCGATTATGGGGATTTTTCAGACAACTCAGGCGGGGGAATATATCAGTGCAAATCCAGCTTTGGCGAGGATTTACGGGTATGAGTCACCCCAGGAACTGATGCAGGAACTGCGGAATGTGGATGATCAACTCTATGTAGAGAAAAATCGTCGGAATGAGTTTATTGAGGCGATCGCTCAAAATGGAAAAATTTCTGATTTTGAGTCTCAGGTTTACTGCAAAAATGGCGGAATTATTTGGATTGCCGAGAATGCACGGGCGGTCCGAGATGAGACGGGAATGTTACTTTATTATGAGGGAACGGTAGAAGAGATTACGAAGCGCAAGCAGACTGAGGCAGCATTGCGGCGATCGGAGGAACGGTTACAGGAAAAAGCGTTGCGAGAAGCGTTGCTCAATCAACTCACGGAACAGATTCGCCAATCCTTGGATTTAGAGACTATTTTGGCAACAACGGTGGAAGAAATTCGGGAGTTGTTGCAAATTGAACTCTGTTATTTTAGTTGGTATCGACCGAATGGAATGCCTGGGGAGGGAATGCGATCGCCGCTGCAATCCCAGGATTGTCTGGTCCTGAATTGGGAAACGGTGAAAGCAGCGCGATCGCCGGGGGTAGTGAGTCCGTTAGGATTCTATGCTGTGAGTGAATCTTGGTCCCATCAATGTTTGCAACTCCAACCGATTCGCATTGATGGGGTGGAATCCTATCCCGATAAAACGGTGGTAGAGATTTTTCGCGCCTGGGGGTTTAAATCGGTGCTTTGCTTGCCGTTACAGACGCATTCGGGTCAAGTGGGGGTTTTAAGTTGCGTCCATTGTAGCCGGGAACGGACTTGGAATGAGAGCGAAGTCGTGTTAATGCACTCAATTAGCGATCGCCTCACCATTGCGATCGACCAAGCGCAACTCTACGCTCAATCTCGCGCAGCAGCGCAGCAAGCGCGGGACCAAGCGCAACGTCTTGAACAAGCATTATATCAACTCACCGAAACCCAAACTCAACTGATTCAAACGGAAAAAATGTCCAGTTTAGGCCAAATGGTGGCCGGAATTGCCCATGAAATTAATAACCCGGTTACCTTCATTCATGGGAACGCCATTCACGCCTATCAGTATTTTAAAGAACTTCTACCCCTGCTCAAACTCTATCAGCACTACTATCCAGAACCAGTTCCGGAAATCCGCGATTTACTTGAAGAACTGGATTTACCCTTTATCTTAGATGATTTGCCGAAAGCCCTCCATTCGATGAAGTTGGGAACCGAACGAATTCGCCAAATTGTTTTATCGT
This sequence comes from Laspinema palackyanum D2c, assembly GCF_025370875.1. NCBI lineage: Bacteria > Bacillati > Cyanobacteriota > Cyanophyceae > Oscillatoriales > Laspinemataceae > Laspinema > Laspinema palackyanum. Next base: position 52,058 of record NZ_JAMXFD010000028.1, read on the forward strand.
TGCGAAATTTTTCTCGGTTAGATGAATCCCAAAAAAAGCCGGTTGATATTCATGAAGGCATTGACAATACCTTGTTAATTTTACAACACCGAATGTCTCAGATTCAAGTGGTGAAAGGATACGGAAACTTACCGTTAATTGAGTGTTATCCGGGACAATTAAACCAAGTGTTTATGAACATTCTTGCCAATGCGATCGATGCGGTGGAAGAAGGCAAAGGATTAGCTGTAAAAACGGGAAATAGTAAATTTTCAGAGGCCAACTCAACTGCCCAAAATCCCTCTCCCACCATTAGTATTCACACTGAACTCACCGAGGATGATTTTGTCGTAATTCGGATTAAAGACAATGGTTCCGGACTGACGGAAACGGTAAAAAATCGCTTATTTGACCCATTTTTTACCACCAAGCCAGTGGGTAAAGGCACTGGCTTAGGATTGTCGATTAGCTATCAAATTATTGTGGAAAAACATCGGGGAATTTTAGACTGTCAGTCCCAACCGGGACGGGGGTCCGAGTTTGTGATTAAGATTCCCAGAACAACGGGTAATAAATAAGTCGAGACTAAAGGCTGCACTCTCGTTGAGTCACCTCATGGCGATAGCGAAACATATCCCGCAGACGTGCATCTACAAACCACCCCAACATCAAATCAGGAACCCACCCACCGGGTATGGCATAATCGATCGCATCAATTAACCGAGTTTTCCCATTTTCCGCGATAAATTCATGACGATGAATCCATTGCTCCATCGGTCCTTCCACTTGTTCATCAATAAACAATTGATAGGGTTCACAAACTGTATGCCGCGCCAGCCAAGGTACAGGAATCGGGCCTAAAAAAATTTTAAACTCGGAAATCGCCCCCACTTCTAAACCCCCTTCCCGACGGACAATTTCCACCGGCTGCCAAGGGGGAGTTAGCTGTTGTAAAATATCCGGTCTTTCATGAAAGTTCCAGACCACTTCTACGGGAGCATTAATTAGACTAGAATACTTGAAATGTAGCATAAATCACGGGTGTTTTTTAGTTAACTTTCGGGTTCGCTGCTGATTTCAACATCTAGGGTGTCTTCATCGATCTGCAAGTATAAAACATTCGGTTGGCAGCAAATTTGACAATCTTCGACATAAGTCTGATAACTTCCTGCACTCAAATCCACAAAAATTACATTATCTTCGCCACAATAAGCACAATAATATTCGGCTGTAGTTTGCATAAAGTGGGATTGTCATAAAAATCATGAATGATTTAATGTTAACATCAATTATTTAATTCAGTTCGGATAGAGATGCACCCCAAATTTTGCCAGAGATGCAGTCTATATGAGCGATCGCTTTTCTGATGGGCTTTATTTTTCCCCGGCAACTGCTGTACTCTAAGGAGATCATCCTCAATAGTTTTCTGATGGTGCCATTGGACTCTAACCCTTACGCGATCGCCTTCCATACTAGCAGTCCCGAACTGGGTCTAGCGTTGAGCAATTTTGCGGAAACCCACCGCTGCCAAACCTGGGAGATGGGGCGATCGCTTGCCACCCACCTGCATTCCTATCTTGCCGAGTTTATCTCCCCTCAGACTTGGCAGGATTTCGCCTTTCTTGCCGTTGCCAAAGGACCGGGTAGCTTTACCGGGACCCGGATTGGCGTCGTCACCGCCCGAATTCTCGCCCAGCAACTCTCTATTCCCTTATTTGCCATTTCTAGTTTAGCGGCAGTCGCCTGGTCCCAAACTCGCCATCAGACGGACCACCAACCGAGGGCGATCGCCCTGCAAATGCCCGCCCAACGGGGTCAGCTGTTCACCGCCATTTATGAAATCACACCCACCGCCGCCCTTCCCCTGCTGGCAGATACCGTTCTGACTCCACAACAATGGGAAGAGACTCTCGCTGCTTGCGATCGTCCCTATCAACTCATCCAAGTCCCAGAAAATTTAGGGTCTACGGTGTCCAGTCTTTTGGAACTCGCCCATTTGGAATGGCAACAGGGGAAACGCCCGCGCAGTTCCGAGGCCCTGCCCTTTTATGGACAGCATCCAGTGGACCAGTAAAGGCGATCGGCAACAACAAAACCGCCTGTTGCAGCTTTATCGGTATAGCCGAGGTTAGAAACCGGGGTTCTGTCAAAAACCTGGGGCAATTCGCAACAATTTGGGCGAGAACCCCGGTTTCTTGTCCAGTTTATTTTAATTTTTCATACTATAAATTTAGCCCGCGCCGGGCTCTGGGGAACCCTGAGCTAGTCGAAGGGTCGAAGCACGGGCCCTTCGACGGAGCTGCGGGACAGGCTTTGTTTGTAGAGCCCCACCCTTGAGGGTGCGGGGCCAGGGCCGTTATTTCTTACTCTGGAGAACCAGGAGGTACAGTTGCTGCCCCTTTCTGCTTCGCCCGGTCTTCGCGTTTTTTGCGGTCTGCCGCTAAAATGTCATCCATGACACTGCGCGCTTGAATCATTTTCTCTAAATTGCTTCGGTAGAGGTCGAGGTCTTTAGAGAGTTTATCTGGAGGCAGATTCAGCGCAGTACAGATGCTCTGAACCGCATCTTGACGGGATTTTTCGTTTTTCACCAGTTCTAAGTCAGCTTGTTCGAGAAGGGTAAACAGACCCACGGCAAACAACCGGCTGTACTTAAAGTTGGGTTTAGCGGCGATCGCCCCGAGGAGACCTTGGAAATCTCCTTCCATTTCGGGCCGGGGGGAACGACTGAGTAACGCCACCATTTCCTCACCAGAATGGCGACTGGCTATTTCCTCTAACCATTGGGCATCTTGCCGATACTTCTGGGGATCAGCTTCTAACCCCTTGCAGATGCCATTAAAAATCGAAATTTTATCCTCTTCAGGTCGATATCCTTGCATAAATCGGTCAAAGGTGGTTACGACTCCGAGGGCATAAATGGGGTCATAATTAAAATCCACATTCACCGACAGCAAGTGCATTTCCACCATCAATTCTTCGACGACCCGTCGATAAATCGAGTTAATCGGACGGGTGTGAATGGTATAGAAGGCTCGCTTGGTATCTGATACGGTGCGGACGTTATTCACGGGGTGCGTTTTTAAGGAGAACTTCCTTTCATTTTCTCTCGTAAACGCACTTTTGCCAACCAACATCCGGGGGATCGCCCTAGGGATCTGGCCCACCATGCTTTAAAATGCAAAATCAACCGGAGAGTTCCGGTGGGATTTTTCATGAAAACTTTGCAATTTTTAAATTAAAGATGACCCTGACATCGGAGTTAATCGCCCTGGGGCAATACTTAGCGGGGGAATTTGATAATCGAGAACAGGCGATCGCTGACCCGGCATGGTATGTCCATCTGCACCTCTGGCAGCGTCCGGTTCCAGTCCAATTATTTCCTGAACCCAGTCTGACCCTATTTGCCGAACAAGCTAATATTCTCCATCTCGATCGCCCCTATCGGCCTCGAATCATGCAACTGCGACAACTTCCCCAAGGTGACAGTCCACCCCAGTTAGAAGTGCAGTATTTCATGCTCAAAGACCCGAATCAATTCCGGGGGGCTGGTCGCCAACCCCATCTCCTCAAACAGCTAAATCCGGCACAAGTAGAACTCTTGCCCGGATGTACCCTCACCGTCAGCCAGAAATGCTTAACTGACGGGACCTATCATTTTGCTGCATCCTTGCCCTCGGGAGCAAGATGCTGCTTTCCCTATCAAGGAGAAACTCGCCAAGTGGAACTCGGTTTCGAGGCATCCCCGACTGAACTATTCAGCTTTGACAAAGGCATCGACCCCAATACGGGAAAAGCCTTGTGGGGGGCCGTGTTAGGGCCATTCCACTTCACCAAGCGTCACGATTTTTCCGGGGAACTCGTCGGACTCGTAAGATGAAAGCCGCAGAGCGTTGAGAAGTGCCGGGGATGCCAAACCTAGTCAGAAATTGTCCGGCCCGTTTCTCCAATCCCCTTCCCGCATTAAGTCGCCATGCTCCGGGGTCCTGCTTCCAGCGCTTCTTCTTCGGTTTCGTAGATTTCAAAGACTGAATCCATCATCGTGACTTCAAAAACCAATTTGGCCTCTGGATGCACGTTACAAATACGGAAACTGCCTTTAACCTTGTCCGCATCTCGCATCCCTGCTACTAGCGACGTCAGACCAGAACTATCAATAAAGTTAACCTGCCCTAAATTAACGACAATATGACGACTCAGTTTAGAAATGCACTCCTGTAATTTGAGGCGAAATTGCCACGCGGTGGTAATGTCTAGGCGACCCGTTGGGGCCAATACAATCACCGTTGTTCCATCCTGGGTCGTATGGGTTTTTTGCTCGATATGAATCACAGGCCCTCCCTCAATACGCTAGTTGCCTACCTCGCTTTCGTAGTTTAGCAAAATCGGAGCCATTGCCCCGATTGAGCTTGACCGAAATTAGCCAAACTGGCTGCTAGAAAAATAGCACAGCGGGGGTTCAAACGATTGGCGGCCTCATAGCTAAAGTCGGTTAAAAACCGACTAAAAACGTTAGCCCCTAAGACTTTCAGTCGGTTTCAACCGACTTAATCTGTTAGGCGGGGGTTTAAACCCCCGCCAGGTGTTGCCTTTAATTACCCGTCCACTCCGCCCAATTTTGCGGTTTCAAAAAGGTTTCGTAGAGTTCCGCTTCTGGGGTGTTCGGTTCTGGTTGATAGCAGTATTCCCAACGAACCAAAGGCGGCAGAGACATTAAAATCGACTCGGTGCGCCCATTGGTCTGGAGTCCAAAAATCGTGCCGCGATCGTACACCAGGTTAAATTCGACATACCGTCCCCGGCGATACAGTTGGAAATTGCGTTCGCGATCGCTATATTCCATGCCCGAACGACGCTCAACAATGGGCCGATAAGCGGGTAAAAACGATCGCCCGCAATCTTGAGCAAAGGCAAACAACGCTTCCCAACTGCGCTGGGGAGGGGTGCCAATTTGGCGACTATATTCCGCTGCGGGTCCTGTGGGGTCTGGGCCGCGATAGAGTTCGCTTTGACCATCTTGGTAGTCGAAAAACAGGCCACCCACCCCTCGGGTTTCGTCGCGATGCTTCAGGTAAAAATATTCATCACACCAGAGTTTGAAAACCTTGTAATACTCATCATGGTGGCGATCGCAAGTTGCTTTCAAGGTTTTGTGAAAATGGGCCGCATCTTCAGCAAATGGATAATAAGGCGTCAAATCGGCCCCGCCTCCAAACCACCACACCGGCCCTGCTTCAAAATATCGATAGTTTAAATGAACCGTGGGAACGTAAGGATTGCGGGGGTGCAACACCATCGAAGTCCCCGTGGCATAGAAGCGATGGCCTTCAGCCTCGGGACGTTGTTTTAAAATAGAAGGCGGCAGATGATCGCCCCACACTTCAGAAAAATTCACGCCCCCTTGTTCAAAGATGTTGCCCTCGCGCATCACCCGAGAACGGCCCCCGCCCCCTTCCGGGCGGTCCCAAGAATCTTCTTTAAATGTGCCAAGGCCATCGAGTTCTGCCAACCCTTGACAAATTTCATCTTGTAGCGACTGCATAAACTGACTGACTCGTTCTTTCGAGTCATCCGGTGGCAAATTCTGAGTAGAGGTGGCCTCAAAAGTCGAAGAAACTGTCATAATGTCAAATTATTTTCTGCTGCGGGATAGAGATCTGCCTGTCAAGAGCGATCGAAATCTCAGCGGTGGATAACGCGATCGCACCCTTGATGAAATCTTTAGCCCTTCTCTCGATCAAGCTGACCGACTCTTGGAAAAATCCTATCTTAATCTCTGCCCTTATCCACTGCCTTTAAAAATTCTACATATTACTACAAAAAAAGATACATTAGGAAAACACCTAGTGTTTCAGCAGGCAACTCGTTCTAGGGGAAGCAAACAACCCAGGCGATCGGGCAGTAATTGCGCCTTCCCAACCGGGAAACCACAGCCACTCAACGAGCCAAAACTCAACCCCGACCTTCCCCTAAAATAACGACTGTCTGCCTGATCCGTCCGAGAGAGGAGAAACAGGCAAACCAATGACTCAACCCCTAACGTCCCAAGCTGTCTTAGAAGTCTTGCAACCCGTGCAAGACCCCGAACTCCAAAAGAGCTTGGTAGACCTGAACATGATTCGCAACGTCAAAATTGACCAAGGCAACGTCAGCTTTACCTTAGTCCTGACCACCCCCGCCTGTCCCTTGCGAGAATTTATCGTCGAAGACTGCCAAAAAGCCGTCCGCACCTTACCCGGAGTCGAAGAAGTCAGCATCGAAGTTACCGCTGAAACTCCGCAACAGAAATCCCTCCCCGATCGCCAAGGCATCGCCGGAGTTAAAAATATCCTCGCCATCTCCAGTGGCAAAGGCGGCGTCGGCAAAAGCACGATCGCCGTTAACGTTGCCGTTTCCCTCGCCCAATCCGGGGCCAAAGTCGGACTCCTCGATGCCGATATCTATGGTCCCAACGACCCCACCATGCTCGGACTCGGCGATGCTCAAGTCATGGTCCGCCAAGGTCCCCAAGGAGATGTCCTCGAACCAGCCTTTAATCACGGCGTGAAATTAGTCTCAATGGCCTTTTTAATCGACAAGGACCAACCCGTCGTCTGGCGCGGTCCCATGTTAAACGGCGTGATTCGGCAGTTTCTCTATCAAGTTGATTGGGGAGAACTCGACTACCTGATCGTAGATATGCCTCCCGGAACCGGCGATGCCCAACTAACAATGGCTCAATCCGTCCCAATGGCAGGAGTCGTGATTGTCACCACCCCCCAAACCGTCGCCTTGTTGGATTCCCGGAAAGGGTTAAAAATGTTCCAACAATTAAACGTGCCGGTCCTAGGAATTGTCGAAAATATGAGCTATTTCATCCCGCCCGATATGCCCGACAAAAAATACGATATCTTTGGCTCGGGAGGGGGACAAAAAACCGCCGATGAACTGGGGGTTCCCTTATTAGGGTGCGTCCCCTTAGAAATTCCCCTGCGCGAGGGCGGGGATAACGGCGTCCCGATCGCCATTTCTGCCCCAGATTCCCCCTCCGCCAAAGCTCTGAGGGAAATTGCCAACCGAATTGCCGGTAAAGTGTCTGTCGTAGCCCTAGCCTAAGCGTAGATAGAACAAACCAACCCCATCTCCCCTGTTGTTGGTCTTATTTCACTGGTCTGATGTCTGATGTCTTATGTCAGTGGTCATCATAGGGATAGATGGGAGAGGAAACGACTTCAGTCGTTACGACACCAAACATCTCCCCCATCTCCCCCATCTCCCCCATCCGCCCCATCAACCAATGACATAAGACATAAGACATAAAACCCACCTCCCCCATTACCCCCTTGAAATATGTTTCAAAAGTCCGTAAGTCGATCGCGTTGGAGAGCCTGGGTACAACCCTGGCTAGAGTTTGACGGGCCCTTATTGATCTTGCCGGTCGCCTTAACTATATTTGGCGGGATTATGATCCGCAGTACCGAACTCCACCTCGGGTGGACCGACTGGTGGCAACACTGGTTGGTGGGAGGAATTGGACTGCTTTTGGCTGTGAGTTTAGCGCGATGGCCCTACGATAGCCTGATTCAATTAAAGTGGGTGATTTATGGTGTGACCAATATATCCCTACTAGCGGTTATGTTTATTGGGACCACTGCTCTGGGTGCACAGCGTTGGATTACCATCGGTGGATTTAACATTCAACCGTCAGAATTTGCCAAAATAGGGATGATTATTACCCTAGCGGCACTCTTGCATGAACGGCCCCCCGATACTCTGGGTTCTATGTTCAAAACCCTAGCAATTACTGCGGTACCTTGGGGCTTAGTCTTCATCCAACCCGATTTAGGGACCTCCCTAGTCTTTGGAGTGATTACCCTGGGAATGCTGTATTGGGGCAACACCAATCCGGGTTGGATCATCCTCATGATATCCCCCCTCGTAGCCACGTTTCTGTTTAGCCTTTATTTACCAGGATGGTTTGCTTGGACTGGCTTAATGGCTTTAATTGGCTGGCGTACCTTACCCTGGCCTTTTTTAGGGGCGTTGGGAACGGTGGTGATGAACCTGATTGTGGGTCGAATCGGGAGCCTATTATGGAACATCCTCAAAGATTATCAAAAAGAACGATTGACCACCTTCCTCACCCCGGAAAAAGACCCCCTCGGGGCTGGATATCACCTGATCCAATCTCGGATCGCCATTGGATCTGGGGGACTGCATGGGCGGGGACTTTATAATGGAACCCAAACCCAGCTTAACTTTATCCCGGAACAACATACTGACTTCATCTTCTCCGCCATTGGCGAAGAATTTGGATTTATCGGGTCGATGGTGATCCTCCTGTCCTTTTGGTTCATTTGCCTGCGCCTAGTCTTGGTTGCCCAAAATGCGAAAGATACCTTTGGCGGATTGTTGGCGATCGGGGTTTTATCGATGATTGTGTTTCAGGTGGTGGTGAATATTGGCATGACCATTGGACTCGCGCCGGTGACGGGGATTCCCCTCCCTTGGCTGAGTTACGGTCGCTCCGCCTTGCTGACCAATTTTATTGCCCTGGGTTTGGTTGAATCTGTCGCCTATCATCGGGAAAAAACGAAGAAAAAGTTTTAGGATCCGGTGATTTTGGCGAACCCTTGACGAATGACTCCAAAACCATTCACCATAACGGATGAGGACTCAGTTTCCCTGAGTCGTCAGCAGAATCCCTTAACTCTAAGCATCTGGAAAACATTATGATTTTGCCTGGATCGGCTGTTCGTGTTAAAAATCCCGATGATACTTACTACGACTTTCAAGGACAAGTGCAACGCCTCACCGATGGTAGGGCGGCTGTCCTGTTTGAAGGTGGAAATTGGGATAAATTAGTCACCTTTCGCCTCTCGGAACTTGAACCTGTAGATGCCACTGCAGGGCGCAAAAAAAGCAAATAGTTGACGCTAAATCATCGTTCAGGGTTGATGAGATTTGACTCTTCAACCCTGTATTTTTTCTCCCATTAAAGATATTTTAAACTTTAAGTAATTATGCGTCTACCTTTACCGCAATTTGCCCATGAACATCGTCACCCGGACCATATTGCTGAGGTGATTGAAACGGCAACAACGGAATTTTTAGCCCAATGTTTAGACCCAGAAGAGTTAAATTTTCCTTTAATGCCGCCCTTTGGTAGCTGGGTGAAATCTTTGGATGAAGAGTCAGGAAATCAGATTTATGGGGTGGTTTATTTTGCCACGACCAGTCCAATTGATTCGGTACATCGGGCTAGGGCGCTGGGTTTGTCTTTAGAAGGTTTAAGGGAACAGCAACCCCAGATTTTTGCCATGCTTAAAACCGAGTTTCGGGCTGCGATCGCCGGGTTTTGTCCCCACATTGACAACCCAAATGGATCACGCCGTCCCACAGGAGTTGTCTATCAATATATTCCCCCCCGTCCCCCGCAAATTCACCAAGCCGTCTATCGCTGTCAACCCTCAGAAATTGTTCACTTTACCCAACAATTTGATTTTCTCCGCACCCTCTTACAAGTTCCCGGTGCACCCGTAGACGCCCTGACTGCCGCAGCCATTCGCGAGGTGTATCAATTACGCGGTGCCGATCGCGATTGGTTAGTCCAAGCCGGACGCACTCTGAGCGTTTTACTCAAGGATGATTACGATCGCCTCCGCCTAATTTTAAGTCAAATTCATCCCTAGATAAATTTCCAGGATGGGTGAGTTTGTAACGCACCCTGAAGGGTGCGGGTATTTGGATTAAAACTTCGTTACATTTTGTTACAAATTGGTTAAAATCGAGAAGCAGACTCCTCTTGCGGTTAATGGCGAGAGTCGCACTGCGCCTTCTCAACAAACCTCTCGATAGTTAAACCGATTTATGTTTTATCCCGACTACGATCCGCCCTTGTTCTTAAAAAATGGGCTGGCCATGACCCTGCATACTGCCTTAGTCGCAAGTCGAGAGTGGGAACAGGCGATCGCCGACCCCGAACCCCCCTATCAGGAAACCCACTTTACTGGCGCAGGAGGAGTCCCCATTTATGGCTGGGTGGCCATTCCCGATCGCCCTCGCGGAACCATTGTTGCCACCTATGGCATCACGGGAGAACTTCCCCAACAGTGGTTTCTGAGAGTTCTGGGACGGAAAGCCTTTGCCCGAGGTTATGCAGTCGTCTTCTTTGACTGGCGTGCTCATGGCAAAACCGCTGAATTATCTCCCACCCTGACTTCCGATGGACTGTATGAGGGGGAAGATTTTGTCAGGATTGCGGCAAAAGCTAAATCAATGGGATGTCCAGGACCTTTCTGGTTTCTCGGATATTCCCTCGGGGGACAATTGGCGCTATGGGGAGTCAAAGCGGCCCAGTCGATCGCCGATTGGGGAAAAGATTTAGATTTGGACCCCTCGGAACTAGGGGGTGGGGCGGTGATTTGTCCAAACCTGGATTCTAATCGGTCCCTGTCTTATTTAGTGAAACAACCCTTTGGGAAGTATTTGGAGAAGGCGATCGCCAAGGAGTTGAAGAAACTCGCCTGGAAACTGCATCAGAGGCATCCGAATGACATTGACCCCGAGGCGATCGCCCGCGCTAATAGCATTTGGGGATTTGACCATGAATTGGTGATTTCCCGCCTCGGGTTTGCCTCAGTCGAGGAGTATTACGCCGCCAGCAGTCCCCTGGGAATTCTGCCGGAGTTCACCAAACCCACCTTGATTTTGTATGCGGCAGATGACCCGATGTTTCATCCGGCGATTGTGCCCGAGTTAAAGGAAATTTGCGACAGTAACTCGGCGATCGAGCTTTTGCTAACTCGGTATGGGGGTCATGTGGGCTATGTCAGTAATTTAGCTACCCAGAAAAAAGCCGGAGATAGCGATCGCTGGTGGGGGTGGAATCGCGTCTTAGACTGGTGCGATCGCCAAGGGGAGGGATGCGCTGAGACAATCACTCAGGGGCGATCGGCCCTCAACCCGAGTTTATCCGGGGTTACCAAGGGTTAGGGCGTCGGTCCCCTCTTCAAAATAAGGGACAAGAAACCCGGTTTCTGGCGCAGATTTGGTCCGAATGGGGATAAATTTTCTACAGAAACCGGGTTTCCAACCGCTAGGGAACTGATGCCCTAGTTAGAGTTACCGCAGATGCGATCGAGGGCACGTTTGCCGCCCCATCGTTCTACCAATTGGTCATCGTACTCGTCGGAGACTTCCAAAACTGCATTCACCGAGGATTCCAGTTCTTTTTTATCGCAAGTGGATCCCACAATACTATGCTCAAACAGGATATCACCCTTCCCATCGATGCCAAAAGCCCCGAAAATCATATTGCTATTCTGTTCTAGGAGAAAGCGCATCAGATCCGCAGTCAGTTCCGCCTCCGTCACCACATAGGCGCGGGTATTGATTACGGAGTCCTCTTCTCCCCAGGGTAAAATCAGGACTTCCACCAGGGCGGAACCCATAAATAGCCCCAATCCGGGGATATCTTGGCGAGCACAGGGAAATTTGCCAAACAATTCTTGCATCCAGAGGGCGACTTTGTGATAACAGGCTTCTTGTGCTGAGGTTTGAAATTGCATTTGGATTCTCCTTCTTAGTTAGAGTCGCTATTGAGTGCTTTGTCTTATCTTCCCAGGTTGGGTGACTCAGTTTTTAGGATGAAGCCACCTTTAATGATGGAATAACTGGAGTATCGGGGTGAAAAACAGCGGATGCGATCGCAATCACAGGAGTAGGGTAAAGTATTTCACTTGGGTTGGAGGATGGCGATCGCACAGGACCGTTCAAAATCCGCTGATAATACAACAAGTCAACCGGGAAATCACTGAATCTCCCTACTTTAATTCAAGTTTTCATCGAGGCTTTAACCATGAGTACATTTGCTCCCACCCACAAACTGATTGCCCCTGCTGGAGAAGAAACCCCTGTGATGCTTTTTTCCCAGAGTGAAAGCCACAAATACCAGGTGATGAGCGAAATTGAGTATCTCGAAGGCAGCGAAGCGATCTATGAGTGGCACCCCTCCCAGGGGGTGACGTACCGAGGATTTGTACTCAATGGTTTAAAAATTCTGCCCTTAGAAGTCAGTCAAGGGTGGCAATATTCTGAGGCGAACTCGGCGGCGAAATAGGGGGAAGGGGGTGGCAAGTTTAGAAGAGATTGGGCGATCTATGATTCCAATAAAATAGCCCGCTTAAAGGCGGGCTTTGTTCCGTTAACAGCAGATTGAAACCTGCCATCACCTCATTCATGGCTTACCCATAAGACTCTTCCGGTTCCATTCCCGTTGGTTTCAAAACCGGCTGCTTAGAAATGGATAACATTTGTAAAAAGGTAAAGGTCAAATACATCGGATTCAGTAACAAATAGCGCTTCCACAACCGTCCCGGTTCCTGAATCAATCGGTAGAACCATTCCAGTCCCCGTTTCTGCATCCAAGGCGGTGCCTGAGATACGGTCCCCGCATGAAAATCAAACGCGGCACCGACTGCCATCAAGGGCATGGATAAATGATTGTGATACTCATAAACCCAAACTTCTTGACGAGGACAACCTAACCCGACAAAGGTAATGGTTGCACCGCTATTGTTGATCCGATTAACCACTTCCTCCTTTTCTTCGGGAGTTAAGCGGCGAAATTTAGAGGGTTCTGCACCTACAACTTTTAACCCGGGAAACTTAATCGGTAATTTCTCCAATAAGAGGTCCAAGGTTTCCTGTTTGCTGCCGTAAAAATACACCGGCAATCCTTCCATTGCAGCCGCTTCTAGGACCTTTAAAGTTAAGGTGGGACCATAGACGCGATCGGGTAGCTTAATCCCATGAATCCAGTTAAGCGCCCACCGAACTGGCTGTCCATCGGGGGTTACCAAGTCAAATGCATTTAAGCGGCGACGATGAACGGGATCTGAAAAACCTGTCATCACCCCATGAACCGCCAAAGCAGTCATTGCTAGAGGCGATCGCGCCTTCGCTGCATTAATAATCGCTTCCACCCCATATTCATAATCAATAGCCGATATTTCAACCCCGAGTACCGGGTATTTCCCTCGATTAATCACCCCAATCACCTCATAGTAAGAAATCGGTAAGTTTTAATCCCTAGCAATTAGCGCGGAGGCTAATTGCTAATTTTTTTAGTAGAAGACCCTGAAAAGATTTTCTCAGATTTTAACGCTTCAGTCCCAATAATCCCAGACTAACCCTGCCAACGAGACTGGTTAAAGTCGTAGATTTCTTGAAAAATATCTCTGACACTAGGATAGCTTAATTTCCACTCGGGATAGTGGGATTTGAACTTACTTAAATCGCTGATATACCAGATATGATCCCCCATGCGGTTGGTCTCAGTGTAGCTGGTTTCCATCTTCTTGCCGGTAATCTCCTCACACATTTGGATCCCTTCCATAACCGAGGTATTACTCTCGCGACCCCCACCCAAGTTGTACACTTCAGCAGTCCGAGGTTTTTTGAAAAAGGTGTCCATCGCCAGGATGACATCAGTACAGTGGATGACATCGCGGACTTGTTTGCCTTTATAGCCGATCACGGTGTAAGGCGTCCCTGTCATGGCGCATCTCATCAAATAAGAGGGGAACCCATGCAATTGAGCCCCAGAATGTTGGGGTCCACTGAGGACTCCACCCCGAAACACCGCACTTTTAATATTAAAATAGCGCCCATACTCTTGGACCAACAGATCTCCGGCAGCTTTCGAGGCCCCAAACAGAGAATGCATACTTTGGTCAATGCTCATGTCTTCGGGGATCCCGTTTTGGTAGGGGTGAGAGGGGTCCAGTTCCCAGCGAGTTTCTTGTTCAACCAGGGGTAAAGTATTGGGGCGATCGCCATACACCTTATTGGTGGAACAATGGGCAAACACCGCCTCGGGACAAAACTGCCGGGTTGCCTCTAGCAAAACCAGGGTTCCATTGGCATTAATCGAGAAATCCGTAAAAGGTTCCTTCGCCGCCCAATCATGGGAGGGTTGCGCTGCCGTATGGACAATCAGGGCGATATCTGATTTGTACTTAGAAAAAATCCCATTAATGGCTTCGGGATTGCGGATATCAACTTCGTTATGTTCGTACTGAGCCCCGAGTTCTTTGCTGATTCGTTCTCGGTTCCAACTGGTAGAGGCTTCCTGTCCAAAGAAGTATTGACGCATATCATTGTCAATCCCGATGACTTTGTAACCGGCTTTTCCATAAAACAGGGCAGCCTCGGAACCAATCAATCCGCCGGATCCTGTTACGATAACTACAGACATTCTGTTCTCCTGCTGTGTTGAGTTTTTAGGCGATCGGCCAGTGGTGTTGCTGGCGCTTATTCCACCCTAGATTATAGGGAGGTGCGGGATACTCGTCACCCGGTTACCCAGGGCTTCTTCTGCCTAATTTATTCTAGGGGCGATCGCTAATTTTCCAAGTCTAGGCTTAATTGCCACTCGAACGGTGCAAAACTTGAGTATAGACAGACTTGGTTTTTTCGGCTAATTTTTCCCAAGTGTAATGTTCCAAAACTTTCTGACATCCGGCTTCACCCATTTCAGTGCATAGGGATGGGTTGTTCAAGAGTTCTATAATTTTATCAGCAATTTGGCTGGGATTTTGTTCGACTAAAAATCCATTAATTCCCTCATCAATGACATCCCGAATAGCAGGAATATTTCCCCCAATTACTGGTTTTTTCATCATCCATGCTTCCGTATAAACTCCCCCAAAACTTTCTTGCATAGAAGGGACACAAAGTAAATCGCAAGCCGCCAAAGCGTCGGTTTTTTCTTCTAAACTAACTTTGTCCAGTTCTAAAATGCGGTGATCGTTAACTTCTGCAAAGAATTTTTCCGAAAATTTAGTCTGGGGACCAATGGCAACAAAACGAGTTTCTGGAAATTTTTTCCAAACAGATTCAGCCGATTTAATAAAGGCTTCAATCCCTTTATACTCATACTTTTGCCCCAGGAATAAGAGGATAGGATGGGAACCGATGGAATATTTATTTCTGAAGCGATCACCATCGCCATCGGATGCTAATAAAGGACCAATTCCCGTCACAAATATATTCTCTTCCTTTACTCCGAGTTCGATTAACGTTTGTTTTTCGACCTGAGTTAAAGCAATCACTGCATCCGCTTGCCGGTAAAGATTAATGTACTCTCGGTACAACCATCCCACCCAGCGAGGATGATGTAATGGGACGAATACAAAGGGAATATTTAACTTTTGTGCCAGTTGCCAGGAGGCATAACTTAGCCCCTCTCTCCCCATCCTGACATTGTGAATAATTTCAGGTTTCTCGGCATACTGTTCGAGTTTAGGTAACAAAACCTTAGAAATTTTGGCAATGGCAGTTTTCTTAATCCCATAATACCCAGCTATATAAGGAATCAAGGACTTTCGTTCAGCCGGAGTCAAGGTAATTTGTTTAACATCTACCCCATCAATTTCATATTCCTTAACTTTTTCCGGCGCTTTTAAAGTTGTTCCTAATAACCAATCGGTTCGATTCTCGGTCCAGTGCGTAATGACTCGAACCTGATTGGTTTGAGCTAAAGTTGAAACAATTTTATGGGTATGAAGTTGAGCGCCGCCAATTGCTGGAGGATAGGCTGTAATGGTGTACAGGAGTTTTAAAGAAGACTCGGGCATTTCGGGTTTCCTTTTCCAAAAAATTACAGAATAAGCTAAGATCTATACGGTCTAGGAACCTGGGATAGACAGGCTGTTGGGGACAATCGATATAGACGGGTGAACTGGCAAGGGTGAGAGGACACTCTCGATTTTAACGCCTAGGATAGAGAATGGATGGTTCGGAACAAAAACTGAAGAAAATATTAACATCATCAGTGGCCCTCCACTGCGATCGGTCTGATTGACTCAAATATTTCTAGTCGTATCCTATCAAGCATTCCATCAGTCAGTGAACTTGACAATTTTTTTTGCTGTGTTATAGTCGTGTTCATTCTGGTTTTGTCACTCATGTATCTGGCCCCTACGAACTGCTTATCTAAGTGACGCCTTATCTTATATGGCTCACAGCAATTCTTATAATAGATGTAGAATAGAGTTTTCTCTTGTTCCATTAGCATCACGACTTCAAACCACGGAGTAACTATGAAGTGCCCTTTATGCCACAGCGAATCTAAGCCGGTCTTCAACACCCAATATGCCCAAGTTAATCAATGTTTAAATAGCTCCTGCAAACATAAGTTTAATACCGAGTCATTACCCCGAGGAGGGGTCATGGATTACTCCGGAGCAGATGACTTCTCGATTTATCGGCAGCGAAACCTGGAAATGATAGATTATTTATTAACCCAGGGGTATCTAAATACTCAGGCAAAAGTTCTGGATTTAGGTTGTGGAGAAGGACACATTGCCCAGACATTCAGCGATCGCAAATTTGATGTAACCTGTGTTGAACTAAGCAGTTCAGCTCGTAAAATTCTCGATCAACGCGGATTAGTAAATTATCCCACCACCCAGGACATCCCTCCAGATATTCGATTTGATTTGATATTAATGATAGAAGTTATTGAACATCTTAAATCTCCGGTTTCTGTCCTTAAGGAGGCAAAGAGTCGCTTAACTGATAAAGGCATAATTTTTGTCACAACTCCCTGTGCCGATGGTTTAAAAGCTCGACTATTCCCTAAAAAATCAGAAGCGTACCAAGAGCCAACCCATCTTCACTTTTTTAGTTCTAAATCACTGAATTCTTGTTTTCAAATAGCCGGTTTTTCTGAATTCCAGCGATTCTATCTCCCCTGGATAATCCCCAATCGTTCTCCTGTCCTAAAAACCCTCGATAAATTATTGTATGGGATCGACCTCAATTCTCACTTGACCTACTTCCTTTTCAACTCCTAAAAATCGGAATTGACACCAGTGCTGATGCTGATTCAATCTAGGGCAAATTAAATAATAAAAGACTCAGGGTTAGTAGTTTAGCTTCATGAAACCCCAGTTTAATTATTAATTAAAAATAACTGATTTCCGATGCACGGGAATGACAGTTTTTTTTATGAACTAGGGGTGGTGAGTTGATTTCAGTCCATCTAGTGACTCATGTCATTGCATTAATAATACCTGAGATTTTTTCAGAAATCCCCTACCAAATTGAATCGGCATTTACCCGATTTTTGCAACTCACCCCGTTCAGTGATTGATATGACTAGACATCTTGCCCCCGAAAGCACTCGCTAACAGCAGTCGGAAATAAGGCAGCAACCAAAAAACTGGCCAGAAAATGCCTGCATGACGTTGGGCAAAAACTTTCCATTCTCCCAGGGGTAATCCTTTCGGCTGGTTAACCTTTTTCAATCGTTCCCATACCTGGAGTTTTGGATCCGCCCAGCAATCTCCCGCAAGGGAATTAACCGGGCAAGTGCCGATATAACCGGGAACAATCCAGACTGAACCCCCATTTTGCTTCACTCGTAAACCATAGTCCATATCCCCCGTACTATGAACAAAATTGGGATCAAGATTACCGACCTTTGCCCCAATATCTCGGGGAATTAATACGAAATTTCCGTTCATGGTATCACAACGGAGGGGTTTATCCTCTGGTGGACGTAATTTGAATTTAAGGGGATGCCACCAATTTTTTTTAACCATGCCACCATAGGTCAGCAGATGGGTTTGGGGATCGCAAGTAGAACCGATGACCACGCAGAGTAATTCCCCTTGCGCTTGTAAAAGTTGATAAGTTGAGATAGCTTTAGTGATCGCATCTGGGTAAAGTACCGTATCATCATTGAGCCAAAGATAGAACTCCGGATCAGAGGCGATCGCCTCTGCAAAAGCACGCCGCATTCCCCCATTCCAAAATAAGCTCCCATTACCCTTAAGCAGATTGACGTTAGGATACTGTTCTTGAACCACTTCTGAAGTGCCGTCGGTACTCCCATCATCGACCAAATAAATGGTTAGTATTACTTCGGGTGGTAGTTTCTGCGTGAACAGTCCAGCGAGACTCTCTAAAGTTTTCTCTCGACGGTTGTAGCAGGTCATAATCACGGCGATGGTTTGAGGTTCCATTTCTATCATCCTTACTTAGGCTTGTCAGCGGTGATCGCGCAGGAACTCGTAACAAGTTCTAATCTTTTAATGGCCATCCACTCGAACCCGTACCGAGGGATATTGTCTAAAATGCGACTTGCTAATCAATGTTCTTCTGCGCCGTTACGTTGTAATCTTTTAAAGATGTTAAATTAAAGAATTTTCCTAAAAAAACTTCTGTAAGCTTGCCGGAAGGACAACGCACTACCCAGGAGTGTCAACTTAAGGTGACAACTGATGTTCTAATAATAACGGGGCAGGGCCAATTTCTACCCGATTTCTCCTGAGCAACTGTTGTTCACCCGCTAAATTCCGCACCTGCTGGACCCCCCACTCTTCCGGTACCTGAAAGCGGGAGGGGCCATCCGTATTCCAGACAATCCAAGCTTTATAGTCGCGATCGCGGGTTAGCTCACAAGTCCAAATCATCTGTTTTGCTTCACAGTCGTTCATCTGCGCTCCCACCAGCCAGTTTTGCAGCTCCCCATAAGCAATTCCAGCCAGAGTGGGAGTGGTGCGATCGGGCTGAGTTAACCGCAAATAAATACCTTGATGATCCCAAACATACCAATACAACCGAGCCACTCCCGCGGCCCAATTTAGAATATACGATCGCGCCACAAACCCCGCCGCGCCCCACTCGTCAGAAAAAGGTGCAATACCTAACCATCCTGTTTCTGTATTCCATAATGGCTTATCACCCACACCATACTTTGCCATAGTCGTTTGGACTTGTTGAATCAGGGGAACCATTGTTTCCGGAGGGAGAAAAGGTACATAGAAATGAAAGCCAATTACATCCGCATAAGCCCCCCCACCCCCTGCCAAGTATTGATTCAACCACTCGACGCCATGCTCTCCATCTGTAGGCGGAGGAGAAACTACCGTGATCGAGGAATCTACCTCTTTCAGAATTCGATAAGCTTCTTCACATAGGGTTAACATTGTCTCCAGACTGCCCGTATAAAACCCCTCCAAATTAGGTTCATTCCAGAGTTCATAGTAGTGAATACGCCCTTTATAGCGGGTGGCGACGGTGCGGACATAATTACGCCAGTCCTCTATATTTTTCGGTTCGGCTGCGGTTCCCGTAGCATAGATCGAAGGTTCTTGAGGTCGGGCAGAAGCCCACCTTGGTGTCAGGCTCAAATTGAGCAGAAGTTCTACCCCCTTTTCCTCAGCTAGAGCCACCGACTTGTCTAAAATATTAAAATTCCATTCCCCTTTTTTAGGCTCCAACTCAAACCACTCCACATAAGCCGCCATCAAGCGCCAACTGTAAAAAGGAACAATAGGCCAAGGAGTGAGGGTCGAAATGGGTGGGTCCGTGACATAGGTAGGAGTCGTAGCTACATGGTGGATATGGTTTCCAAACAAGCTGGCCGGGATGGGCTGAGTTGGGGCTTGGATCTCGACCTGAACGTCCATCTTCAAACTACTCAAACTCACTGCTGTGGTTAAGGACAAAATGAGTAAAACTACAAATATAAGAAGGTGGGGTTTCGGTTGCTTCAATGTCCATTCTCCTGTTTTACTCTCAATGCAAGCCCAGGGGTTACACCCTCAGTTCAAAAATAAAGTTTTCCACCCTTAATCATTTTCTTTTTCCAATTGCCAGCAATGATTTTTCTAATCCCAATGATTGTTCTATCTCTAAATTCGAGTCAGGAAATAAAATAGCCATTTCCTTCTGTGTCAACAGTCGTAGCTCCGAGACCATATTCTTGCAATATTCCGCTGTAGGACGAGTCACTAGACCCCAAACCGTAAAATTACGGACTACTTTATGCTGAATTGACTTGGGCAACCAATGTATAAACGGCGTTAAAAAATGAGGCTCTACAGGAAAATTATAACTCGGAGTTTGGACGAAAAAATTGGGGGCGACTCTTTGAATTTCCGAGGCAAATTGAACTTGGTTCTCCCAGGTTTCTAAATGTTCAATCACCGAATTACTAAAGGCAATATCAAACGCCGAATCTTCAAACGGTATGTTTTTACCATCGGCAACCACCCACGATATATTCTCCGGGAGTGTTGTCGAGTTTTCATAGAGGTTTATCACCGTAACCTGTGGCACGGGAAAGCCTTCTTCCTTCGCTAATTCCCAGAAAAATTGATCTCCCCCCACATCTATGACTCGGGTTGCTTCTTCCACTTCAAATCTGGCATAGAATCTTTGCAGTCTACCTCGTCTAAAATGCCGTAAAAAAGGAGCATATAACTGATGAATGTTCACCATATTTTTTATTTTACATCCCCGATAATTTTAAGCACACTTTATGTTCCACCTCTCGTAATTTGACCGATGGTTCTGGCAAACAATTAGCGAAAGGTGCTCAATCCTGGAACAAATTAGCCTTTATAGCGACCCTAAATGAATTTGACAATGGATCCAAGACTGAAAGTCTTGGAGTGCGTAAAGCGCTGACGCGCATAGCTTCGCTGTGCGGCGAAGGGTGCCGTCCTGCATCACATCTTGCTCGCTATCTTTATGTCAAACCGAATGAATTGCCATCAGTATAGCATCAGAGACCCACTCAGGCGTCAGATTTTGGATGCGAGAGCGAGCCACACTCCTCATTCTAGCCAACTCTTCTGGGGAGGTTGAAAGGGTACGCTCCAAAGCTGAGTAAGCTGCTTCTAAATCATCTGGGCGAAATATCCATCCGTTTTCCCCATCACTGACCAGCTCCTCAACAGATTGACTGTACAAGCTGCCCAGCACCGGCAAACCCGCCGCCATCGCCTCATTGACCACCAGCCCCCACTCATCCGCCAGAGTGGGAAAAACAAAAATCCCCCCCCGCTCATAAACTTGGGGTAAATCGGAATAAGCTAAATTTCCTAAAAAAGATAGGGAAATATTGGGGGGTAAAACTTGCTGCTCCAAGGTGGAGCGCAACGACCCCTCTCCGACTATCAAAAATTCTAGAGTTCTGTCCGGATGTGCTTCACCCCAACGAGCAAGGGCTGATATAAACAGAAGTAGACCCTTACGCTCAATCAGTTGACCCACATAAAGCAAGGTGTAAACCTGGTTAGCCTCTTTTGACAAAGGTAGAGCCGTAAAAGGGGAGATTTCAGTTGTATAGGGCGCAACAAAGATTTTTTCAGGAGCGACACCATAACTTCGGACATATCTCGCCCCACTCTCTCCATTCACTAGTACAGCATCAGCTTGAGGCAAAAGAAATTTTCTGACCTGTTCCCTTAGCTTTCCTCTTCCCTGCTCGCTATATTCAGAAATCGTAGCCCACAAAATTAGTCGGCACTTAGAAGACCATTTCCGGTACAACAGAGAAAGCAGGCTCCGCATTCCCAGCTCCCCAGAAATTAATACATCGGGCTGATACTTTTGCAGGAGCCAGAGCGTATCATAGGGAATATGAACATACACAGGCTCGGAAAATCCATGTGGATGCCGCCAAGCGCGTTGTATCGTTAGGGTTTTCTGGACCTTGACATTCAACGAACCCCAATTTGGCTTCCATTGCCGATTGGGTTCCATCGGCGTCGAGATAAAAACCTGGAAATCATCAACCTTTTTAGCTATTGCCTCATAAAGGACTTCCCGATAGGGAGGAATAAAGTTGGTTAAAAGTGCAACCCGTTTAGCCATAGTATTGTTTGGTTTTGTGATGGAATTGAGTCGAGGGACGAACAACCTTGAAATATCTGGTCGGTTCAGTTCCCTCTCAAAACACATTCTCTAGGATAATGCCTCCCTACCTTCAGTGGTAGATATGCCAGGGTGGAGGTTGAGAGGTCGGGCAAGTGGTCTATGGAACAGGGTTTTACGGCTGTTGGGATGCACTGGCATTCCTGCAATCCCTCGATCAACCTGTTGATTGTGTCGCGAATTATATGGGGTCTCCAACTCCTGGAGAGCTATCAGTTTTTTTCGATTTTCCAGAGCTTGTCTTCAAAATCATCGCGACTATTAATGGGCAGGACGCTGTAGCCTTCCTCTTCTGCCAGAAGATTCCGTAAAATGGGAGACTGACTGTATAAATAGACATCGCTAAAGCCTGTAGGGATTGTTGGCAGATTAGGTCTTTGTACTAATTGAAATTGCACATGATCTTCCAATAGATAGGTCAGAGATAAAATACCGCCAACCGCTTCATCACTGATCAGAAGCGGAGCGCTATTTTGATTGATGAGTCTAGCCATTTGAGGTGCTGATTGAAATCCTTTACTCCACCAAACTGTTGATTGAGCACTGACCCCACAAGAAACTATCCCCCCTAAAATCAGTAGGAAGGTCACCATCTGCCAAATCTGCTTCTGATTTAAGGGATTTTTGTAACTCTCCGTCATTTTTCTTGACAATAAGTAAGCCACCGCAATTTGTATTCCTAAGTAACAAGGAATGAGGTATCGCGGAACCATAGATCGCTGTCCGCCGAAAAGCAGATCAGGCACAATTAGAAAGATGGCGGTTACCCCGATCAGGGAAAAAATAAACCAATCCTGATTGTTTTGAGTTTTCCGGTTTAAATAATAGAGAGAATAAACTCCTAAAATCACAATTCCAATAATGGGAATCAGGGAAGGGATTAGGTATTGTAAGGGGGCTCTTGAGTTAATGTTAATATCAAAAAAAAGCCGACTTAGATTTCCTAGCCAGCTTACCCCTAAAGAAATAAGACTTACCGCTTGAGATGTCCAGGATGTAGCTGTTGTAACTTTTTGATAGTTGGTTGCCACAATCCATATCCAAGGAGTGAAAGCAATGACGCTACAACCGGAAGCCAGCAAATAATTGATGGTTATTTTACTAATGCGAAATCTTTCTCTGATTAGGATATAAATTCCATGACTGATGGCAACTAATGCAAAGAGTAAATGTGAATAAATACCGACAACTACAGTAGCAGAATAGAACAACCAGTTTCTATATTTTTGGAGTCTAAGGGCTTGCAAGAGGGCGGCGCTAGAAAGTAAAATTGTGACGATAAATAAACTAGACTGCCGTGCTTCTTGCGCGTATAAAACATGAAAGGGAGAAACGGCCACCAAGGCGATCGCCACCCATCCAGTCAAAGACCTGTCAAATAATTCTCGGCATAGCCAATACATACAAGGAAATGCCATCATGCTAATGACAGCGGATAAACCCCTCATCAAGGTCACAGAATGCCCCAGTTTATCTACCAAAAAGCGGGCCATCAAATAGTAGAGCGGCGAATGTTCTGGACTACTGGCTAATGCCTTAAGTGCATCGTTTACGTCTTTCTTTGGTTGCGTAGGTTGATAGGTTTGATGTAAAAATTCCCGGCTGATGAGTTCACCTGTGTAAACTTCCGATATAACCATATCAGCCGTATATCCTGAAATTCTTAACGAAGAATAAGTTTCATCTTCCCAGTAAATTTTTTGATCTATATTATAGAATCTAAAAAAAAATCCTAAAATTAATATAAAACAGACGAGCCAGCGAAAATTCCGGGCTGAAAAAGGTTTCATTTTATCAAGCATAGGTTAGAGGGAGGATTGTCAGGTTTCTATAAAAAATCCAAAAATAGCCCACTCAATATTCTCCTGGATAGATTAATGGCTCCATTCCCGATCGGGTGATAATGTTCGGGCTTCTTGAGTGAAGGAGTTAATTCTGGTTTAAGGGATGCCCCCACTTAGACTACCATAAATTAATTTGATAGAATACCCTTGGGAACCCGGGTTAAGAGATAAAATATTCTATAACTCTCCTGAACCCAAAATCAGCAGGTGCTGTTTCTGGAAATAGAGGGTCCTTAGCCTATCATATCAGCCCGAGTTAGGTAGTATTACCGCCCTCCCTAGTGTGACCATCAGCCCCCTCCCCTGTGGAGAGATTCTGCCACTCTTCTGGTCTCCAGATCCTATCGAGGAATTCCTGGCCTAAATTTTACCATACCTACTCATCCTTACTCTATAAAACCAAAAGGAATCATAAAACCATGACAGACGGAGTAACCCAGCAAAAGAAATCCTTCAATGATACTTATTCCCGAGCTGAAAATTGGTCGTATTGGGATTCCCAGGATCCTCTAACTCAATATCTACTTACCAGAAGATTGCGAATTGCGGTGGATCGGGTGATGCAGATTACCCAGGCTTCCCCAGCGGATTGGAATGTTTTAGTTCTCTGTGGTGGAGTTGGCGGCGAGGGCAGCTTCTTAGCAAACTATGGGTTCAAATCGGTTACCGTTTCAGATATCTCCGAAACTGCATTAGAGGCTTGCAATAAACGAGATTCTCGTTTAGAAACCCAAGTAATCAATGCAGAACAACTAGAGCTTCCAAATGAAAGCTACGATTTAGTTCTAGTACAAGATGGTCTTCATCACCTTCCCCGCCCGGTGCTGGGGTTTACTGAAATGCTCCGCGTCGCCAGAAAAGCGGTCATTGTGATCGAACCTCATTTAGGTTTAGTCGCTAACTTAATGGGGACGACTTGGGAAAATCATGGGGGAACTGTGAATTATGTATTTCGTTGGAACGCTTTGCTGTTAAAACAGGTCACTCAGAGCTACATTTTAAAATCTCCCTGCTCTATCCAGGCCATTCGGTTATGGAATCATAATCTCTTGATGGCAAAAGTCGGAAAAATTTTAGGGGGTAAGCAA
Organism: Laspinema palackyanum D2c; assembly: GCF_025370875.1. NCBI lineage: Bacteria > Bacillati > Cyanobacteriota > Cyanophyceae > Oscillatoriales > Laspinemataceae > Laspinema > Laspinema palackyanum. The sequence continues at coordinate 76,686 of NZ_JAMXFD010000028.1, forward strand.
GGAGCAGTTTTGGCCGTAAAATCCTTCTACTTTATACTCGATTGGTTGTTTGGCTGGCTAGGAAATATGATGATTGGGATAGTCATCAAGTACGACACTCAACAGTAGCTGGATTCGGCAAGAGAAAATAATGAAAAAGGAGGTCTCCTGACTCACCACAGACCTCCTCATTCTATAAATCCTATTCAAATGCGAGTTCACAGTTTACTCCCGAGTGGGTTGCACCCATCTCTCTTGCTCTGAAAGAGAATTGGGCAGTGAATATTCTGGTTCCCTGGCTGAGTCTAAAGATGGAGGCATGGGTAACAAACCAATGAGTACAAAGACTAACCAATATAGACTCTTGGGTTCAACCAGACGGGTTTCCGTAATGTTGGCAAAGACCAGATAGGTTAGGAAAAGCATCGGCCATAGTGTTTCCATCGTTTTGGTCTGGATTATCCAGCGAAAACTGTGGATCAAATTAATGGTGAATGCGATCAAAAACATCGATAATCCCACTACTCCCAATTCCACCAACAAGTCCATAAACCCATTATGACCGTAATTGGGTCTCCAAGGACTATTGAGCCAGATATATGCGGAGGGTCCCCTAAACCCGAGCCAATAGGTCTTGAACCCGAACCCGAGCCAACGATTTTCTCTGCTTGTTTCCAGCATCAGTTCCCACACAGGTGTACGTCCGCTCAGGGTATCGTCCTTCTCCAGAGACTCAAAGACGAGTCCTGAATTATCTCCAAACCACACCCCACTCACGCCGCCGAGTAACACCACGAGGATTGCGAAGTAGACTATCAGTTTAGAGCGAAAACGCAATCCTCGGTAAAGTGGAATAAGAACCAACAGCACTAAAAAAGTTACCCGCCCTCCTCCTGATTTGGCCTGCATTAACAAAAATATAGAAAGAATACAGCCTGACCAAGCCAGCCAAGAAGGACACAATCGACTACGGGCCAGCAACACAAAGAAGCCAGCACTAAGACCCATGAGGCTACCCAGTACGTTTTTATGGTTATAAATACCGCGCCACGCTCCGTTAAACATGGGTTCCGGATGAACTCCATCTGAGGGTTTCGCAAAGCCATACAGCATACTGAGGAATGTAGCCAGACCCAGGGTCAGGCATAACATCTCAAACTGCTCTTTTACGGTGTAACGAGTTCCAACGTAAGTGGCAAATATGGTAATGCCTATGAAATCGCGAAGATGACCTCTGGTAACTAGGGGGTCTTGGGACCATTGTATCGAGAGAAAAGCAATGCCCACCAGGATATAAGGGGATAAATTGCCCGCCCTAATAATCCCCAGGAGACAGCGCTTCCACCGTAGAACGATTAGGCTCAAGCTGATGGTATAAATCAGCAAAAAAATAAGCCGCGTTCTATTAGGACCCAACGAGAGTCGAAAAGCGTCGGTAGAAAGCAAAAATGTCACAACAACAAACGCTTTTTCGGTATAAAGTCCGAGCCGGAGTAGGGAACGGATCAACTGTGGTACATACATAACAGCACTAAATGATGCTTAGGATCGAGCCACAAATGCTAATTTACAGAAACAAGGACTAATTTACAGAATAACAAATCCTAACTGGATGGACTAAGGTTAGGAGATCTTTCCTCAGTCCATCACCTGATTAAATAGGTCCGAGTAGCGGCGAGCTTGGCGCTCTAAGGTATATTCTCTTTCGACTTTTTCCCGAGCTTGATGGGAGAGCTTTTGATATCGCTCTGAATTTTCGAGGATCCAAACAATTCCTCGTGCTAAATCTTCAATCTCAAAAGGTTTTGCCAAATAACCATTGGTTTGGTGTTCGATCATGTCCGGTACTCCGCCAATGTTAAACCCGACGCAGGGAGTACCACAGGCTAGAGCTTCCATGACCGTGTTGGGTAAGGTATCTTGAATGGAGGGGAGAATAAAAACATCAGCGGCGGAATAAACTAGAGCTAGGGAAAGTTCATCATTGAGTTTTCCTAAGTAATGAGACTTGAACCCGAGTTCGGTGCCTTCGGTTGCTCTAGATGCCCCAAAAACCACGAGTTCTATCTGTTCTTTCCATTGAGACTGGCTCAATTGTTGCAGGGCTGGTTGAAGTAAATGAAATCCCTTCCGTGGATCCGTAGTGGCATTCAGTGCGCCAAACAAAATCAATTGCTTATCCTGCGGTAATTTCAGCAGGTCCCGAGCGATCGCCCGGTCCATTGGTTTATAAGTTTCTGTATTCAGACCATAGGGAATAACCTCCACTGGCACTTCCTTGAAAAGAGAACTGGCTTGGGCTTGTTTGGCCAACCAATGGCTGGGAGTAACTATCGTTAACTTAAGATTCTTCCACGCTTTTGCTTTCCGCTGCCAAACCCAACGAGAGATATCCCAATTCCTCTGGCTGTCTAATTGTGGACAAGTCCCACAAGATTCAGTATAGCGATCGCAATTCCCACTAAAATGACATCCTCCTGTAAAACCCCACATATCATGGAATGTCCAAACAATGGGTTGCTTCAAATGCGCGAGGGTCTCAATTTGTAGATATCCCCCACAGACCCAATGAAGGTTAATCACATCTGGAGCAATCTTATTAACTTGAGCGGCAATTCCATCCGGAATCCATTGGGGTGAAAAAACGTCGCGAATACGGTTTGGGTGAATGAACATCGGGAGTCGGTTCAGATTCGGTCTTAGCTTGGCAAAATCTTTTGCAAGGCTACTATTTTGCACAATAACTCGTCTATCATCGCTTAATTTCGTTTGCACTAAAATTTGGGAGTCGGAACCAATCTCTTGCAAACCCTGATGTAATCGATAGGCGGACCGAGCGGCCCCTCCTTCCCAATCGGAAGCACTGATGAGTAGAACTTTCATGGAAATCCCTTTTCTAGTGAACTTGATTTGAAGTCAGATCGGCGATGGAGAAAGACCAGTGATTTACTCTGCCTGTGGACTATTTCTCTCAAACATGAGGCAGGCCACTTTCACAAACAGGTTGGTCGCGTTCCGAAGAACTATCCTGTCATCATTATAAAATACAAGCAAAATTAGCTTTTCATTCTAGCAACCATCCAAGGACAATGAAACCGCCTGCAATTTCGGTAATCATTCCCACTCTCAATCGACTCCAGCTCCTGCAACAAACTTTAGAGTCTCTTCGCCAACAAACCTTCACTCAGTGGGAAGCGTTGGTCGTTGATGATGGATCCAATGATGGCACTGTCGAGTTCCTACAACGAGTGAGCCAGGAAGACTCGCGAATTAGGTTCCTAGAGCGCGAGAGTTCAACTTCCGGTGCACCGGCTCGTCGGAACCAGGGAACCGCTGCCTCTGAAGGAAAATATGTCATCTACCTCGATTCGGATGATTTGCTCGCACCCACAGCTTTATCCAATCGCTTTCAAGCAATGGAAAACAACCCCGAACTTGATTTCGGAGTGTTCTCCGCCGTCCTATTTCGTAATCACCCCGGTGATATGAGATTGCTTTTAAATAAGGAAACAACTACCCAACAAGATGATATAAATAGATTTTTAAAAATTGATTGTCCCTGGCAGGGTCTTTGTATGATTTGGAAACGCCCATCCTTTGATAAACTGGGGTCTTGGGACGAAGATCTGTTGAGTTTTCAGGACTGGGATCTTCCGATGCGGGCTTTAATTCTCCAGTTCAATTATAAGCGCTTTTCTACAGCGGATTGTTTTTGGCGGGTGTCACAACATCAATCTATTGGGTCTACCTCAAAATCCCCGGCCCATTTGAAATCCCATGAACGCTTGTTTGATCTGACTCATCACCGGCTGATGAATGCGGGATTGCTCACTAACGAACGACTAATTTTGATGGGAGGACTCTCCTTTTGGCTGGCTCAATGTTGGGTAGAAAGTGGAGATAGGTCTGAAGCGTTGAGGGTTTGGAGAAGTAGCTATGACAAAAACTGGGTCCAGCAACCCTTTTATTCCCAAGGGGCCTGGTATCTCAATCAGATTGCTGGGGGAGAAGCTTTAATTAGCCGGATTATCTACAAGTTTTTTGAATTGACTTGGCCAAAAGGATTGGCGTTCAAATGGTCCAAAACGTTTTGTAATACTCCTGTGCCTAAGTCGGTTCAACTTCCAATGGTCCCCCTGCCTTTAACTGGAACCCAATAGTTGTTGATAGATTTCAACGAGGCGATCGTTGAGTTTGTTGATATCATAGCCTTCTTCCATGTAGGTCCGCCCCGCCTTACCCATTTGCGGCCACACTTCCGGATTCTCCACCAGATAGCTCAACTTTTCAGCAAGTGCCTCCACGTCTCTTTCTGGGACTAAAAAGCCGGATTTTCCTTCTAAAATCCCTTCTGGAATCCCGTTGTGCAGTGTAGACAAGACGGGCAGGCCCCTCGCCTGGGCTTCTTGTAAGACCAGGCCCTGTCCTTCTTGATCTCCATCCGCAGCAGTGACGCTCGACAACAGGAAAATATGGGAGGAATCATAAAGATGGATTAGTTCTTCTTGGGTTTTCCATCCGAGAATCTGAACTTTTTCGGCAATTCCCAGTTCTCCAATCAAATGCTTCAAAGGCTCTCGAAGAGGTCCATCTCCAACAATTTGATATTCTAGGTTAGGATGATGTTCTAAAACTTTGGCAACCGCTTGAATGGAATACTCAATTCCTTTTTTTTCTACGAGTCGAGCCACGGTCATGATTTTCACGGACTCCCCTTGTCCGAGAGTGGGTGGACGAAACCTGTAATGAGACAAATTGATGCCCATCGGGAGGGTGAAAATTTTGTCAGGTGGGCAGCCTAGGGCTACAGCTTTACTTGCGGTGTAAGGAGTATTAGCGGTATAGAGGTCCCCTTTTTGAAACAAGTCTTGATAAATATTGGGATGGGTCTGACGGGGATAAAGATTTACGTCAAACCCATGAAAGGTTGTGATGATTTTTCCCTGAATTGCACCAATTTCCCGCAATAATACCCCCCGTAGTCCGTAGGGTGCAAAGTGGCAATGGATAATATCATAAGCGGGCTGATCTAAAAGAGGGATGGCAGAATATAAGAGCCTTAAAAAGTAGCCTTGGTCTCGATGCTTGAAGTAATTGTACTTAAATAAATTTAGCGATCGCAGCAAAGTCATGGGTGATTTGTAGCCATGAGCAAGCAGGATTTTTGCTCCTTTCACTGTCCGTAACACTTTTTTAGCAGGCAGGGGAGCATAGCGGGTTTTATCCAGCAAGTTGTACTTCTCTACGTCCGGATGAACTTTCGACGTTTCGCCGGGTTCATCGGCATAAATGTCTACTTCATGTCCTCGGGAAACTAAGCCGGTAATTTGATTTAAAATATAGGTTTCAGATAAAGCGGGAAATTTGCCAAGCATGACAGCAATTTTCATAAGTTTGAGGAAGTGTGGTTTTTACAAATTTTCGGTTGACTTAATCCCAAGATATTAGGGCGCTTGTTTTTGATAAATAACTGTTACTGAATGACCATCAAGTAAACCTCTTTCATCATTCATTCTCTTGGCTAAAATTTTTCCGTCAATTCCCGATATCTTTTGCCAAATTTTGTATGGCATGAAGTTGTCTAGCCACTTAGGTTCTTGCTTTAAAGCAGCCTTCCGGCTATTGTTAACAAGCGAAAAAATCCACCATTCTTTATGAAAATCTGATAATTTTTTATGCTGGATACTGACTAGGTTTAAATTAAATTTTTCCACTAAATATCTCATAAATTTATCAGACAAAAAATTAACATGATGCGGGGGCATATTGAGCAAATTATTACTGATTAAAGATAAACATGAGTCAGCACTGGTGACTGAATAGATTAAGATGCCCCCTGGTTGGTAGATCTAATACAACCTTCTATAAATGAATTTATTTCAGGAATATGTTCGAGAACTTGGAAGGCCCAAACCACATCATATTTAATTTATCAGAATTCTCTAAAGAATGTGGTTGGATAGACTCATTCAGCACTAACGTTCCCTGGTGTTCGGCAAGTTCTTTTGCTTTCCCGCTAAATTCAAGCCCGACATAATTAGCGCTCGCTACTTTTTTAGAAAAAGCCCCTTTTCCACATCCGATTTCGAGAATTAAATCTGATTTCTTTATGAATGGGTTGGCAAAATTGTATTCGGACTTTTCATCCATATAGTACCAATCAAATTTTTGTAATTGCTCATCAAACCATTAACACCACCGGCGGTCGGGGGCTAAAAATATATTAAATCTGACTCGTTTGACTGGTAATTTGTATTTTGTCAATTCCATAAAATTATTTAAAAACATCTATTTTGAAAACTTTTTATACAGTGAAATTAAAGTTTTTGAATTCCCTTCTTCCAAAATTTTGACATTAGCATTACCACTTAGTGGGCAGATTACACTCATCCGGATGACCCTCAAGTAAGACCTAATTTTCGACCCGCTATAGATTAATAGATTAATCTATTTATCTATCAGTAAAAATGAAATGTAACAGACAGAATGAGGGGCCAACTATAGACCATCTGGAATTTTTTAGACGAGTCCTCATTCTGTTCATCATCAGCTTATTGGGAGATTAAAGATTTTTCATTTATTTAGTTTTCGCTTGACCTCCTTTAGCCAAAGACTTTAAAGCATTTTTTAAAAGAGCTTTAAAACTTTGAGTTTCTTCAACAGTAATTGTTTTTCTTTGCGAGTTACTCTTTTTGCGTGCCCAAGCCCACCATTCATCTTGGATTTTGAACTCCGAATAATCGGGATGTTGCATCACGACTAGGCGAAACAACAATTCTATGTGGGGAGTATTCAATTCATCCTCTCCCATTTCTTCATGATTTATCCCATCGGTTGAGCTTCTTCCGGTTCCCCCATACGTCCAGTTATAATCATCAAACAGAACCCATCCACCTTGCTTTAGCAACTTGTCTGCTAAACAAAAAGCGAAGCCATCAATTGTCCAGTTTTTCGACCCATCTATGAAACAAAAGTCATAAATCGGCTGGCAACTGTAGTTTTCCGTATTTTTTTCGATTTGCTTTTTTAAAAACCAGGTATATGAAGTTTGTTCCCGCACAACAGTAACGTACTTTTCTAACCCGGTTTTCGAGAGGAGTTGTTCGATAGAAGGGTCTCGCCATTGTGTAGTGGAGATTAAATCGACTGTCGTCAGATTGCCTCCTCCTATTTCATCTAAGGCAGCGGCTATATAACAACTAGAAACCCCATGAGCAAACCCTAATTCTAAACAGTTTGAGACTTTGTTGTCTATAATAAAATCATAAATTATTTTCCCTTGAGCAGGTGTCATAAACGGAACTCCTTCTAGGAGTTGTTTCACTTCTTCAAATTTCATTCGTTAAACCTCCCTCATACCTTGATTAAGAATACAATAGAATTCTGGCATCCCTGTAAAAAGACAAGCTGATTTATCAGGGGATTAGAGTCAATTAGTCAGATAGTCAGAAAACTTTCACGAGTCTAATGACTGACTTCTTACCCATTTTTTCTAGGCGATCGCCAACAACCGAACAATCGATTTACATTTAGACAGGAACTAACCTAAGTTTTTGTCCTGAATACAATACTCCTGATGTTCACGGGTTTTAATTAACGCCTGGTTTTATGTTCAATTCATTTAAAGGACCTATTTCATGTGACATAATCTGGATGGTTTTTCATAACACAATAACGAGCATTTAACTTTCTGGGGTCTGCCAAATTCCTCAGCTAAAGTTGTTGCTGGGAATTTCTATGATTTGGGGGCCTATAATAGAATACAATGATGCCAGTATATTGTCATACCATTTGAACTAATTTTTCTTTAGAGAAGAATAGAAATAGCTCAGTTGTACATCTAATAATTTCCCTCCCAATGTAGGCAATCGTGACTAATATGGGGCTAAACAGAGATTTTTTACATGGGCAGCTTGTTGAATAGGCTCATCCGCTCCCAATAAATCCGTTAATAGGAAAACCTCGCCGGTTTTACAGAGATTGGAAATATTATTTTCCCGGGCCTTCTTCAAATTGGCATCATCCATAATCCTGCAACTTATGCGCCATCATGATGAGTCGCAGTGGTTTCTATAGGGGATCTAAATCATGGAAAACCCCCCGTTTAGCGAAGCTACCAAGAGCGTGATCCTTTTCTCATTGTTTCATTGATTTAGCCGCGCTCTACAATTAGTTATTGCTGGTAATAATATTAGACCAAAATTTTCTAATCTGTTCTAGCAGATACAATTTGTTACAATCTCCTAGCCCCTGACCTTCCCTCCTGTTACTGTGGCTTTTTAGAAAAGAGAGTTTGAGGGATCCTTACCATCTCTAGTACGGCCTCAGTGCCATTGGGGGGAGCTAACCAGAGGAGAATGTAAAACGATCCGTACAATACGCAATCTCTTAATAGATCAGCGAACAGATTTAGGCTAGGTAGGAAGAGGTTAATTCCGGCTAGTGTTAAAGCAGCACCGATGGAGGCTACCGTAGGTCGAGCGATCGCTCTAACTAAATCCCGCAGTTGTAGTGGCGAACCCTGATAGCAATACATAATGCCAGGAACAAGCAAGAGCGTAAAGAATATGCTATAAGAAAGGGCTACACCTTGAGGCCCCCAAGGGAGACCGATCAGAAAACTCAATATCGTCAAAGGTGAGGCCACTAGAGTCCAACGCAGCAATCGATCCGTTCGACCTAAGGAAAGATAGACCCATCCCATTGACATATTAAGAGTACCTAAGAAAGCAGAAGGACCTAACAGACGAAAAATTGGAATGATCTCTAGCCATTGCTCCCCTAGCAGGATTTCAATTACCTTGTCTGCGACAACTAATAGGAAGGCTACCACTGGCATACCGAAGGATACCATCAACCTGATTCCTTTGCAGTAATAGGACCGATAGCGCGCTGGGTCAGATTGTAAGCGAGACAAGGCCGGAAGCGCCACCGTTGTCATGGGGGCGTTGATCTGCTGGATCGGCAGCAGTAGTAATTGATAAGCTTTAGCATAGAGTCCCAGGGGTTCTGCCCCCCAGCGCCACCCAATGAGTACGTTATCTAAATTACGGCTAAAGAAATTAAAAAAGTTAAAACCCGTGAGGTTTCCCCCAAACGCTAACATCGAACTTACACCAGATTGCCGGACCGGAAGACCAGGACGCCAACCACACCCCAACCAGACTCCCGCACAGACGAGAACATCGGTCACGATATTAAGCATAACCAGAGACCAATAGCCACTACCATACGAGGCCAAAACGATCGCCGAACCAATCCCACTAGCTAGTGCTGTAACCTCTATAGCAGCTAGAACCCCAAAGCGCATCTGCCTTCTTAACAACGCTTGGTGTTGCACGGTCAGCCCACTAAACACGAATCCAATCCCTAGGACAATAGTAATCCCGATTAGGCGGGGTTCCTGATAAAACCAAGCTACGATAGGTGATACAAGGGCGTTGAGCAGCCCAATCCCGAACCCAAGCACAACATTGATCCAAAACAGGTTACTGACCTGATTATGGGTAATGTTGGCCTGTTGGATAGTTGCTGTGGATAAACCCATATCTTTAAACATGGCGACGAAAGAAGTCACAGTCAGCACCATAGCAAGCAAACCATAGTCTTCCGGCACAAGCAAGCGGGCAAGAACAATATTTGAACCCATCAGTAAAATAAACTTGCTGGCCTGGGCGATCGCCGTCACTAGGCCACTGCGAATCGACCGATCCTTTAAATCGACCTCTAAATGGTCGGTGGAGAAATATCTTTGCGGATCGTCAGCTTTGGGAGTTGGTCTTATAGGATCTGACAATTTGACACCTATCCTGGAGATTATGGAGATTACTCTATCAATAACTATCCGGCGACTTAAGTCTTGTCCTAAAAGCCCGGTTAATTTTCATTGCAAGCCAATATACTGGACCGTGAAAAGTTCTGTATAAGTCCGATCGGGCCACCCATAGTGGACAAAAAACATGGCCCCGCATAAAACCAGTTCATAAGACCTACTGGTAAGGATTCTACACTAGCCATGTCAAGGTGGTGGCAACGCGCTCAAAACCCATGAAAATCCAATAGTTCGTCTTAGGTTGATACATCAAAGGATCCATGCCATTCGGCTTAGATTCTCAGATATTAGAAATTATTGAGAATAGATAGGGATAAAAACACGAAACCTCGTTGTGTAACCCCTTGATATGGCTGGGATTCTATGTACAGTCGTCTAGGAAGCCCCCAAATTATAGGCCATTGGATAGCACCCTAATCTTCAAAGGCTTGCGGAACACTAACCTTGGGCTTCCTAGCCAGCTCGGTCTTCAACAAGTTTTATCAATCACCTATTTTAAGGTGCTCATCCCCAACGAAGCATATTGCAATTCGGATGCGCCCCAAGACTTCACCCTTTCATTTTTCCACGGTATTGTTCCATCCGTTAGCCCGTCAATGCGCTTTTTTCCTTCATTTAAGTGTCAGGAAACATTTCAAGTTTGGAGGCTCCCTTTCTATTTTATGATGTGGCAGATTCACTCGGTTTTCACACTTAAGTGAATTAGATCAGCTCCCGCAAATCGTGAATCATCCCGCCAACCCAGACTGGCACTATCCTTATAAGATTGTAAACAAATATGGCAGTAATGCTTAGGGTAATACCAATTCTTTAAATTTCGACTACAGATAGGGCGTCGAGAATATATGCTCGGGCTGCACTTGAGGCAATAACTTCGTTAGACATTCTCTCTAGTTGTTGACTAATTAAAACTCGCAATTCATCAAGATTGGCAGGGAGTTGCCATCTCAAACCCCGTTTCAAATACTGCCATACCTGTTCAATGGGATTGGTTTCGGGAGAATGAGAGGGTTGAAACATTAAAATGATGTTTTGGGGTATCTTGAGTTTTTTGGCTTTATGAAATCCCCCGTTGTCTAATTGAATAATAAGAATATCTTCTGGATATTTTGGGGAAACTAATTCCAGAAATATCTGAAAGCATTGGCTGTTTAGATGAGTAAACTTATAAAAAAAATGTTTTCCGGTTTTGGGTTCGATTACTCCATAAATATAAGTCGCTTTAAATTTCCCTTGGACTTGGCCGTAAGGTTTGACGCCACGAAGCGTAATTTTACGGCCACTAATTGTCTTCAATCCAATCCGGGTTTCATCTTGACAAAAAAATCGAACTGAATTGCCCAAACCCATAACTGATATGGCTACCCAAGCCAGTATGGCTATATTTTCGGTGAAGTTTTTTTAAAAATTCTCTAACTTTTATCCTTGTTGTTCTCGGCTGATGGGTCTCGCTATTTTTGGGGAGGCTTTGAGCCGATAATGAACTAATTGATATACAGTTTTATAGTTAACTTCTTTCCCTAGTCTTTCTGATAACCATCTACAGATTTCTCCATAGCTATTAAACCCTTCAGGAGATTTTAAGGCTTTTTCTAAAGCTTTTTCTGCCCAATCTGGTATTTCTTTACTTCTTCCTGTTGACACTTTTTTCGATAAAAAATTTGCGAGTCCTCCCTCACGGTATTTCTTGAGCCACTCTTGTAGGGTCACCCGATTTCTTCCCAAAATCTCAGCGGCTTCGGTGACGCTTTTAGCTTTTTTTGTCTTGAGTAAGTACAAAAGTTGTAGTCTTTCTTTGACTGCGCCCGTTTTCTCCTGGCTCAAAAGCTTTTTAAGTTCTTCTTCAGTTTCTCGGATTTCTATTTTACAAACTCCTGCCATGTGTTCGCTCCTACCTTATGCTTATTCATAGCTTACCATATCTGTAGCCAACATTTACAGAATTGGTATAACTCAGAGGGAGACAGATTACCCATACCTGGGCCATTTTGTCAACCTCTTTAATCTCATAACTTATATTTTTGATCAAGGCCCACTCGATGAGGTTTTCTGGTTGGTCTGGGCCTAGAGGACTAAAGGTGCTATTCCAAGCCGGTTTAATAAAATTTAGCTACAATGTAAGTAATTCTGTAGACAAACCCGCTAGTTCAGGCGAAGATTTCCGATTGATATTTGTGAAGGAATGTAACATTAGAAGTGAAATTGAATGCGTGAGTTTCTCTAATAAAGAACTGTTCCAACCTTTGTTACTTGTAGGGACAATGAGAGAAATCGGGGACCGAGTAGTTTTCCTCGTGAGGGCACAGGCTCCAGCAAGCGTCTCTAATCCTTCATAAGAGTTTCCAAGTAGGCAGAACACCTCGCGAAACTCCACCCTATAATTTTATAAATCAACAAGACATTAGGGAAATTTTTGAGGTGAGCGATCTAGATTGTTCCAGACCAATCAGCAATGCCCTAGCGGGTATATTCCTCTCGGCCCTCATTGTGCTGACGGCTTCATCTGAGGTGGAGGCTCAAGTAACCCCCACCGTACAGGGACCGGGTTCAGCTAACTTCAATCCCGGCAGCCTGCCTGCAACTTCTCCTTACATTATGGGAGGAGGAGACTTGATTCGAATTGATAACTTTCAAATTCCCGAATACAGCGGAGAATACCTGCTCCCGCCAGACGGTGTGATCAACTTGCCTGAAGTGGGCAGCGTCTCTCTCCAGGGATTAACATTAGAACAGGCTAATGACACGATTACAGCCATGTACAATCAGATCCTTAGACGACCCCGAATAGCAGTCAAGCTTCTGAGACCTCGCGCCCTAACAATTGTAGTTGCCGGTGAGGTGAATACCCCAGGCTCCTACATCATTTCCCGGGAAGATCAAAGATTTCCTGGCTTGCGCGCTCCAACCGTAACAGATGTTATTGAACTCGCTGGGGGAGTCACCCAAGAGGCTGACATGACTCAGATTGAGGTTCGTCGAACTCAAAGCGGGAATGCAGAGCAAATTATCCGCATCAACCTATGGCAATTTTTGCAGCAAGGAGCTCGTGAAGAAAACATCTCATTGCTAGATGGAGATACGATCATAGTACCTACAGCAGAAAATGTCTCTATGGCTCAAAGCCGAGAAGTAGCAACTTCTAGCTTGGCTCTAGATCTAGCTGCACCCCGCACTGTTGCTGTAGTGGGTGAAGTAACTCAGCCTGGAGTCTATGTGGTACTAGGAGGAGACATAGAATCAACGCGAGTCCCCTTAGGACTTCCTACCGTGACACGAGCCCTCGAACTCGCTGGGGGAACGACATTAACGGCAGATATTAGTCAGATTCAAGTTCGTCGTCCCACTAAAACAGGAGGTGAACGGATCTTTGATGTGGACCTATGGCAGTTATTGCAAAATGGGGATCTTTCTCAAGATCTGATCTTGCAGGACGGAGATACGATCATTATTCCCACTGCTCGTGAAGTAAACCCCCAGCTAGCACAGCAGTTAGGCTCAGCTAAATTTGGAATGGACTTGACTACACCGCGCACTGTTGTGGTCGTAGGTGAAGTGAATCGTCCAGGCTCCTACATTGTTTTCGGGGGCGAATCACCCGCCAACCGAACTCCGGTAGGATTGCCCACGGTCACTCGAGCGATTCAACTGGCTGGTGGCATCACACCCGATGCAGATCTGCGCCGGATTCAAATAAGCCGCCCGACCCAAACCGGAGGACAACAAGTTTTTACAGCTAACCTGTGGCAACTCTTGCAAGTAGGAGATTTTAGTCAAGATCAGATTTTGCAAGAGGGAGATACTATTTTTATTCCCACTGCCAGCGAAATCAGTCCGGCAGAAGCCCAAACTATAGCAAGTTCGAGTATTGCTCCGGCTAATATTCAAGTTTATGTAGTGGGACCTACCGGCGATCCCAGGTTTTTTACGCCGACTGCTTTACAGGTGTCATCGAGTACCTCCTTGAATCAAGCCCTATTCGCAGCAGGAGGACTAGATAATCCTCGGGCACAAGGGACTTCAGTAGAGTTGATTCGTCAGAACCCTAATGGCACTATTTCTCAAAAAATAGTCACCCTTGACTTTTCAGCACAAATCAATGAGGTGACTAATCCCCTCCTCCGAAATAATGATATTATTGTAGTCAGTCGCTCAGGTGTTACACGCTTTGCTGAAGGGTTGCAAAATGCATTAGGCTCTATTGTTACTTTACGACAAGTGTTTGAAGGTCCTATGCAAGCTTTGAGATTTCTGGAAATGTTAGGAATTATTCGTTTACCGGAAGAATAAAAAATTTGAGTCAAAAATATAAAACCCTTAAGTAGAGGGTAGACTAAAATTTCGCTCATGTAAAAGCTAAGGAGGGGGGGATATGGAGAACTACCAAGATTTTATGACCCGAGAAAATACTGGAAAAAAAATACGCCGCCAGGACGATATTTTAGATTATAAAATCACCCCAGAAAAGAGTGATGAAGAGAAAATTATTAAAGAGCTAGGAAAGCTTGTATCTGCTGGAAAGCGTCGGGCTTTTTTAATTGTTATAGTAGCAATTTCATTTACCGGATTTAATGCATGGAGGCTCTCAAAGCGACCTCCTGTATATGAAGGAAAGTTTCAAATTTTAGTTGAGCCGGTGACCCTTTCTGAGAACAAATTACTAAGAGTGGTCACTCAAACTCTGGGAGATACTACGTTTGGAACTAATGAAGGGCTGGATTATGAGTCCCAAATTAGAGTTTTGCAAAGTCCTAAAATAATACTGCCTATTATTGAAAGAATTCAGGAAGTTTACCCTCAATTAACTCCCGCACATATTACGAGAGAGCTAAGTACAAAGCGGATTATGGAGGGAGCAGAAGGAACTAAAATTATCGAAGTAAGTTTCCGCAATCGTAATCCCGAATTGGTTAAGTTTATTTTAGAAACAGTGGCAGAAGGTTATTTGAAGTACAGCTTAGAAGAACGCCAGACTACGATTCGCCAAGGAATGAATTATATTAAAGATCAGATTCCGGTTCAACAGGCAGACGTTGACAGACTTCAAGGAGACTTGGAAAGTCTGCGGCAGCGCTATGATCTTATCAATCCTGTTGTGGAAGGCGGCTATCTGTCGGTACAAGCCCAGAGGATTGGACCCCAGCTCGTAGAAATTCAATCTCTACTGGCAGAACGGGAATCCCAATACGCTACTTTACAAAATCTATTTGAGAGGGGAAATTATGTTTCTATTCTCAGTAAAGAGGCTGCTACTTACACCTTTTTAATCAGAGACATAAGTATTATAGATACAGAAATTTCAGCGGCATTAACTAAATATCGGGAAGAAAGCGATACGATACAAGATCTAAGGCAGCAAAAACAGGAACTGAATTTGCGGGCTCGTCGAGAAGCTTTAACTATTTTGGAAAAAGTGGCGAGCGAGGTACAGGGAATACAGGATCGTAAGGAACTGGTATTGCAAGATCAAATGCGTTACGAACAACGCCTGAGACAATATCCAACAATGGCGCGACAGTACGCGGATTTAGAACAGCAATTACAAGTGGCGACTGATTCTCTCAATAGCTTGTTAACTAAGCGGAATAATTTGCAGGTGGATGCTGCTCAACAGGAAATACCTTGGCAGATTATTGCTCCTCCAGGAACTCCTTCTACTTCTACAACTCCCAGGAAAACTTATATTTTACTGGCAATTGTTGGCCTCGTGTTGGGTTTAATAGCTGCATTTTTCGCTGAAATTATTAACAATGTATTCCATGATGCTGATGATATAGAAGAAGAAACCAGGCTGCCCATTCTGGGAATGATTCCTATTGCAAAAGAACTTAAAAGAGGTACACAGAAACGTAAAACTCTTGCTCCTCTAGCTTTAGCTGGAACAGGTCAACGAAAAGGCTTAGATTTGATCGGAGAGTCTCAGTATCGACAAAGTTCCTATATCAGTTCTCCTTTGTTAGAAGCTTTCCGCTCTCTCTATACGAATATCCGCTTGTTGAGTATTCACAAGCCGATTCACTCTTTAGTTATTGGCGGGGCTATACCTAACGTTGGCAAGTCTACAATTGCAATACATTTAGCAAAAACAGCAGCCACGATTGGGCAACGAATCTTAATCGTTGATGCAGATCTGCGTTCTCCTAAGATTCATACAAAGCTGGATTTACCCAACCTGCGGGGTCTCAGTGATGCTATTTCCACCGATATCAGTCTAAATGAGGTGATTCAACGCTTGCCTAATGAAGATAACCTGTTTGTCTTAACGGCAGGTTCCTTGCCCTCTGATCCCATTAAGTTGTTATCTTCTAAAAAAATGCATTCTCTGATGGAGCAATTTCAAGACTTTTTCGATTTAGTCATTTACGATACCCCGCCTCTTATGGGACTTGCTGATGGTAGTATTCTAGCGGCGCAAACTGATGGATTTGTAATGGTGGTTAAAATTGATAAAACCGAGCGTTCGGTGGTTGTGAAAGCATTAGATGGATTAAAAATTTCTGGAGCCTCTGTGTTAGGAATTGTTGCGAATGGGAGCGAACGGTAAGTTTTTAGGGTTTCAGAAAGTCTATCCCTCTTTTGTCACGCTAGGTGGATAAAACCCACATTCCTCCGGCAGGGTAAGCACAAGAAAAATGAGCTGGTAATATGCTAGGTAATCACCCGGTTAACATATCGCCGAGGTTTCCGATGGCCTTCAGCTTTGATTCCACCACAGACTCAGCTAAACCGAAAGTCCAGCAACCGCTGCCGCCTGCTATCGACGCGGAGTCAGTCCAACAGCAGTGGCGATCGCAATTTGCTGAATTGGAACACCCGCGTGGCCGTCAGGGGGTAAAGCATCCCTTTTTACAATAAGCGGTCATGCAAAATAAATTGCATATTTTATAATTTTGAGGTAAAATCAGTAATTTAGACATAAATATGCATAG
>NZ_JAMXFD010000029.1 GCF_025370875.1 Laspinema palackyanum D2c
TTTGTCTTTAGTTAGCGTTCAACAGAGAAAATCCTTTCCTATTCACATCGAACAAACCCTAAAAACTCCAGAAGAAAAGGCGGCAGCCCAAGAAAGAAAGCAAGCTAAATCCCAGGAGAAAAAATCAGCGAAAAATTTTAAATCAGGCTCCCCAGATAAGACGAGCCTTCAGGATAAGGGGGATAAATCTCTAGTCAAAAACAAAGGAGGCCGACCCCCCGGGAGCAAAAATAAAGACAAAACACAAGTAACTTTTACTCCCGAGTTATTGCACATCAAGGCAGCAATTGCGCAATTGCTCGGCTGTATAAATCAATTTCTCCCTTTGACGTATTTATTGCTGGACGGACATTTCGGAAATAATAACGCATTGCAAATGGCTCGTCAATTAAAGCTTCATTTAATTTCTAAATTGCGCCAAGACTCCGCTTTATTTTTTCCTTATGAACCCTCTAATTCCGAACCAAAAACTAACGCCAAGTATGGCCCCAGGCTTCATATTGGTCAAATTCCCGCCAAGTATTTGAAAAAAAAGACAACGGACAAAAACAAAATCACGACAGAGATTTATCAAGCTACTCTTCTGCACAAAGAATTTGCCCAAGATTTGAATGTCGTGATTATAATCAAAACCAACCAGCGGACTTCAAGCCAAAGCCATGTCATTTTATTCTCCAGCGATGTGAACTTAAGTTATGAAAAAATAATGGATTATTATGGACTGCGATTTCAAATAGAATTTAACTTTAGAGATGCCAAACAATTTTGGGGACTAGAAGACTTTATGAATATTAAGGAGACCGGGGTGACTAATGCAGCAAATCTTTCATTTTTTATGGTGAATTTATCCCATTATCTCTTAAAGGTTACCCAGCAGGGGCCTCTGTCCAGTGTTCGGGATCTCAAAAGTCAATTTAGAGGGTACCGTTATGCAGAAGAAACCATCAAACTGCTTAAGGAAAAACCTGACCCAGTTTTATTGGGTCAGATTTTGAAACGCTTATCCAGCCTGGGCTGTATCCATCAACATTCCCATGAGGCCAGTGACCATTAAATTGGCGAAGGTATTGGAATAAGAAACCCCGTTTCTGCCCCCCCAGATTACCCCTTCCCCAAATACACCTCTCCCCCAGCCATTCCCACCCCCACTAGGGCTAATCCAATCCAAGCCCCCACGCCACCCCACAGCAAAATACTCAGGGCAATCAGCAGGGTACAGCCCATATAGGTACTGGCAACTTGTCGATGACTCCACCCCGATTGCTGTAATCGTTGATAGAGGTGGCTCCGGTGGGCTTTGAAGATGTTTTCCCGGCGGATGAGGCGGCGAACTAGGGTGGAGATGGCGTCAGCGGTGAGGGGGAGGGTGATGGCGAGGGCGGTCCAGGCTGGGGTGGGGCGATCGGCGTTGAGCAGGGCAATGGCGACGGAGGCCCCTAGGACGGTACTGCCGACATCCCCCATGAAGATTTTGGCCGGGGACCAGTTCCACCACAGAAAGCCGAGGAGGGCAGCGGCGAGCAGCCACCAGAGGGGTTGGTTGAGGTAGAGGGCGAGGAAGCCGATTTGCACAGTGGTGACTCCGGCAACTAAGCCATCTAAGCCGTCCATGAAGTTGTAGAAGTTAATCAGGGCGGTGATGGCGATGAGGGTGAGGAGGATGGCGATGATGCTGCCCGCTGTTCCCCAGGGGGTGAGCCACGGTTGGGGAAAGGGGCCGAAACAGAAGATGGCGATACTGGCGGCGGTGAGTTGGACTAGGTAGCGGATGCTAGAGGGGAGGTTATGTTTGTCGTCCAGGAAGCCGATGAGGGCGAGGGGAGTGAGGATGGCCCAAAGTTGCAGTAAAACGGGTTGGGGAGAGGTGAGGGGTAACAGGTTTTCTGGGAAAAGTTTGGGGAAATAGCTTGACAAGATAGGGGTTGATAGGGTAATGGCGGCAAAGGCGATGATGAAGCCTAAGCCGCCGCCCCGTGGGGTGGGTTGGCTATGGGAACTGCGATCGTTGGGGATGTCAAGCAGGTTTTGGCTAAAGCGTTGTTTGAGCCAGCCTGTGGTGAGGAGGCTGAGGAGGAAGGAGGTAAGGGCGATCGCAAGATACATGGCTAACTGGAAATCATGCCTAGGCTACGCATTAACTCTACCTCTTGACGCAGACCTTCTTCTAAGGTACGGGGGAAAAAGTCTAAATCTCGTTGGGCGGCATCATGGGGATAGGCTTTGTCTTCTTGTAGGCGAAGGATTTGTTCGCGACGGACGGGCGATCGCTCTTTTACGATATTTTCCAGAAGTGTGGCTGACCAGATACCTGCATTGAGGGGTAATGAAATCTGGCGTACTGGTTTGCCGAGTAGTTTTCCGACTAAAGTTAGCAGTTCTCGGAAGGTGACCACCGTACCACCAGAGAGGTCATAAGCCCCTTGGATATGGGGTCTTTGAAGTGCGGTTAAGATGGTTTGGGCTAAGTCGTCAGCATGAACGGGTTGCACCAGGTTGTCACCAGCGCCAAAGACGGGAAAGAATCCGTAGCGATCGCAGAATTTTATCAGTTTATGAAGGTTCTTATCTCGGTGGGAACCATATATCATGGTTGGTCTTAGCAAACAATAAGACCCTTGATATGTTTGGAGTTGACTTTCTGCTATTTTGTAGTCTTGTGAGTATTCATTATATTGAGAATAAATTCCAGTAGTTCCAATAATAATTAAACGCGGTATTTTTTCCAATTTATTTAAACAAGAAATAATAGTGGGTATATGTCGAAGTTGGGCTAGGTGAATGATGGTATCAGGAATAAAATTACTAAAAATATTTTCCCAAGTTTCAATAGTTGAACTATCGCCAACACAGTAATTTAATTTTAAATTTACATTACTGATGGTAGTGCGATCGCTATTAGGTCGAACCAGACAATTTAATTCTCGTTCTGGAAATACTTGGGAAAAATAATTTAAAAATAGACCTCCAGTTAGCCCCGTACATCCAGTCACTAATATACTCATAATATTTTGATAAATTTTGGTGATTAACTTATCTTAAATGTGAATTACTTTGGAGTATGATGTTAGTGCCTTCTGATAAGTTTGGATAGTACATTGATACATCATTTCAAAGGTATATTCTTTTTCATATCTTTTACGAGCTAATTGACCCATTTTGACGCGGAGTTCTGAGTCGCTGATTAGAGTTTTTAGACGAGTTCGTAAAGTCTCTACATCTCCTTGTGGAATAGAGTAACCTGTTTCACCTTCAATAATTGCTTCAGAGCAACCATTGACATCAGAAACCACAGTAGGCAAACCTGCTCTCATTGCTTCCAAAGTGGAAATAGGAAATCCTTCCCAATTCGTCATCAGTGCAAAAATTTGATATTGAGTAAGTCGATCAGTGACATTACTACAAAACCCTAAAAAATTTACCCGGTCAGCAATCCCTAATTCTCTCGCCATTATTTTATAGGTTTCCATATCAGGCCCATCTCCAAGCAAGTCTAGTTCAACTTCTTTTAACGTTTGGAGTGCCATCAACATAGTTCTATGGTCTTTTTGGGGTTCAAAGCGAGCCACCATGACAATCCTAACTGGATTGCTATGACCAGGACTAGCGATGAGTTCGGGAGAAATATCGCTAATACCGTTGTGAATTTTAACTAAACGATTAGGTTCAATGCCTGCTTTAATCCCTAATTGGCGATCGTACTCTGAAACACAGATAATTCGATCGGTAAATTTAGCCGTCCACTGCTCCAATAGTTGGTAAATGGTGCGCTTCGGTTCGGGAATTCCTTCCGCGAAAGACCATCCGTGAGCAGTGAAGATACAAGGAACCTTGCTTTGCTTACTAGCCCAGCGTCCTAAAATTCCCGCTTTGCTGGAATGAGTAGCCACTAAATCGGGCTTAAATTGGCTAATTGTTTGCTTGATAAAACTGAGGGTTTGCCAATCTTCTAAAGGGTTAATATTGTTTTTAAACGTTGGGCAAGCAACATTCTGAATTCCACTTTTTTCTAATAAATCGTTATACTTTCCTCTGACCCCCGTGAGAACCATGACCTGATATCCATCTCTCAGAAGCCTTAATGCTAAATCTCTGACATGAAGTTGTGCGCCCCCTACTGCATCCGATCTGGTAATAATTAATAAAATTTTCATCGACTCATTTATAGTTACTCAAAATATCTAAACAGGCTGTAAAATTGTTGAAAACTCAGATACCAGTAATTCTTCATCTGGCATATTTTTAAATGGAAGTGCTAAATTTGCCCGTGAAGTTGGTAATTTATCCCATTTTTTGATTTCAACAGATGTAATCTGAAAATTAGCCTCTTGAAATAAATCGATCATTTCAGAATAACGGATTCTATTGGTATAAAATCCTGATTTCACCATAAAATCTGACTCCCAAATTTTTTCCGGGAATCTAAGACTATTAAGATTTCCCCCTAGATGATCTTTTAAGTCAATTACATGAGAACAAGAACCAGTATTTTTAATAATTCGGCGTAACTCTTGCATAAGAACGAGAAATTCATGTTTTCTAATATGCTCTAAAACTGCTTGAGACCATATAAAATCAACTGAGTTATCGGGAATAGATTTTAAAGAAGATAAACCGGATGTCAGATAATGAGCAGAACAACTTTCAAGAATATCTGATACTGATTGCCAATTAGTCCATGTAGAATCGACTGCTAATTCTTTTTGATCAAGAAATTCAGCCATTATTTTGTAGGAGTCGATATCCTGAGTAGCATAGTCTCCAGTATCAACAAGATAGGATGAAGAACCTCCAAAAGCTTTTGTAACTATAGCAGAAAACAAAGAGTCTCCCGGTCCTAATTCCAAGCTAGTAAATCCGGCAGGTGGTTGAATGCGATCGAAGTGCTGCTTAAAAACTGAATAAGCATAAGCAGGATCCTGCATTGAACCATGTTCAAATAAAGAAAAATTTTTCCATAAATGATAACTCGTTGGCAAACGAGATAAAATCACTTTCCCACCAATTTTTGCCCACCAGGGGACATATTTTGTTAAAGGCTTCATAGAAATTTTTTACAGAAAGTTTGTGGTCTGTGTAAAGCTTTAATCTAAATATAATACCCAAATCGAGAATCTTTGGATATTTATACCTTGATATAAACTTTCTTTGTCGTTTTATAATTAACTATTATTTAGCTAAAACCAAGAGAGCGTATCCACCTAGGGAGTTCCACAAAATAAAATCTGCAAATTTTACGGGGTACTATAGAAGATGTCTACAAACCATTTACCCAAGTTGTACTGATTTTCTGGCTCTATGTTGATAAAACGAGTGAGCTTAGTTTCCAGCTCTTTCATCGCTTTAGACGTTAGCTGAACTCCTGTTTTATAGGTCTTTTCCACGAGCTTTACTACGGGATTATTACCTTTCCAAGTCATGGTTTCTGCCCACTGCAAAGCGGTTTTGATATCCTCAAGAATGGTGCCATTCCAATGATTTTCTAACACAGCCCAAGTCCGCTCAATTGGATTGTATTTACTGTGATAGGGCGGATAGTATGCCAGACGCACATTGATTTTATAAGTTTCAACAAACTCGACTATGCGTTTCATAAATTGAGTTCTTCGTGAATGATTCTCGGGGCCATTATCTTGTTTGATTAGCAGGGTCTTACACTCCCCAAACCTGGAGCCAAATTCTTGCCACCACTCTTCTAAAATATCAACGATGCAATCGCTCGTAACTTGGGATTTTATAAAATATAAAAATAAGTCGTCTGACTGAGGTAAAAAGATCCCATAAGGTATGACTTTACTGTTTGAATTAAAATCATGATCGCAAGCTAAAGTTGGGATGCGAGTTTTTCCTTTTCGGGAAAAAGGCCCAATGTTAACGGCAGCTTTGCCATCCATTGATATTTCTAACGTGTCAGGACACAGTAAAGACTCTTCGTTAATCACTTCCATCCGCTCAAAAATTTCATCGGTTTCGGGAATTTTTTTTTGAGGTTTACTTTTTTTCACTTTTTGCGGGTAATAACCTAAGTCGTTAAGTTTCCGTCTAATGGTTTCTGTCGTGGGCAACTCTTCTGACCTATAATTTTTTTGCAGAATCAGTTGCTTTCTAACTTCTTCCGCGCTCAAGCGGGTATATAAGCGGTTACTTTTAAATGTAGGATCCGTTTGACTCTGACTATCTACTATCGATTGAATATCTGCCAATAGATGAGGCAAATGGTTCTCAGATTTTTTGCGCCCCCGGCCTTTATAATTATCTACACAAGTTATGCCGGTCTCTAGTTCCCGCACTCCTTTCCTTACTGTATCCCTATCCCATCCCAATTCTTTGTTAGCTCGACTCTGACCCCCAGCCCCCAATTCCTTAACCGTCTGAGCCATGAAACGACGTCTCGCGGCTCCTTTCAATTGCTTTGCTGTCTCAATTAATAAAGTTTTCACCGAATCTGTTAATTCCATCTGCGTTCTCCTTGCGCACGGGGTTAATGCTTATTTTATCACGGCATTGCAGAATTTATTTTCTGGAAATCCCCTAGTAATCGGACGGCCAGGTCTTGATTGATTTTAAAGGCTACCTCTCTCGGAATTTTTAATATTCTAGACTTTATACTATTTGGCAAATCGTTAGACCCCGCAGTATAAAAATAATCAACTATATTGTAACCGGAATCTTTTAGGCTTTCCAGAGCAGTATCTTTAGAAAAGTAGTGTAAATGTCCTTGAATTTTGGGATTAATAATCTGTTAAGATAAGAAAAAGGCATCAGGGGAAATATCATAGCCATGAAAATCAACATTATCAGGTAATTTTTTACACCGATTATGTTGATTTTAATTTTTATGAAAAATTATTGCTTACAATCTATTATTTTATTTCAAAAGATTGTAAATCCCATATACCCAGACTTTTATCACTAAAAGTTCCTGATCCTTCAGTACATTTTTCATTAATCAATTTTATGGGTTTTGGAAAATTAAAAGGAGGTAACTCCAAGTTTAAAGGTCTCCAATTTCCCGTAATAATATCTCTGTTAATTTGGCAATCAATAAATGTTGTTGTCATCAAATACTTTGCCCCACTTTGTTTAAAATTTTTAAGAGATTTGATTGCATCTTCAAATGATAAATGAACTAAACAATCTCTACATATGATCAAATCAGATATAGGGAGAGGATCAGAAATAATATTTTTGACTAAAAACTCTCGCTTATCGTTACTGTATCTTTTATGGTTTTCATTAATTAAAATTGGTACTATATCTACTCCTATATACTTAAGTACGTCCAGTTTTACTTCTTTCATCCAGTGAAAATCGCCACATGGAGCATCAACAACAACTTGTATATTTAATTGTTCAATAATAATAGGAATTGCCTGTTGTATCGTAGATGTTTGGAGGAGTTCAGAGCCGGTTCCTGAGCGAGAAAGAGGGCTTTTCCAAGTGTTTTTAGTATAAATTTCTACAAATATTTTATCTATAGGTTTGTTTTTTAGTTTTCGTGCTTTAAGTTGAGTTAAGAATATTATAACATCGGGGAATGTTTGTTTTACAAGTGCTTTCAAATGTCGCATTTTTTTATTTCCTCTTCAAAGCTATTTACAAAATATCTGAAAATTGTGTTTGTTGATCCTTATATGCTTCTAAAGCTAACTTTTAAGATGACGATTCCATACCAAATACAATACTATATAGCGACCCCAAATCCTTTTGGCAATGAACCCTCGCCCCCAACTCCTCTCCCAGAAC
This sequence comes from Laspinema palackyanum D2c, assembly GCF_025370875.1. Taxonomy (NCBI): domain Bacteria; kingdom Bacillati; phylum Cyanobacteriota; class Cyanophyceae; order Oscillatoriales; family Laspinemataceae; genus Laspinema; species Laspinema palackyanum. The sequence continues at coordinate 7,744 of NZ_JAMXFD010000029.1, forward strand.
GGGAGAGGGAAGCCGCTCTTTATGTCAAATTGATTTAGACTGGCTATATTTAACTAACATATTGAATGTGTTGTTACCGTGAAATCGGCATAAGTTTTTTTCACGCATCAAGATTAATCATAATACATATTTTACTTTCTCGTCGGGATAGTTTTATAAAAATTTTCATACTGAACAACAAAATTATCTAAAGAAAAATTATTGATTATTCTGCTCCTTGCTAGTTTACCCAAAGCCACTCTGCCTTCTTGCCCCAAATCAATTACTTGTTTCCAAGCATTAGCCAAGGCTAATGGTTCTCGCGGAGGAACTAGGTATCCTGTTTGGTTGATAACATAAGCTAAATCTCCCACATCGGTAGCCACGCAAGGAATCCCACAAGACATAGCTTCAGCAGTTACGTTGGAAAAGGTCTCACTATAAGAGGATAAGGAAGCAATATCTAAAGAAGCAGTAAGGGAGGGTATGTCATTTCGCTCACCCAGTAAATGCATTCTTGTAGTGAGACCTAGTTGAGTAACGGATTTAGATAAGAAAGTATTTTCCCAATTAATACCTTTTCCTGCTAAAACAAAATGGATATCTAAATCAGGAACTTCTTCAATCAGCAAGGCTGCTGCTTTTAAAAAGGTTTTATGATCTTTCATAGGGTGGAACCTAGCTATTAATCCAATTAGTAAAGAATTATTAGATAAACCTAACTCTGCTCTAATCGCACTTCTAGCTTTTTGTGAGGGGACAAATTGACCAGTATCAATACCATTAGGAATAACTATTGTATTTGGTGAGAAGTATCCTAATTGTTCATGCTGACGCTTACTGACGTTAGAAACAAAAATAATACCTGTTGCCAACCTAGAAAGAAAAGCAGATAATTGAATTACATACCTGGTCATTTTTTTTTCATACTCTAGTGAATATAAACAATGATGAATACTAAGTAAAACAGGAATGTTTTGAGAAACAAAAAAATTGCTAACTTGCGCTGCCAAATTTCCGTGATACATCCAACCTTGAATTAAATCTGCTTTAAGCTGAGATAGTGTTTTAATTAAAAAATAAGTTTGTCCTGGTGTTGGTATGGAATTTTTTAGGCCAATGGTATAAACGGGTACACCTAAAGATTGTATTTCTTCGACTAGCTCACCTCCATCCATTAAAGAAATTACGACTGAATCATAGCAATCTCGATTGAGCCGAGACAAAAGTCTATATAATACCATTTGAGCGCCATGTGCTGCCAGATCTGTTGTTACATGAACAATTTTAATAGGACTCTTTTTTAAGTTACTCATTTATTTTTCAAATTAAAAACATATTTTGAAGGTTTGAAATTAATTAATTCAAACAATGATTATGGTAATTATACTATATCAGTGCTTGTTTTGGTTTGCTTTTTAGACATAGAGCATAGGCAAATACAGCTTGTCCTACGATATGAAATATCGTAGCATAATGAAAAGTTGTAACTACTAGAATTATAATGGTTTTATAATTTCGTTTGTTAAGATGCATAACTATAGTGATAATAATAATTAACAAGCCTAGGATACCACTGACAGAAAAAAAGTTTATCCAACCAAAATCGCCTCCTATCTGAGTAGTCTCTTTAGTAGTAAAAATCTGCCCAAACCATATTCTATATATACCATCGCTTAAATTGTAAGATTCAAAAAATTGATTGAATTTAAAATCCCACAAAAATAATATATACCAAGGAGATATCTTAGTTATAGGGATGTGAGTTCCCAATTGTTCAAAAAAACTTGCGACCACAAAATAACTTCCTAATAAGGCAGGCGTTACTGTAATAAATAGAGAGAAATTTTTAAATTTACGAAGCATAAATAAGATACATAACGCTAAATAACCAACTCCAGAAACACAAAGTAAAACAGCAATTACAGGTAAAATCTCAGCAAATTTGTTATTTTTATGTTTGATTTTTATATTATCTTCCTGTAAAGACATCAGAGAAACCAAAACACTACTGGTCACTGATGGTTGTCCGCAAAAACCATAAGGACGTTGATAAAAACCAAACAAGGCTGTACGGACAGTAGCTATATTTGGATCGGGATAATTTGGTAAAAATTCAACAGGCACAAAAGTGTTAACTAAAAATGCTTCAAAAATAGTTAGAAGTGATAAATATAATAATAGCTTTCTCAAATTTAAAAAATTATAATCGTTTAAAGATTTGAAATAAACATAATATACTATAAATCCGAAAGAATACATTCCATCTAAAAGCCCCATATACACGCCACTAAAGGGTAATTTTATCAAACTAAAAATTATGATTAGCGTTATTATCAAAATATCTTTGAAATCAAGTTTAATTTTCCTGGAAAATCCCGTAAGAGTTAAAAATAACGGGTACATGAAAAAACCAACCCCAATATAACAAACAATAAAGGGCAAATAAACCAATATTTTTCGTAACTTTAGCCGCAAAGGAAAATACATAATTAATTTAATACACTTGATAAACCATCTAATAATTCACCCATTGTGCAAGTGATGATTAATAAATAAGGCTATGAATTCTATGTTTGACTAATGCTTCATTTAAATTATAACTCTGAGTATATTGCATACAGAAATCGAATCTAAAAATCATAATTTTCACAATGAAGCCAAGGCTGACCAACAACCAGGATTGATAATCGTAAATCTGAGAAAAATTTAATAGTAGGCAGTAATCCTTTCCGATTCGATACAGAACCGCAATAAATTATATCAAATTCTGGATTTTTTGATGCTCTCTGAAAAAGACCAGAATCAACTCCCATATCGCGGTAAATATAGGGAATTTTCTGGGGAAACGCCAATCCCTCACGTACATAACGATTTGAAAAAATATATCCTGATGGTTGAATATTGATAAGCCGCTTTAAAAGATTCTTGGTTTTTGCAAAAGGGGGAGTTGATAAAGTGGCATAATCATGAACTTCAATAATGTCTTTGTTTTTCGTTTGAGTAAATACTGATTTTATACCCAAAAAATATAAATATCCAATTTTGGGGACAGTTCATATTCATTTCCTAGCTCAACATACCACCCGTTTGATTGCAGATAAGTTTTATAAGCAAATGCTTCTGGCAAATACGATGTAGGTCGTAGTCCAATTCCAACTTTCATGTTAATTTAGATTTTTTTACTTACCAAAGAGAATGTTCCCCTCATTAACACAATTATTAGCATATATAACACCTTGATACTAACAATTAAATCAGTCGATCTAAGTAACAGTAACAACAGAAAATGTTGACAATCTTTGTCGTTGCCAATGAGAAAATTGGCTTTGGATAAGCAATACAACCACCATACAGGGGGCTCTATTTTATGAATTTGAGTGTATGGGCGCATATACAAAAAGTATAAGCGGTTTGAAAAAACCAATAAACGTTGGGGATTACTTATATTATCTCCTCCAACCCAATAATAGCCTAATACCTTGGGAATATAGATGAATTTATCAGTCTCTTGAGCAATCCGAAGCCAACAGTCATAATCTTCTGCTGCAATGAGTTCTGGATCTTCAGACTGCCCACCAATTTGTTTTAGTATTTCAGCTTTTACGACAACACTAGAGTTAAGAAGTCCATTGCCATTATAAAGCAGGTCGTCATAGACAGGAAGAGAAACCGAACGGGAACGTAATCTTCGCCGTAAAAAGCGTTGATTTTCCGACTTAACAAGCCATAAATCATGGGAACAAATATCAAATCCCTGTTCTAGTTGTGGCACACATATCTCTAGCTTTTGGGAAGTCCACCAGTCATCAGAATCAAGAAATGCAATGTAAGTTCCTTTTGCGTGTTGTATTCCATAATTACGGGATGCGGCTATTATTCCATTATTTCTAAAGTTGATTAGCCGAATGCGCTGATCTTGACATTCCCTAACAATAGAAACTGTATCATCAGTAGAAAAATTATTTATAATTATTAATTCCCAATGCTGATAAGTCTGATCAAGCAATGATTTTATTGCCCGACCAATGTAATGTCCATGATTGTAAGTGGGCATTATAACGGAAACTAATAAGCTTTGCATATGAATGATTACAAGTATGAAGTTCTAGGATTCAATTATTGATCGCGGTCTAGTTGTATGTTGATGACACCAAAGATAAAGTATTTAGTATTTCTTCCTTGTCATAACTGGAAGCCTTGAAGTTAGTATTAAAAAATTTTGTCGAGTCAAAAAAGAGAGTATTGTTTTTGAATTCCTCTTTAAAGAGGAATTCAGGACGCTTGATTTTTGGAAAAAACCCTAAATACTCAGAACACAAGTTCGCAATAAGTTGTGCCATTTCCAATATTGTCCTTGATTTTCCAGATCCAAGATTGAATAATCCATCACCAATATTTTCTATCGGTAATTGCAGACAATGATGTACTGCGAATGCAACATTCTCAAGTGCAATAAAGTCTCGACTTTGATATCCTGATGAATGTAACGTAAGACACTTCTTCTGTATAGCTTGTGAGCACAAATCGTTGACCAATAAAGTCCATCGATCAACATTTAAGTGAATTGGTGTTCCGAATGCATTGGATAAGCGGACAACAATACCGATAATTTCTTGTTTTTGATGTGCAGCCAGAACAAAATCTTCAGCAGCATGATGAGTTATCGCATATGGATGAATCGGCCTGGGTATGATGTCTTCAGTAATATGACCAGCGAGAGGTGAACCATAGACATGAGCTGTTGAAAAATAAATAAATCGTTCTACATTAGCTGCAAGCGCAGCTTGCAATACATTTAATGTTCCTAGCGTATTAACTAAAATGGCTTTTTGGGGATCTGCAATACATTCATGTTCATTCATTGCAGCAAGATGTACAACCGCATTGACCCCGATCATTGCTTCTGCAAGAGATGACGGATCAACTACATCCATAGCTATTGTTTCTGCTTGAGGAAGCCAGACTGGTGGAGAATGTCCCCTACGACTACCTAAACGAACTAAATAATTTGGCAGTTGAGCCAGTTTAACGGCTATCCGTCCCCCCAAATAGCCAAATCCTCCGGTGATCAAGACACAATTTCTCATCGATGCTTAAGTTCCCATTGGTAAGGAATAGAAGGGTCAAAAGGATCGCGACGCTCGATTTCATCTGGATCGTGGGGAATGGTAGCACAATTGGCGACGATCGCCATTTCTTCTCCAATTCCCTTAAATCCGTTCCATATCATGGGAGGAACGGTTACTAAACAGTAGTTGTCTGGACCCAAAAAAAGTTCCTGAATCTCTCCATAGGTTGGACTTTCTGGCCGCTCATCATAAAGCACAAACTTAATATGCCCATGAAGTACGGCGTAGTTCAGTGTCATTTGCTTATGAATATGCCATCCTTTGATTGCGCCCGGATAAATACAGGAAAAGTAAATTTCTCCAAATTGCTGAAAATTCGGATCGCTGACTTTGAGCATATGCATGACTTTACCACGCTCATCTAGTATTTGACGTAAAGGTGTCACTTTAACATCTTTAATCATAAATAGTTTCTGTATATCGCTGGATTTGTTCGATACTTTTTTGGGTAATTGATTGACCTTCTAAGAAAGCTCGATACCAATCGACTGTTTCAGTTGCAGTACGCTCAAAGTTCCAACGAGGTCGCCAGCCCAACTGATGATGAGACTTGTCACAATTCAAATGCAGCAGTCCTGCTTCATGCCAATCGCTATCCTGCTGTGCCACATTGATTTGTCCTGAACCCCAAAGGTCAATCATCGCTTGAGCCAGTTCTTTGACTGTACGGTTCGCCTCCCCATGCGGCCCAAAATTCCAAGCCCCTGAAAATTGTTTTGGGTTCTCTGTAAGCGCACCTGCTAAGGTTAAATATCCACTCAACGGCTCTAACACATATTGCCACGGCCTTGTGGATTTTGGGTGGCGTAATACGATTGGCTTATTATGATAAATAGAACGAAAGCAGTCTGGGATAATGCGATCGCTTGACCAGTCACCTCCACCAATCACATTGCCAGCGCGAACACTGGCATAGCCAAAATTCGGGCGTGACGCGAAAAACGAATCCCCATAGGCCGAAAAAACAATTTCTGCTGCTGCTTTAGAGGCACTATAAGGATCGCGTCCACCAAGTTCATCATTTTCGCGATAGCCCCAAATCCATTCTCGATTGCGATAGCACTTGTCTGAAGTCACATAGATTAAAGTTTTCACAGATGGCGTTTCCCGCACGCACTCCAGTAGGTTGACTGAACCCCCAATATTAGTATCAAAGGTTGCTTTCGGATTTTGATAAGACTCTCGTACTAATGCTTGGGCTCCAAGATGAAAGACAAATTCAGGTTGAGCTTGTTGAAAAAAGCGCCTGAGTTGATCGCGATCGCGAATATCTCCATCAAAATGGTCTATGCGATTGCGTAACCCCAGCAAATTGAAATGATCCTCTTCTCTTAGAGGTGGCAGCGCGTAGCCATATACTTCTGCCCCTGCTTCAGCCAGCCAGAGAGCCAACCAAGAGCCTTTAAAGCCAGTATCGCCCGTTAGCAATATTCGCTTACTCCGTAGAGATGCAATTGTATTTACCAGATTAACCATGGGGCTTGCTCCTGCTCTAGCAACTTATTCAACAACTGCCAATCCCGATAAGTATCCATACATTGCCAGAAATCGTCATGTTTGTAAACTGCAAGTTGGCGATCATGTACCAAGGCTTTCATGGGTTCCTGCTCAAACACAAGATTGTCGCGATCGTCTAAATAATCAAATAACTCACGCCGACAGACAAAAAAACCACCCGAAATCCTTCCTTCTGTCGCCTGTGGCTTTTCATTAAACTCCGTCACTAAACCTTGTTTGTCAGCCATCAGTTCCCCAAAACGACCGGGTGGACGAACTCCTGTAACGGTTAGAATTCGGCCATGATTTTGGTGAAATGCCAGCAAAGCATGGAGATCGACATTACTCACTCCATCCCCATAAGTTAATAAAAAATTTTCGTCATTCTCTATATATTTTTTAATTTTCCGAATCCTACCCCCTGTCATTGTTTCCAACCCAGTTTCTGCCAGCGTAATCCGCCAGTCTGTTTCCTGGTGACTAATATGAAACTCAATTGATGTATTTCTTCCCAGAGTAACCGTACAATCACGAGTATAAGCTTCATAGTTCAAGAAAAAATGCTTAATTGAATGCCCCTTATAACCCAAGCAAAGAATAAAATCTTTAAATTTATAGCTAGAATAATATTTCATAACGTGCCAAAGAATCGGTAGACCGCCAATGGAAATCATTGGTTTAGGAATATCGTCACTAACATCACGGATTCGAGTGCCATAGCCACCGCAAAGAATAACAGTTTTCATGTATTTTTATACAATTATTTGTGTAGTGATTGATAAAGATTCAGATATCTATCTACAGCAATTTCAGCAGAAAAGTAGCCTTCAAAACGCTTCTGTCCAGCTTTTCCCATACGATAGATAAGTTCTCGATCATTCAACAGGCTTTGAATTGCATCAGCTAATTTTTTTGAGTTTTTGGGGGGAACCAGATAACCAGTTTCTCCATCAACTATTTGTTCCTGTGTACCTGCCAACTCAGTAGCAATTACTGCTTTTCCTAATGCCATTGCCTCCAGAGTAACATTGGGAAAGTCTTCATTATCTATAGAAGGTAGAATCAAAGCATCTATCGCATTCATAAAATCAAAAACATTCTCTTGATTTCCGATAAACTTGATAACGTCGTTAAGTCTTTTCCGATCAACAATGTTTCTAAGTGTTTTCTCTAAATCACCGTTGCCTTCTAGAAACAAAATCAAGTCATCTCCTAGATGTTGATGATGTTTCTTGAGAATTTCTATGGCTTCAAAAAGGATTTTATGTCCTTTTCGCTCGATCATTAACGCAACAACACCAAACACTACTCCTGAATAATTGCTTGTCAAGCCAAGTTTTTTTCTTACTTGTTCCTTGGTTTCTTTTATCTCTCGTAAACTAATACCATTATGAATTGATCCAATTTGAGATGAATCAAGTTGTAAAACAGATGCAAGTCGTTCAGATGCAGCAACAGAACCAGTAATAAATTGGGTAGTAGATTGCACTACCCATCTATCTAATAAGCAGTCTAGCCATCGATCGATCGTGTTATAAGGAACAGCAAGATTATTGACTACCATTATGATTGATTGACATCCTGCTAGACGAGCAGCTATGGCAGCCGATAGAACTGTTCTTGCAGCAGGATATCCGCCATTATTCAAATGGACAATATCAGGCTTGATTTTTTTAAATAAACAAAAAAACGTCCAAACTTCATAGAGAAAGAATACAAATCTTCCCAAAAGAAAACGATAGGTAAAGCGTATCGCTTTAGAAATAATTTTGAAGGGTGGAAGAAAATGATTGCTAGGCCAGTTCAGGGGAGGTAATTTCAAGGGGATAATTAAAAAATCAGGATCTAGATGGGCATATAAACCCTGTTCATATTGTTTTGATTTTCTGTAACTAAAGCTAATTTTATACTTTTTTCTGAGATTATCGTTGAGCCAGAAATTAACTAACATTTTTTCACAACCAGCAAAGAATAGACAGTCAGAATGATAATGAATTTTCATAAAAATACTTGCGGTAACTTTCAATTGTTAATCTTAGACCTTCCACTAGACTTACTTGCGGTCGCCACCGAAGGTACTGGGTGGCGGCTTCTAAATTTACTGAATAATTTCTGATCTCATTTTTTCGCTCAGGTAAAGCCCCAAAATCTAGTAATTTATCTGCTTCATTACCAATTAAATATGCTGCCAGAAGAGCAATTTCACGAATGGGCAAAGCACGACCACTGCCAATGTTAATAACTTGTCCAATTACATCAGACTCGATCGCCGCACAACAAGCTTCAACAAGATCGTTAATATAAATATAATCTCGGCTTTGATTTCCATGAGTCATTTTAAACACTTGGCCAGAGAGAAGGGATTCAATTAAGGCTGGTAAAAACATATCTCGCCCCTGTCCAGCTCCGTACACTATCGTTGGTCTCAATATAACCGCTGGAAAATCTATTGTTCGATGAAGAGTTTGAAGCAGATGAGTTGCTGCCGTCTTAGAATATGAATACGATGATATTGGCATCTCTCGCTGATTCTCCTGAAAAGGAGCTTGCCCATTTCCATACTCCTCACAGGTGCCAAGCATGATAAATCGATTCACTTGAGAAGTTTTAAGACAACTTTCCACTAGATTCATTGTGCCGAGCAGATTTACTTCGACACTTTTTTTAAAACCAGAATAGTCTCCGAAGAATCTAGTTTTGTCTGCCGCAAGATGAAAGACAACATGGGGTTTGACACAATTAATAGCCTCGCTCAAAGCATCGCGATCGCGCAAATCTACTACTACATGATCGGAAGAAGAGCGAAAAGATGGATTGCGAGTTAATGCAACAACTTTATAGCCCGAATCTATCAATCGCTTTCTTAATGTGGTTCCAATAAAACCTGTTGCACCAGTAATAAGAAATGTTTGCAAATACCCTCTAACCAAAAAACATTAATTGATTTTTTTCGCAATCACAACCACATCTAGGAATAATTCTCCTGAATCTGGAAATATTTTTTGTAAAAATATTCCGAACATTTGGATAGGAAAACAAAGCAGTAATGAAACTAGGCGAGTCCCCCCCTGATTGGGGGTCGAAGATTAGATATGCACCACACTGAAAGTAATTGAGCAATAGCTTCCAGCCCACAAGTTGTTTTTTTACACTCAACTACTTCAAATCCTACTTTAGTAAGCATTTTAATAATTTGAAAGCTAGAAAATCGATAAAAATCATACGGTTGTTCATGCTCTTGATAAACAAATGGTGCAGATAAAATTAAGTTTCCACCAGGTTTTAAAACTCGAAAAGCTTCCACTAAATAGGTTTCAGGCTCAACCACATGCTCAAGAACTTGCGTAGTTAAAATTCCATCAAAAGAGCAATCTTTCTCAGGAATTCTCTGGCCATCATAATGGTAATCTGCTAATTTTAATGTCTTATCTCTACCAGAAACTTCGACATCTATCCCAATATATTCTGCTTTTCCACTAAACAAATACTCATAAGGGCGGTTTCCGCAACCATAATCCAGCCATCTTTCTCCTGTTTGATCCGATTTTATGACTTTATCTACCGCTTTTGAGATTTGTCTGTGTAAATTATATTCAACAATAAAAATTGGCCTCAATGGTGACAAATAAGGCTTTTTCATTTGCATACTCTTAAATAAAAGGTAATATCATCAAGAGGATATAGATGTGACAAATACCACTCATAAGCACTTGGTTTCCAATTCGCAATCATCAAAATTATTTTTTTTAAAATGCTATTTTTCAGAGTTTCATTAAATATTCGCTTTTCAATTTTAAATCGAGCCAAACTGTAATCATAAAGCTTGCAGTGAATATGATCTGGATCGAAATAGCTCATTGAATCTGCTGAAAAAAAGTGCTTATGAGTTGGATCGATACAAGACCAGCGCGATCTGAAATATGGAACAATGATTTTAACTAAGGCATTGGGTTTTCCAATACGGTAAAGTTCTTCTAGTGTTTTAATTACATCATTGAGATGCTCTAGTACATTATCAACATATATTTCATCGAATATAGATTCTTCAAATGGATAAGGAGTTATATTTAAGTCATGGATGACATCAGCTTGCGATCGAGGATTGATATCTATGCCGATCGCCCCTGCTCTCTTCCGATTCCCGCAACCCACATCAAGAACTTTATAAGTCATAATACTTAAAAATAATTATTTTTTTGAATAAAACGTGAAAATTCTTCCCAAGGTTCTTCTTCAACAACTTCGTCGGTTTTGATATAGTTGTTGATATATAATTTATATTTATTTTTATCAATGTTTTTACTTTTTTGGTAAGCATCAGTGTATTGTTTTTGAGATGCTTCCATAAATAGTAATGGACAATTTAGCTGAATATTCCATTCTCTCATTTCAACTCCCCAAGATGACCGATCTAGTTCTTTAGATGTAAGTATAATAATCGGCTTATCCCACAAAATAGCATAAGACAAAGCTGTTGAAATATGTGATAAAACTAGGCTGCTGTGACAGCAAAGTTCTGGTGTTATGCCAAAATAGACATTTCTATCCCCGAAAAAACTTTCATATTGGTTTAGTGATTTCGTAGATGGGTGAGCTGCTATTACTACAGGTAAGCCCACTAATTTTTCGATATTATTGAAGGCTTGTAGCAATAAATTATAGTAATCTTCTGGTTTCATGGCTGGTGATATTCCCAATAATTTGATATCACTAGCCACTGTGATTGCATCATCAATAAATAATATATAATCACCTAAAGCCAATAAATTATTATTTTTTGATTCCGAATTAACTTTCTTGTAGCTGTAGTAATCTCTAGATGCTATCCAGAGAATATTTTTAGATTGATTTGTCCAATAATCCCGGGTTTTAGCCCCTGCCAATAAAGAAATATCGGGTGGCAATGGTCTATTTTCCTTTCTACTCATCACCAACTTATTCATTAATTGGAAGATTAGGTTTTTTGGATTCTTAATTAAACCTTGAATTATTCTATTTTTCTTAGAAGGAGCAGGTAAAGCACCTGTCTTCTGAACAACAAACTTTACCCCATATATTTTTAGGGTTTCTTGGATAAACCGTGTATATCTGCCCAGACCAAGAAAGTCAATTGCATAGTTAGGTTTTATTTGACTAATGACATCTATAAATTCTTTAGCACTCGATATTTTAATTAAATATGGATAGTCATACTCACTGAATTTCAATTCACTAAATCCACTCCTGAGCCAAGTGTTGCAGTCAAGAACAACCACATTGAATTTATGTTTTAGGTATGGAATACCTATTCTTTCATAGTTTTGTTCAGTAAAAGGCGCACCCAAAAGTAGAGCAATTAAAATTTTATTATCGGATAGTGAATTTAGTCTTGATTTAATCATGTTTACTATTTATAATATTAGTTAAATTTCAACGATTCTATAAATTAGACCGTTGTGATTTAACCTTGGTTCATTTTTCACTGATCACTTCAATTGTTCAAATTTTGTTACCAAGTAGTTAAACCACCATCCACAATTATATTCTGACCTGTGACATAACTTGAAGCTTTTGATGCTAAATATAGTAAAGCTCCTACCATTTCAGTTGGCTTTGCCATTCGAGCCAAAGGTACTCTGGCTGAATATTTTTGTTTGAATTCACTATTTTGACCGCTTTCTACCCCGCCAGGGGTGAGAGTGTTGACACGAATTTTCTGGTCTGCCCAATAAGCGGCTAAATATTTTGTTAGCCCGATAACTCCAGATTTAGATGCGCTGTAAACTGCTGGGCTATCAATCTGGCGACCTAGATAAAATGAACCATCATAAATCCGACGATCTGGAGCGATCACTCCATATATTGAAGCCGTTTGGATGATACTACCTCCTTTACCTTGCGTGACCATTTGTTTACCGATCGCCTGAGCCACTAAAAACATTCCATCAAGGTTGACTGACATAATTTGTCGCCATTGTTCCAAACTGTAATCTTCAAAGGAAGCAAAGAAAGCATTAAGATCCTCAGATTTACCTGCGGCATTATTATGCAAGATATTAATTTCGCCAAACTCAGAAATAACTTGCTCAACCATCGCCTGCACAGATTCAGATTTAGATACATCACAACCTATTCCGATCGCCTGATTTGAGTAATCATCTCTAATCTTTTTAGCTAGTTCAATTGCCTTGGCTTCCTGTAAATCCACCACAGCTACTTTAGCACCAGATTCAGCAAGTCCAGCACAAAAATGCTGACCTAGAATTCCAGCGCCTCCAGTGACAACAGCAACCTGGCCTGTTAAATCGAATAAGCTTCGATAAGAAATTTTACTCATTTAATGAATTGATTTTTTCCTCATCAAAAGTTCAACAATTTCAAAATCTAGTTCGCTATCAATGTCGATTGAACGTTCCTCTGGCATCAGAAAAAGCCGAGTATCAGGATTAAATACTGTGGTTGCGTTAAATAACACATCTCGCTGCCAAACATAAATTGAAGCATTCATATCAAAACACTTTGGAGAATCTTGCCGACGAACGATTGGTTGATTCAATGGCTTGGATAAGCGCACTACACTATCACGACCTAACTCTACTAGATTAAAATAGGGAGACCTTCTAGATGGAGTTCCTGTAATCACATTACTAATTTTTTCAGTTTCTAGTAGGCTAACAGCACTTTGGATATCTTCGGGCAAACGCAAAGGTGAAGTAGCATCTAGATCAACTACTACATCAAACTTTTGCCCACTAAGTCGTTCTACTTCCTCCACACAATGCTGAATAGCGGGAATTTTAGCTGACCGATCGGTAGCCAGTTCGGGAGGACGATTTACTAATATATCTACACCGTAATTCTGAGCAATGTCGAGAATCTTTTGCGAATCGCTACTCATAGCAATTATATCGAACAACTGGCATTCTTGTGCTTGCCTGAGAGTATAGACGATCAGGGGTTGTCCTAGCAAATCACGAATATTTTTGTTTTTGACTCCTTTTGAACCGCCACGAGCACAAATAGTACAGATTCGTTTCATCGCTCAATCCAAGTATGACAGATTGCTGCCTGTTCAGACGCTTCGATTGTGAATAAAGTTTCTCTAGCTTCTTCAAAACTACATAATGTAGCAAGATTGCTATCTAAATCTAATATAACTTGGTGTTCTGATCGATAAGTTGCATCTTTTTCTAACGAGATAGCTTCCTCATCTCCATTAATTTTCATTGTGTTTTGACACAAATCAATATGTATTGTATGGCTATCTGTATTAACAAAAATTTCTCGACGTGGTACTTTATCGAGATAATTCATATGAATAGAAACTAACGGACAACAATCCGTTTCCATTAGTATTGAGTAAACATCATCACTATCGATTTCTAATGAACTAAATTTTCCTCCTTGTGCTGTTAACCGTCTCCAAGACCCAAACAACCATAAGACATAATCTAACTCATGGCTAAGGTCTCTAAGTACACCGCCTCCTGCTTGGCGATGAGCAGAATAACTGGTTCTATAGTCTGTTTTTGATCGCCAATAAGGTAGATAAGAACCGACATAGATAGTAACTGTTACTACGTTTAACGCAGATTCCAATATTTTTTTTAGCTTCTTTAATAAAGGATGAAAACGTAAATTGTAAGCAACAGCAGATCGATAAAAATTATGTTTTGGTATTTGAATATTTGTATCAAATAACGGTTTTTCTACTAAAACTGACCCATTAAAATTGTTTGTAATAAGAACTTTAATATCTTCATAATGCTCACTGGTTCTGCTGGCGATGACCACATAATTCGGCTGCCAATCAGTTAAAGCATTAGTCAAATTAGAAAAACACGGGAAGCAATCACTTGAGCGACGACTAACTACAGCGACCTTACAGCCCAACTCTTTTAGTAAAATAACGTGGCGTTGTCCAATCGAACCATAACCAACCACTAAAACTTTCATTCCTGATCTCAATTCCACTCGCGCGAACATACAGAAACTGAATTAGGCTTAAATCTATGATTTGGATACCGGCCAACTACGATAGTGTCGTCCGGTATATCTGTATTAATAAGGAAAGAGTTTGATCCGAAAACAATATTGTTACCTACATGACAGTTTCCCACGAGACTACTTTTAGCATAAAAGATAACTTCCTTACCCAGTTTTGGGTAAAGACCATCGTCAGAACCAATGGTAACGTTTTGATAGATAACGAGGTAATCACTATATTCCGCTTGGCCAATTACTGTACCAACAGGGTGTACCAACATAAAGACTTTTGGCATTTGAACTGAAAAGTATAAATCAAGACTATGCAATATCTTATTTAAGTAGAACAAGCGCGTTGGAAGTTCTTCATCACCTGTAGCTTGCCATACTGTATTTCCTAAGAAGTATAGTAGCGATGCCATATGATCTGTATTGAGGTGGTTAAATACTACTTTCCCTTCATTTCGATAATACTTCCTGTGAATATGAGAAAAACAATAATCAATTCGATCCATCGCATCTTTCAGAAACTGTTTTAACGAATAACCAGTCCATCCATCAGGGATGTGATTGCTAATCGATGATAGCAGGTAGTTTTCAAGTTGATCAATGGTTAGGCTGGTGATCATAACCTTTTTAGGTTTCTTGATTAGCTTTTTCTAAATCACTCATTCTGCCAATATCAAGCCAATATTCTCTTAATGGATAGGCAGCAGTTGCTTGATTGGTAGAAATTAAATGTTCAAATAATGTTGGCATATCAAAAAAAGTATTCTTAGGAATATACTCTAAAACCTCTGAGCTTAATGTATAGATGCCTGCATTGACGGAGAAACGCTGTAAAGGTTTCTCTTCAATCGCCTTAATTTTTGTACCATCCATCCGCACTACACCATAAGGCACTTGAAAATCATACTCGCGAACGGCCATCGTTGCCACAGCATCTTGTGCTTCATGGAATTTGAGTAGACTATCAAAGCTGGTGCGAGTTAGTATATCCCCATTCATTACAATCATGGGGGTGGTAGGTCGTTCTGGTAACAGAGACAAGGCTCCAGCCGTTCCTAAACGCTCTTTTTCATGGATGTAATTAACTTGTACGCCCCACCGATCGCCATCCCCAAAATATTCTTGGATCATTTCTGCCTTGTAGTTCACAGATAAAAATATCTGCTTAAAGCCTTGTTCTGCAAAACTCTCCACAATCATTTCTAAAATAGGCTTGCCCCTCACTTTTAACAGAGGCTTGGGGCATTCTTGTGTTAATGGGTGTAATCTAGTTCCTAAACCTCCTGCCATAATAATAACCCAGTTAGGGCGTTCGACTACACCAATTAAGTCGTCTAGAGTCGCTAAACCGACCACCTGATGTTCTGCATTAACCAATGGTAAATGGTGAATCACCAAGCGGCGCATTAATCGTAACATTTTGCTACGAGGCATAGAAGCCGGAGCTACAGTAGGTTGAGGGTTCATCACCTCGGAAACACTAACATCCAGACTCTTTCCTGCTAATATGGCACGACGAAGGTCCCCATCACTCAACACACCAGCAAGGGTTTCGTCAGAGTTTAAAACCACTGCCAATTGAAGCCCCGATCTATCTATTTTGGCGATCGCCTCTTTCAATGGCGTCTCACGCCTCACAACAACTTTTTTCCAGTCGTTCATTGACGAAAATCCTATGCTAAAAACTGCCTTAATATCTTTAGCCCCGCTTCACCACTTTTTTCTGGGTGAAACTGGCAACCCCAAAGGTTCTCTCGACCAATAACTGCTGATATGTTTACTCCTCCATAGATACAGTCAGCAATACGATGATTGATATCCAGCGGATTAGCCATAAAGGAGTGAACAAAATAAGTAGATTCTCCAGGAGCGACTGTTTCAAGTATGGTATTTCGCCAAGTTGACTTGCTTGGAGACAAAACCAAATTATTCCAACCAATATGGGGAATTTTCTGAGGCTGACCAGTTGTTGAAGTATGAGGCACTGGTATAACACGACCCGGAATTAAGCCCAACCCCTGAGTCAGTCCAAATTCTTCACTTTCGTCTAAAAGTAACTGCATTCCCAAACAAATCCCTAGCAAAGGGATGCCTTCCTGGGCAACCTCCTGAATCACTTCGACAAGCTGTAATCTTTTTAACTCAGCCATAGCATTACCAAATGCCCCTACCCCAGGTAACACTACTCGTGAGGCTGCCAAAATGGCGGAAGGTTGGTTAGTAGTATAAACTTCTGCACCACAATGCTCTAAAGCACGTTGAACACTGAGAAGATTACCTACACCGTAATCAATAACTGTAACTTCAGGAGCTTTCATAACGTCTGACCTCAATCCCAGATGATTCAGCTACCCTGCGAATTTCACCGATGGTAGTACGCTGATAGTGCAAAATATCAGCCATTGCCACGGCATCAGATTCCCCGTTCTGTACGACTTCAATCAAATGGTCGGGCGTACCCATCCCTCCACTGGCAATCACTGGAACGGACACTTCTTGGGTAACGGCTTTAACCAATGGAATATCAAATCCTCGACGAGTTCCTTCTCGATCTACGGATGTGAGCAGAATTTCACCAGCCCCTAAAGATACTCCTTTTTTCACCCAATCAATAACATCAAGTCCCGTTCGCTCACGGCCATTATCAGTATAAACTTCCCAACGTCCAGGAGCAATTTGTTTGGCTTCGATGGAAAGCACCATACATTGACTGCCAAAACGACGAGCAATGTCCGTAATTAAGTCTGGATTAGCAACAACTGCGGTATTTACAGCAACCTTATCGGCTCCGCAACGTAATAAGTGAGTGGCATCCTCTACCGAGCGAATACCACCACCAACAGTTATGGGAACAAAGATATTTTGGGCAGATTTTTCAACAATATGGCTCAGATTATTACGACCATACAGACTGGCAACACAGTCCATATAAAGCAATTCGTCTGCTCCTTGCTGGTAGTAGCGTTGAGCATATTCACTAGGCGATCCAATCACCCGTAAGCCTTCCAAGTGGACACCTTTGATTAAATTAGGCCCTTTGACATCTAGGCGGGCAATCAGGCGAATTTTTCTCATGGGGTTACTGCAACCTTTTTTTCATGCCAAACCGCGTGGCGGAGCTTCCATTCACCATTTTCGTGATACCACAGGTGAGGCGAGCGAAAATGATCGGTTAAAAGTTGAAAATACACTCGATCCATGATTGGTTGTTCAAACATTTTGCTGGCAATGGGGAATTCCTTTTCAGAAAGACTGAGGTAATGAAAAATTTCATCGGCAAAGCGTTCGGGAAACTCATGGTCGAAGCGTTTTACTAAAGCGACTCCTTCCTCTCGTTCTATATCACCCGAACGAATTTCCTGAGCCGCATCATAGCTGGCTCTACCAATACCAAATTTAATTCCTGTTGTGTAATAGTGGAAGTCATCAATGCGATCGTCAATGCTGTTGTACTTACTGTATGTGCCAGGTGTCCGTTCTGGTGATGCCTGAAATCCACCGTGCTGTACTGCATAGTAGTAACAGCTTTGCGGATGCCACTTTAGGTAGTATCCTAAGTAGTGAACTTCTACTTTTTTCTCTGCCAATTGGTTGGGATCGGCTGGCAAATATGGTTGTAAATCATTTTGATCTAACCCGAACTGTTCTTTTAAATCACTAACAGAAACTCCTCCCAGGAACACCTGAGACTGATTCGATGCGGAAAAGTATGCCCAATCTCGTTGCGCCGTGTCCGTATCAGTGATGGGATTGCCATATTCTGCTTCATTTTCACCATAAAAGACCAGTGGAATGTTAAATAGAAGAGCCATTTTAGGGGCTAATGACTTCTGTCCGAACATGAAGGCTTGAAACGGATGAAAGAGTAATTCTGTAGAAAGTCTAGTTAGCAATCGATGAACTCGACCATTAGGAGTCATTAAGTAGTTATCTAATCCGGCATGAATCCAGGATTGAAAGTTTTTCCAGCCCCACTGAGTGTAAATGTGGGGAGCCCAAGTTACTGTTAATGGGTGCATTCCATATTCATTTTTGAGGATATGAGCAGCGTAAAAACTGTCTTTACCTCCCGATCCTGGAACGATACAGTCATAGCTACCATCAGGTTTCCGAAACTTATCGCAAAGTTCTCTTAATTGTTTATCTCGCTCTGTCCAATCAATACTATGCTTCTTGCGTTCGGTAAAATTGCAAGCATCACAAACTCCGTTTTCATCGAAGTTAATCGTTTTCTTTTTGGTCTCTTTGGTATGTTGATACTCAACCGCAGAGTTGGGTCGCTGATTAGAAATTACACATTTCCTACAGAATTTAACTTCAGGGGGCAATCCATATAAAACGTCTGGATTCGTCTGCTCCTTACCAAAACGAGATAGATCAACAGCAGAAGGATAAGAAATTATATTCATTTTGACCTTTTTTTGATTACAGTTCAATTTTCAAATTCATCTACTTGCCTCTCCCAAAGATGTTTCAGGAGAAATAACGATATCTTTCCAATTCGCTTTAGTCATTAGTCATTGACCCCAATCTTAACCGCAGGATTTCCTGCGACAATCCAACCATCTGGAACGGTTTTTGTCACTACTGAACCTGCGCCAACAATTGCGTTTTCTCCAATATTAATATTGGGAATTACTACGGCACCTGCGCCAATAAAAGTAGATGAGGCGACCGTGACATTGCCACACAGCGTTACCCCAGGAGCAATAAAGGAGTGGGAGCTAATCATACAGTCATGATCGATACTGGCTCTTGTATTAATGACTACATTCTCTTCCAGAGTCACTCCAGCTTGGATAACGACTCCAGCCATAACCTGACACCCCTCTCCCATACTGATGGCACTGCTCACAATTGCTGATGGATGTTTAAATGACTTAAATGTAAATCCCCGTGTTTTCATAACAGTAAATATATTTCGGCGTTTGAATATTTTAGGATTAGCACCCAAGCCATTCACTAAAAATGTTTTAGCAATTGTTACACCATCTAAATATTCATCTCCCCCTAAAATGGGAACTCCGAGTAGTTGCCCTGAGAGTTGGGCATTGGCATCGAGAATACCTGTCACTTGAATCCCGTTAGCCAGTAGTGCATCTAAAACAACTCGCCCGTGACCACCTGGACCTAAAATATAGACGGATTCAGACATCTAAGGTTTCATCGCTAGAGTAATTTCTCAAATAAATTCTTTCGCTTTGACTGTAGTAAAGTTGCTCACCATAAAATACTCAATGATTTAAAAATTAAACCCTCTTTAGGTATAGGTTGACTATCTGCTTTTAAACTTTCAAGATATAATTCAATAGCTTCTGTAATATTGTCAATTGTTTCTTCAAAAGTGTCTCCTTGAGAATGACAGCCTTTGAGAATAGGACAAAAAGCATGATAGCCGCCATCTTCTTCCTTATTCAAGTTCAAGAATCACGGTGTAATTATAAATTTGTTTGCTGTTATTGGTCATATCTATTTTTTACTTGAACTGATGTTAGTGTAAAATCTTTTGGGTGAATAGGGAAAAACAGATTCAGACATCAAGAGTTTCATCTATATCGTAATTTCGGGTTGCTACTTGCTCAATTGTTTGCCAATAGCTAAAAGGAGAAACTCCTGTCCCTGGTCTTTTACAAGTTAAGTTTTCTTCTGTAATTACTTCACCAGCCTCGATCGCCTTAGCTGCCACCAAACTCTTACGGGCAACATATCGATTTTTCCACTCTGAGGCTGTAGGTCGTTTAATCCCATCCCCTAATGCTTGCTCAATTTCCCGAATTTGTTGCACTAGCTGATTTAATTCGCGGGGTTCTAAGGATGCCTGATGGTCGGGACCTGGGAGACTGCGATCGCTCGTAAAGTGTTTTTCAATAATTTTAGCACCTCGTGCCACAGCAGCTAAGGAAACGTGAATCCCCGGAGTATGGTCAGAATAACCCACCGGAAGCCCAAAAGCTGCTGCCAGAGTATCCATCGCCCGTAAATTCACCTCCGCAAAGGGGGCTGGATATTCAGTAGTGCAGTGGAGGAGGGTGACGCGATCGCGCAACTCCTGCTGTCCTTGATATGAAGCAAAAGCTTGCTCAAAGTCTCCCCGCTGGGGAATAGCTTTATCCCTCGTGAAACCAAAGGCTAAGACCCCTAAAGCTGCCTCCACTTCCGCTAAGGTACTCATTCCCGTTGAGAGGATGACCCTTTCAGCAGAACGGGCGATTGCTAGTAAAAAAGGGGCATTAGTAATTTCTCCAGAGGGAATTTTAATCGTTTTTAAACCAAAATCTCGTGTCAGGAGATGTAAACTGGGAACATCGAAGGGGGTTGAGAGAAATTGAATACCTCTGGACTGAGCATGATTGATTAAAACCTCGTGATCCGACGTGCTCAATTCCAGTTGACGGATCATTTCTAATTGACTTACCGTTTTCCCTGTCGTTTGAGTTTGATACTCAGCCTTGGGTGCATGACGACTCACCACACGATCAGCTTGAAAAGTCTGGAATTTAACGGCATCTGCCCCTGCATCAGCAGCGATATCAATCAGTTGTTGGGCGAGATGGCGATCGCCGTTATGATTAACCCCTGCTTCTGCAATGATAAATGTGGACATTTTAGAAATTATGCTCAATATCAAAAAAGGCTTTTTGGGTTTGCAGTGGAACAGCTTTTAGTTTTTCCTTGATTTGCTGACTCACGTTTCCTGTTCCATATAAGGATTTGACTAAGGGTAGCATCAATTGAAACTCCTCAGATAGGGCGCGGTGAATGCCCGCCACAATATCCTGGCTTCGTTCTGGCGTATCAATCACTGATTTGGCTTTGAGACGACCCTTTTGGCGATCGCCGATGTTCACGGTTGCTTTTTTCAGGGCTGGCGCTTCTGTAAATCCACTAGAAGAATTTCCAATAATGACATCCACTTGACCCATCAGGCTTAGATACCGTTGTTGACCCAGGGAAATAAAAGCTTTCGCTCGATGTTGATTGTGCTTCACCCATCGATCAATATGCTCAATCAAAACGCGCCCCCCTGTATCAGCATTAGGATAGGTCAGAATGACAGTTGCCTCTGGAAAACGATCTAGAGCCACCAATAGCTCCTGCATGGGGATTGACGGAGACTGTTTATCTAGCGTAACCGGATGATAAGTCACCAGGAAGATGGGCGATCGCAGTTTCAGCCCTAGTGATTCCTCTAAAGTAGGGCGATCGAGCCAGTCCATATATTGAAGATGGTCTAGACCTGGAGAACCAACGTTAAACACGCGATCGGGAGATTCTCCCAGTTGAATCACTCGCTGACGATAAGGCTCTGCGGCGACAAAATGCCAGTGGGCAAATTTAGTGATGGCGTGGCGAATTTGCTCATCGAATGCGCCTTCTGTGGTTTCTCCCCCATGAATATGAGCTATGGGAATTCTAGCTAACATTGCCGCTTGGGCTGCGGCGAGAATTTCAAAGCGATCGCCCAACACCATCAAAATATCAGGTTGTAGCCGCTCTAAAACATCAGCAAAGCCTATGACTCCCAAACCAAGAGATTTCGCAATTCCCACAGGTGTATCAGAGGACAAGAGGATTTCCACCTTGGCATCAATGCTAAAACCATCCGCTTCCATTTGCTGATAGGTCAAACCAAACTCAGGAGAAAGGTGCATCCCCGTAGCGATGATTTGTAAATGTAAGTCATTATCATCAGCAATTTCTTTAATGAGCCAGTACAGCAAACCATAGTCAGCCCTGGTTCCTGTGACAATACAGATTGTGCGCGGTGAAGTCATGTTTCAGCCCCCGCAAGTTTTGCACTACTAGGTACATTAATCAAACTCGCTTCCAACTGCTCTGCAACAGGTAAGGGAGCATGGGGACAATCAGCATACATGGGCAGCTTATGCAGTAATGTCCAAGTGGGACGACATTGATAACCTGCATCATTAGCAGCGGTTAAGAGGCGATCACGGACTGATACACTTGGCTGTTCTAACCGCAGAGTATTTAACCAATAATTACTCTGACTGTTTGAAGGCTCAACTACAAAACCTATTCCCTCAATATCTCTAAATACGTCCTGATATTGCTGGGCTAACAAGCGTTTGCGAGCCAAAAAATCAGGCAATTGTTCCATCTGAGCGCATCCCAAGGCAGCATTCAAATTAGGCAAGCGATAATTCCAGGCGATGCGATCATGAAAAAACTCCCAACGGTGAGGCTGTTTTGCAGTTGTGGTCAAATGTTTAGCCTGTTGAGCCAATTCTGTATCATTGGTTAAAATCGCTCCCCCTCCTCCTGTCGTAATCACCTTATTACCATTAAAACTTAATGTTCCCAACCCCCCAAAAGTTCCCGTGTGTTGCCCCTGATGCCTGCTGCCCAAAGATTCCGCTGCATCTTCTACCACCGGCAAATGATAACGATTCGCCACATCAATCAAAGATGTCATATCTACCGGATGACCATAGGTATGCATAGGCACAACAGCAGCGATCCGCCGTCCTGTAAATCGATTCGTTAATCCCTCTGAACTAGACAAGCTACAATGCTTGAGATAGTCATTCAAAGCATGAGGATCTATCCCCAAGGTTTCAAATTCACTATCGATAAAATGGGGAATGGCTCCACAGTGGGACACCGCATTTGCTGTAGCCACAAAAGATAAAGCCGGAATTAATACCTCATCTCCGGGTCTAATCCCTGCCAACAATAAAGCGATATGCAGGGCTGCCGTACCATTTACTAAGGCTACAGCATACTTTGCCCCTGTATATTCCGCCAGCATAACTTCAAAGCGCTCGACATATTTGCCGACGGATGAAACAAAGGTAGAATCAAGGCAATCTTGGACCCGTTCCCACTCATTGCCGATAAACTCAGGTTCGTGGAGTGGCACAAAAGTATTTGGCTGTCCCAAGACAGTTTGCATCGCGTGTAAAAAATCCTGTTCTATTTTGTCCACTCTTCAAATCCCCTTAAATATTGTAGCGATCACTTTTGTAGCCAGCCAAATTTGCGGGATTCATAAACCATTCTGCCGTTTCTGCCAAACCGCGCTTAAATCCTTCACGCCCACCATATAAGGGTTCCCACCCCACAATCTGTTTAGCCTTTGTATTATCTGCCCATAAACGATTCACTTCACTTTTCTCAGGACGTAAACGAATCTCATCGGTCTCTATTTCTATCTCCACACCCATTGCCTCTGCAATAATCTGTACCGTATCACCAATAGAAATTTCAAAATTACTGCCAATATTAATCACTTCGCCAATGGACTTTTCCGACTCAGCTATGGCAATAAATCCTCGAACTGTATCTTTGACATAATTAAAATCCCTTGTGGGATGCAATGCACCCAACTTGATTTTCCTTGCTCCCTTAGCAATCTGAGTAATCACCGTAGGAATAACTGCCCGGGCTGACTGTCGCGGGCCGTAGGTATTAAAAGGACGAATAATTGATACCGGAGTATTAAAAGACTGGTAAAAACACATAGCAATTTGGTCAGCCCCTATCTTACTCGCTGAGTAAGGAGACTGACCTTGTAAGGGATGGTCTTCTGTAATGGGAACGAATTGAGCCGTGCCATAAACTTCACTGGTTGAAGTATGAACGACTTTCTCAACCCCTAGTTCTCTCGCTGCCTGAACTACATTTAGCGTTCCTTTTACATTCGTATCCACATAAGTTGCGGGTGAATGATATGAATAAGGAATAGCGATTAATGCTGCTAGGTGTAATACGATATCACACCCTTTCATTGCTTCCTTAACCCCATAAGGATCGCGAATATCGCCAGAAAATACTTCCAACTTGTCTACAACATCTTTTGAAGAATGGTCTAGCCACCCCCAGGAATTGAAGGAGTTATAAATAACAAAAGCTTTTACAGAATAACCCTGCCTCACCAATTCGTCTGTTAAGTGAGAGCCAATAAAACCATCTGCACCCGTAACTAATACTTTCTTTTTATAAATCAACTGATTTTCCTCATGACGAAATATTTATTATTATCAAAAACAATAATTGATTGAGCCGTTAATTTTTGGCTGAACTAACTACTTGAGCCATAATCTGAAATTCTTGATTGCGTTGACATAATTCGTCATAAGTTCCTGAATCTATAATCTGTCCCTGACTCATAAAATAGAGGCGATCGCAATTTTTCACGGTACTTAAACGGTGAGCAATCATAATCAAGGTTTTCTCTCCACTCAACTTCTCCACGGATTCCATTACCCCAGCCTCAGTCTGATTATCCAAAGCTGCCGTTGCCTCATCCATCACCAATACCTCTGGATTATGATACAACGCTCTGGCAATCCCCACCCGCTGCCGTTGCCCCCCTGACAGGCGTACCCCTCGTTCTCCGACCAAAGTATCCAAACCTTCGGGTAAACTTGTTAATAACTCAGTCAACTGGGCTGATTTAACTGCGGCCTCAATCCAACCTTCATTAATCTCCTTTTCAGGAATCCCAAAGGCAATATTATTTCGTAAAGTATCATCACACAAATAAATACTTTGGGGAATATAACCAATCAACCGCTGCCAAGCGGATAAATCGTCATAAATATCTCGACCATCCACTAAAATTTGCCCCTGAGTGGGTGGCAATAGCCCTAGAATTACATCCACAATCGTGGTTTTCCCAGCCCCAGAAGACCCCACAAAGCCCACGGATTTTCCTTTAGGAATGGTTAAAGACACCCTTTGGAGGGAATTATCACTGGCTCCAGGATAACGATAGAACACATTCTGTAATGCGATCTCGGTTTCTAAAACGGGCTGCACTTCAGCGAGTTTGCGAGATTCACCTAAGTGCGAATTTTCTAGCACTGGTTTTAGTTCCATCAAATCCTGGTAAAGAACATAAACGCTAGAAGAACTAAAACGAATCGCTGTAACTGAATTCAAAATCCGATTAATGGACGGCATCAAGCGAAAAGCGGCTGCTGCAAATAAAGACAAAGTAGGGATTACCGCACTTAAATTTCTCCCTTGAGCCAAAACTGACACCACAATTAACATCAAACCTACGATGGCTATGGACTCAATAAAAAACCGAGGCAATTGACTCATCAATTGATAAAACTGTAAGGCCCGAGTAGAATAAATATTATGCTTTTCAAACTCCTCAATAAACAATGGCTCTCGCCCTAACACCTTCGCTTCTTTAACCCCTCCCAACCCGTGATTAATCGTCCGAATCACCTGTCCATAGTGGTATTGACGAGCCTCACCCAACTCACTTAACTTCAGGCGAACCACCCGATAAAAACTCATAGTTGCTAGGCCAATTCCTCCTGCCGCTGCCAGAGAAGTCACAGGCTCGACAATCAATAAAAATAAAGCAATACAAGCCAGAATGGTTACTTCAGTCAGTGCCAATAATCCGGGTATTAAAACGCTATTAAAAAAAACTCCTGTTTCAGAAGTTAGATTACGAATTAAATCCGCACTATTGCGCTGCAAGTGAAATGGATAGGGACTATATAAATAGGCACGAAATAGACGAGAACATAGTTCAACTTGTTTATCATAAATAAAACGACACTGTAAATAAGTAAGCCCCGTTAGATAAGCATTTTTAAGTAAATAAATGCCGATAAATCCTAAACCCGCCCAGATTAAAAACTGCCGCAATTCTGGTTCGCCAACCGCTTGATAAACCCATCTCAAAAGTCCTGCTTCTTCAACCCTCTGGGGCCTTTCTAGCAGAGAAATAAAGGGCAGAACCAAACCTACGCCCAAAGTCTCAACGCCAGCCCCAATCAAAATCAGCAGAAAAAGTCCGGCAATTTGCCACCGTTCTCTAGTTGTAAATAAATAGAGGAATTTTTGTAAAAATTTCATTAATTTGGCTAATGCAATGCTTTCTGGGTAGTCTCACAAAAAAATTAGAGTCAGAATCAACTATCTTTTAATCTAGTAATAATCCGGTTTTACAAAGATTACTCATTAAATTAATATTATGTTGTTCCAACTCAGGACAGATTGGTAAACTCAACACCTCAGTACCTAGCAAATCACTTACTGGCATTTTTGGATACTGCCCCTGATAAACAGGTAACTGGTCTTGCGGGACAGGATAATAAATCATTGAGCCAATCCCCTGTTCACCCAAATACTCCTTTAACTTATTTCGTGTCCCATCCAACACCCAAACCGTGTACTGGTGGAACACATGACCATCCGCCAACTCTGGAGTGATGATCCCCGCCATATCCACGAATAACTCATTGCAAGCTTTAGCCCCCCTGCGTCTGCCCTCATTCCACTGTTCCAGATAGAGCAACGTCACCCGCAAAATTGCCGATTCCAACGTATCCAGAAGGTCATTATATCCCAAAACCTCATTATGATACTTTTTTTTGCCCCATGCCAGCACTTCTCATTTTGACCAGCATCCTGTTCAAGATGCCAAATCTTGAACGAAGGAAGGGGCTTTTCAAGAAGGACTCTTGAGACTGTTCTCAATAAGCTTCAGCAAAATTTCCCTAATGAGAATTGCTGCTTGTTCGGCGCGCCTGGGGTTCTGCTCAATGCCCAGCAATCGAAAACCCACCTTTGCTTTTTCTACGGCAAAAGGCAAGCCAAGATATCCGAGACCCACCACCCCCACCATAGCAGTGCAGTCTTTAATTTTTTCTTGCAGGGTCAGTAAGGCTGGAGGCGTGTGACTCATGGGGTTTGCAGTGATAATGATTTTCTTTAATTAGTAAATTTACGTTGCGGTGTTCCAGACAAAGTTTGCCTGAAAAGGTTCCTCTACAGTGTCTGGAGCAGGCGATCTCTCTGAGATTGTCTCGACCCTGGGGCGATCGCCTGGGCTGGACAGAGGCTATCAGTTCCCAGAAGCCTATCACAACTGAGTCAGAAGAATCTACAGGCCCACGGAGAAATATCCGGGTCCCAACAACAGTCTGCTTGAGTTGCTTGCACCTGAGTTGCTTGCAGGCGATCGCCCGCAAGCCAATTACCAGAGCATCTATACCCGAATTTACCGCGATGGTGCGGGGTCTCTTAGCCCTCTTCGGTCATGGTCGCAGATGGGGAGATCCGTCTCCACTATTACAATACCTTCGCCAAAAAAAGGGAGGGCTAACGTAGTACAATTGTTGTTGACGAAAACTACAACTGACATCTACATTAGCCCATGAAAGACATCTTACCACTTTTACAATGCCTCGTGCCAGTCGTAGGGGCCACAACTGTCCGTCAATTAAGCCGGATTGCCAAAGCCATACTGGCAATGGAAGGCCGAGTGACCATGTTGGGGATTTCTCGTTGGACCCCAGTGGGGGGCAGTTATCGCACGGTACAACGATTCTTTTACACGGTTTTACCTTGGGCCACAATGTTGTGGGTATTTTTTCGGGAGCATTTGTTCAACAAAGATGACATTTATTTGGTCGCGGTCGATGAAGTGATTGTCACCAAAGCTGGAAAAGAAACTCACGGTCTTGACCGATTTTTTGCCAGATTATACGGCAAGCCAGTGCCGGGGTTATCTTTTTTTGCTTTGTCTTTAGTTAGCGTTCAACAGAGAAAATCCTTTCCTATTCACATCGAACAAACCCTAAAAACTCCAGAAGAAAAGGCGGCAGCCCAAAAGAAAAAGCAAGCTAAATCCCAGGAGAAAAAATCAGCGAAAAATTCTAAATCAGTCTCCCCAGATGAGACGAGCCTTCAGAATAAGGGGGATAAATCTCTAGTCAAAAACAAAGGAGGCCGACCCCCGAGAAGCAAAAATAAAGACAAAACACAAGTAACTTTTACTCCAGAATTATTGCGAATTAAGGCAGCAATTTCTCGATTGCTGGGCTGTACAAATCAATTGTTCCCTTTGACGTATTTATTGCTGGACGGGCATTTTGAAAATAATAACGCTTTGCAAATTGCTCGTCAATTAAAGCTTCATTTAATTTCTAAATTGCGCCAAGACTCCGCTTTATTTTTTCCTTACAAACCCTCTAATCCAAAAGAAAAACCTAAAGCCAAGTATGGACCCAGGCTTCATATTGGTCAAATTCCCGCCAAGCATTTGAAAAAAAAGACAACGGACAAAAATAAAATTACCACGGAGATTTATCAAGCAGGGTAAGAGCATCTCAATCAGGCTTGACACAAGGATTTGAGAATAAGCATCATGTACTCCTCACTCATGGCTGCCCGGTTCCTTTTTTGTCTCAAGCTACGGGATAGGGTGGTTTCTTGATTGAGGGCATTAAGGGCCATCCGTCTAAGTACAGCCAAATTTCGAGGACTATTAAACGCTCGGACCCTAGATTTATCTTCTTCAAAAGTTACATCTAAAACCCAATGTTCTTTATTTTCAATGCTCCAATGTTCCCGGATAATAGAACCATGTTTTTGGGCATCTACGGTTAAAGAACTTAGATAAAACTGGACTTCATGAGAGCTTCCATTCCACTCGTCTCGAAACCGCTCGACTATAACAATCGTCTAGAGTCCCGCCCATTTGTCTTGATTATAAAGACCTCCAAATTCGGAAACGGGAATAGCCCAAACTCTTCTTTTTTCAACCCGGTTATGCCCTTTTTCTATTTGACGATACTCGGTCATTTTAACCCCAGAAAATTGGCTCTTTACTTGAAATTGAAACCAAGATTTAACTTAATTGTAAAGAGTTGGGTGATTGCTTTTTAAGCAGACTACATAATTAGCTTTTTGATGAACAATCTGTTTAACAATATCCGTTTGAGTTCCCATTGCATCCAGCGACTCTTCTACACAAAGAATTTCCCCAAGATTTGAATGTCGTGATTATAGTAAAAACCAACCAGCGGACTTCAAGCCAAAGCCATGTCATTTTATTCTCCAGCGATGTGAACTTAAGTTATGAAAAAATAATTGATTATTATGGACTGCGATTTCAAATAGAATTTAACTTTAGAGATGCCAAACAATTTTGGGGACTAGAAGACTTTATGAATATTAAGGAGACCGGTGTGACTAATTCCGCGAATCTTTCCTTTTTTATGGTGAATTTATCCCGTTATCTCTTAAAGGCTACCCAGAAGGGGCCTCTGTCCAGTGTTTGGGATCTCAAAAGTCAATTTAGAGGGTACCGTTATGCAGAAGAAACCATCAAACTGCTTAAGGAAAAACCTGACCCAGTTTTATTGGGTCAGATTTTGAAACGCTTATCCAGCCTGGGCTGTATCCATCAACATTCCCATGAGGCCAGTGACCATTAAATTGGCCAAGGTATTGCTATTAAGGAGAGACTTAAGCGGATCTGACTGTATTTTTGAGTTGCTATTAAGAAAAACCGTCGTGATCGCGTTTCCCTGTAAGAGCTATAGAATTCAGTCAAGACAAAGGTTTTCCCAGTGTGACAGAAGAGGGATAAAACTTATGGTTGTTTGATCTGGAGCATGATTGCCCGCAGATCAGCAGGATGGGGCTTTTGCGTTCAAACCCTGCCGAGGCGGGCTTTTTTGGATGAGTGGGTTATGGATTCGGTTCTATCCCCATCGCCCGTAACTGTTCTGCTAACTCCTGCGCTCGTTGTTCGGCTCGTTCAGCCCGTTGGCGCTCGGTTTGAGCCCGTTGGCGCTCGGTTTGAGCCCGTTGGCGCTCAGTTTCGGCCAACTCATCTTTAGAGGGGAGTAATTCTCCCTCTAAAGTGGCCCAGCGTAGCCAAACGGTTTCTACATCCCGGTACTGTCCGGACCACCGCACGAGGGCCAATCCGAGTTTTTGGCTGAGTAACCGTCCTTGTTCGTCTTCTCCCAAAGGTTCATAGACTCCTTTTGTCAAGAAAAACCCCGCCCAATCTTCTGGATTGTAGGGGTCGTACCAAAAATACTCAGTGACCCGCATCTGATTTTGGTAAATCTGCTTTTTCTCAGTTTTGTCCTGTTTGGCGGTACTGGTGGACAATAGCTCAATGACGACATCGGGCCCTTTTCCTTCTTCCCAAAGGACCCAGCTTTTACGTTCGCCCCGAGGTACGTCTAGGACGGCGAAGACATCGGGACCTTTGAAATCGCGATCGCGCACTTGGGCGAGACTATAGTAAACAAACATATTGCCCCCCACAAAGGCATCACGGTCTTTCAGCCAAGTCCACAGGGGGTCAACCAATAAATCCATTTGCAGTTTATGCCGCAGGGTTTCCATAGGAACACCGTCATCACAGGGCAGTTCATCTTGGGTGGGTGGAAGGGGAATCTCCGTCGGTTCTGTCAATGCAAGTTGAGAAGCAGACATGATACCTCACCGATCGCGACTACAGTTTTAATTTCTATGATAATTGGCCTACTCAAACCCCCAGGAAAATATCGCCATAGAAATGTAGGGGCGATTCGCGAATCGCCCCTACATTTAGATAATGTGTAGCTCTTACCCTATTTTTGGAAGTGATTTGCGGGGACCGCCCTTACGGATACAGCAAAATCTTATAAGTCTCGGGGGTCGGCTGAACTGCTTTTTGTACAGCTGCGGGTAATTCCTCCAGTGGATATTTATCACTCACCAATTTATCTACATCAATCCTCTTATTAAAGACAATATCTGTTGCGAACCCTTGAACTCGATAGCTGGAACTGTAGCTTCCCATCAAGTCAATTTCGCGGCCATATAAAATATTCGGATTAATTGGAATTTCTCCCTCATCAGGAAATTCGGCAAAAAATAGGATTTTCCCGCCTTTGCGGGTACAGTCGAGGGCTTGGAAAAAGGCCCGATCGTTGGGAACTGCCAAGATACTCGTATCCACTCCCATTCCCCCCGTTCGTTCTTTCACCTGATCGGCTAAGTCTGGGTTACGAGCATCAAAAGCAGCTTCTGCCCCTAAGGAATGAAAATTTAATAACACAAGCAAGCTATAATAAACAAATGAATATCAATGTACTTGACATTTCATTTTTAGGTTAAAAACTTATCCTTATTCGATGTCAAGTTTGTTGCTTTTGCTGATAATTGTTGGGATTGGTTTCAATCATTTTTTCAGGTAAATTTATGTATTACTCTTCTGAAATTACTGGTCAGATGCGGAAATTTTATCAATCTTTGTCCGAAAAAGATCGGCGAAGATATGCAGCAATAGAAGCCCAAAAACTTGGGAATGGTGGAATTAGTTACATATCCCGAATTTTGGCAGCAGACAGAAATACAATAGCCAAAGGCATTAAGGAATTAAAAAGTGAATCAGACAATACTTTTAATCAACACAGAATTCGTCGAAAAGGAGGAGGAAGAAAAACTAGCGAGTCTCTCCTGCCTGGGTTGAATGAAACTTTTTTAGAGGTTTTAAAAATTCATACAGCAGGCAGCCCAATGGATGAAAAAATTAAATAGACTAATCTCACGCAAAAAGAAATATTTGAAGGGCTGAAAGTTTATGGCATAACAGTCAGTGTAACCGTTGTTAAAAAATTATTAAAAAAGCACGGATATGTAAAACGTAAAGCTCAAAAAAAACAAACAACAGGAATAACAAAGAATCGTAACGAACAATTTAAAAATCTTGCCAGGATTACTGAAGAGTATGAGTTACAGGGAAATCCTATCATTAGTATGGATACAAAAAAAAAGGAATTTATTGGAAATTTATATCGCTCAGGAACTCTTTATACTACCGAAACCGTTACCACATTTGACCATGACTTTTTCAGTTTGGCTGATCGCAAAATAGTGCCTCATGGAATTTATGATGTGCAAAATAACCGAGGATATCTAACTCTAGGTATTAGTAAA
The DNA here is from genome assembly GCF_025370875.1 of Laspinema palackyanum D2c. Classification (NCBI taxonomy): domain Bacteria; kingdom Bacillati; phylum Cyanobacteriota; class Cyanophyceae; order Oscillatoriales; family Laspinemataceae; genus Laspinema; species Laspinema palackyanum. Next base: position 40,044 of record NZ_JAMXFD010000029.1, read on the forward strand.
GATACGAGCGAATTTGCTTGTGAAGCGATTAAATTATGGTGGATAAATTACGGAATCTCTCTCTACCCTCAAGCCCATTCAATTTTGATTAAATGCGATGGAGGTGGGAGTAATAATTCCAATCATTATATTTTTAAATCAGACTTGCAAAAATTAGTCAATGAGCTAAATATAGAAATTAGAATAGCCCATTATCCTCCCTATACATCCAAGTACAATCCAATTGAGTATCGCTTATTTTTTCATGTAACGAGAGCTTGTCAAGGAGTGATTTTTACCAGCATTAAGTTAGTCAAAGAACTCAGAGGAAAAACTCACACAAAATCTTGACTTTCTGTGGTATTAAATGTACTCGATAAAGTTTATAAAACTGGTCGAAAAGTAGCTGAAGGATTTAAGGAGACAATGAAAATTATTTTTGATGAATATTTGCCCAAATGGAATTACCGTGCTGTTCCGACAATTGACTAGATAGTGAAGTTATTAAATTTTCATTCCTAATTCCAAGGCTTTCTCTAAGCGAGAGGGGAGCAAATCCGTGGCGATCGCCCTTGCACCAAAATAGTTCACCGGCATCACAAACATCAGTCCGATGGGACCCGCACCCGTAATTAACACGGTCTGTCCTGGCTCCACTCGGGCCTTTTTCACCGCTTTTAAGCAGCAGTTTGTGGGTTCCACAAAACTGGCTTGCTCAAAAGTGACCTGATCAGGAATAAGAATCAGCCCCCCATTCCGGACAATATGTCCAGGGACCTTCACATATTCGGCAAATCCACCGCCACTAGGAGCAAATCCCGCAGTGGTGGTGATATTTTTATAAACCTCACACATGGAAAAGTTTTCATTCAGGCAGTAGGTGCAGTGCATACAGGGGATATGGTGCATCACCACTACGCGCTGTCCGACTTGCCATCCTGTTACCTCCTCTCCCACAGCAGAAATCACCCCCGCCGTTTCATGTCCAAAAATTCGCGGGGGTTCATAGAGTGGATACCGAATTTTTTTAATATCCGATTGACATAGACCCAGCACCCGTACTTGTACCAAAACCTAATCAGCAGAGAGTTCTGGCATGGGGATGTCTTCATAACTGAGCTGATTGACCCCTCTAAAAACCTGTGCTTTCATAATTTGGTGATTGTTAAAAAACTCTAACTTACCCTACCAGACTCGATTCACGCCTAATTACAGTTTATAAAAACCCGCACCCTAAAGGACTCTGTTGGCTAATCACATAGGGGGTCTGACCCCCTAGTTACTCCCAAGGAGTTAAGCCCGTTAAAATAGTACCTGAGAAAAACTTATGGTGGTTTAAGGACACTACCCTGTTTCTCCCCTAATTTATGGAGTGAATCATGACCCTTCATCCTCAAGAACAATGGATTATTCCTGAACAAACCGTTGCCGTGGCAAGGGCCGCATTCCCCAAAGGTAACGTTTATATGCTGATGTATGAAGAACTAGGAAGACTCTACACCGATCAAGACTTTATCGAACTTTACCCGAACTGTGGGAAATTAGCCTGGTCTCCAGCTTGTTTAGCGTTGGTTACCTTAATGCAGTTTTCCGAAGGTCTAACCGATAGACAAGCAGCCGACTCAGTACGGGCTAGGATTGATTGGAAATATGCCCTGGGGCTAGAATTAACCGATGAGGGTTTTGACCACACCATCTTAAAAGAATGGAGGGACCGCCTAGTTAAAAAAGAGTCCGAATCAATTCTCCTTGATAAAATGTTAGCCCGATTTAAAGAAAAAAAATTATTAAAAGGTCGAGGAATCCAGCGCACCGATTCAACCCAGGTTTTAGGGGCTATCCGAATGCTCAACCGCTTGGAGTTAGTTGGAGAAACATTACGTTACGCCTTAAATGACCTGTCTATTCACGCTCCAAACTGGCTGTGTTCTGTTATCCAAGAAGATTGGTTTGACCGCTATGGCTCTAGGGTAGATGCTTATCGATTACCGAAAGATAAAAGCGAACGTGAACGCTTAGCTTTGACTATAGGAGCCGATGGACATCACTTACTGGCCGCCATTTACGAGGGGGGTACGGCCTTTGATTTATGTGAACTACCCAGCGTGGAAATTCTCCGACAAGTGTGGATACAGCAGTATGCTTTTATTAATTCTGAACTCAAGTGGCGAGACCCGAAAGACCTGAAACTCCCCCCAAATTCTATCCAAATTGAAAGCCCTTACGATATTGAAGCTCGTAATGCTACCAAAGGGGAGAAAAATTGGACCGGATATCAAGTCCATTTGACCGAAACTTGTGATCCCGATTATCCTCATTTAATCGTGAATGTAGAGACGACTCCCGCCACCACCGTAGATGGGGATATGACTCAAGTTATTCATGAAAAGTTATTGGAGCAAGAATTACTCCCCCACCAGCATTTAGTTGATAGTGCCTATGTCGATTCTCACCATTTAGTCACGTTACGTTCAAATTATGAAGTTGACCTGGTTGGTAAAATCAGGACCGACAGTTCTTGGCAAGCGCTCCAGCAAACCGGATTTGATTTATCCTATTTTAAGATTGATTGGGACCACCAGCAAGTTAGCTGTCCCGTTGGCAACATCAGTAAAACTTGGCGTAACCGAACGGACAAATCCAATCAACCCGTGATTGAAGTTCATTTCTCTAAAACTGATTGTGCCGCTTGTCAAGAGCGAGAGCTATGTACTCATTCCAAAACCAACCCCCGATTACTCAAGTTGCGACCCCGTGAGCAACAGGAGGCTTTGCAAGCAGCAAGGCATCGTCAAACCACCGAAGCGTTTAAAGAAGATTACGCCCTTCGTGCCGGTTGTGAAGCCACAATCAGCCAAGGGGTGAGGGCATTTGATTTACGTCGCTCTCGTTATGCGGGTCTAGCCAAAACCCATTTACAGCATATAGCAATAGCTACAGCTATGAATGTAAGTCGTTTGTTTGAGTGGTGGACAAAGCCCAATAGGCCCTTGCGTCGTCCGAGCGCTTTTGCTGCTCTTAAAGCTCAATATCCGCCGCTCCACTTTTTCTGATTCTAGTCGCATCTTGGTTGGGGGGGTAACACCCCCCATCTGATTAGCCAACAGAGTCCGGAACGGGTGGGGCGTTTGCGGACGAAGCCTGTCTACGCAGCGTCATCCAGGAAATGGACTTTTACCAACTGGATTTGGTATCACTCCAATATTCAGGGGAAATGGGGTCGTTGAAATCATCGCTAATCCACCCCATCCCTCGATGTAACCCAGGGATGCGAGGTTGATGGGGTTCAGGTTCGATGTATTTTTGAACCAAAAATTCAATGTAGTCTAAGACTTGTTGCTGCTGTTGAGGGGGTAGTTGTTGCAGTTGCCCGATCACAGATTCAATTAAATTTTGGGTGGTTGAAGTGGACATTTTGACCTCCGGAAAGGTTATGGGGTGGGCGGTTTGAATGAATTTAGCCTAACACGAGGGTTGAGACTCCCGCAGGTGCGATCGCCTTGACGGTCCCCTACAGCAAGGTTGGATCTTCTCTGGGCGATCGCATCCCTACCCGAATGCTCTAATAGGAGTCGTGTAAAAATAAGTTGGTCAATTACGCCGAGTTTCGGGGCTTAATGATATAGTTCCATTCACCCCTCCAAGAGTGGCGCTCAATAGAAATAGAATTAAAGTCTTGGTTGGTCACTTTGATTCCTATTTCATAGCGACTTTCATCTAAGTTGGTTTGCACTTCTAATCCTTGTTGGGTCGTCGTGTTTTTAATTAAATTAATTAGGACTTGCAAGCTAGTTAAAGGTCTACCCCGCCAATTTTGAGTCAAATGACAGAATAAGCGATGCTCAATTTTATTCCATTTACTGGTTCCGGGAGGAAAATGACAGACTTGAATCGTTTTCTGAATTTCATCGGCAAACTCTTGGAGTTTTAACTTCCAGAGTCTCGACCGATAGCTATTACTCCCTCCACAATCTGCTATGATCATTATCTTTTGACCATTAGGATAACAATCTTGACCCATTGACTGCCACCAATGACGAATTGATGACACCGCAAATTCTGCCGTGTCCTGGTCAATTCCCACATTTATCCATCCTTTGTTCTTGGTTAAATCATAAATTCCATAAGGAATCGCTTTACCCAACTGTGGGTCTATAAAATCATGCATTCGGACCTCAATAGGCTGCTCCTTAAGGCTCCAATCGGTTCCTCCGTTTTTAAAATCTCCAATTAATTCCTTTTTTTAGTATCAACAGAGATTACGGGTTCGTTGGCCATTTGAAAACTTTTTACCTCGGCAGCAATATGTAAAAATTGCTCATCTCTATCTTGACAAGATGAGCCATCCCGAGTTTTTCGATTTGATTGTAAGCTATAGCCTAGATAGTCCAGTAAATTATAAACGCTTTTCGGACTGATTCGGTGTCCCCCACGATTTAGCTCTTCTGCCAGTTTGGCTACACTTTTAGAAGTCCATTTTAGTGGGGACTCCGGGTCTCCCAATGTCATGGGTTCTATCAAGGATTCCAAATCTGATAGCAGCATTCCATCTTTTTCTTCTAGTAATCGCCGTCCACCACCTTCACGACGGATGCGAGTTAGGTCTTGTTCTGAGCGCGTATCTGAGGATTCAGACAGTTCACGGATCCCTGAATTTATTGTGGTCCGCGATAGTCCAGTTGCCTCAGATAAGAGCGTTACCCCTCCCCATCCCAAAGACATGGCTTCACAGGCGGCCCAAATCCGTCGTGTTTTTTCATTCAAATAAGGTAATAATGACTGATATTTATCTCGAATACTTTTGAGGGTTTCATTATCCACAATCCTATAGCTCGCCGTAGCGCTACTTCTTAAGTATCCCACGGGGGGTCTAATTGGTCAAGTTATTTTTACACGACTCCTAACTGACAAGCGATCGCCCCTCGGACTCTCTGTCTTTACTTTTGATTTCTATCTATATCTATATGAATGAACTCCAATCTGATGTTTTAGTGGTGGGTGGCAGTACGGGAGGAACCGCTGCAGCAATTCAAGCGGCGCGTCGGGGTGCTCAAACGGTTTTAGTTAGCGAATTTCCTTGGGTGGGAGGAATGCTTTCAACCGCAGGGGTTTCGGCCCCCGATGGAAATGAGTTAGCCGCGTTTCAAACAGGTCTATGGGGTGCTCTCCTGCAATCTCTGCAATGTCAGCAAGGGGGCGGATTAGACCACGGATGGGTGAGTTTTTTTACCTTTGACCCACGCACTGCGGCCCAAATTTTTGCGGACTGGGTGAAAGAACTGCCGAATCTGCACTGGATTTCTGGACAAGTTCCTGTGGAAGTGTTGCGCGACGGAAATGCGATCGCAGGGGTTCGTTTTACTGATGTGATTGTTAAAGCGAAAATTACTTTGGATGGCACGGAACTGGGTGATTTACTGGCGTTAGCAGAAATTCCTTATCGTTGGGGTTGGGAATTTCAAGGGGAGTGGCATGAACCCAGCGCCCCTGTTGCCTCCAATCTTTTAACAGAACGATATCCAGTACAAGCGCCTACCTGGGTGGTGGTGATGCAGGATTATGGGGAAGGGGCGAGTGCCCCAGAAATTCCTGCGCCTGCCATTGAGGATTGCAGTCGCTTTTTGGGCGCGTGGGACAACTATGGCCCTCACTCTTTTCTCAATTACGGCAGATTGCCTGGAAATCGCTTCATGATTAATTGGCCAATTCAGGGCAATGATTATGGCGAAGGGGTGGGGCGACTGGTGGAAAGGGACGCATCACGTTTAGAGTTTCTCCAAGAGGCCCGATCGCATTCCCAAAGTTTTGCAGGTTTTATCCAAAGGCATTTGGGGCCTCGTTATGGGTTGGCTGAGGATATTTTTCCGTTCTTTATAAAAGGAGTTGAAGGCAACTGCAATTGTTTTAAAACCCCTAGTTTTGGAGGCGGGGCCTACGCTTTGCATCCTTATTATCGAGAAAGTAGGCGTCTGGTGGGGGTAAAAAGGATTACAGAACAGGATATTTTGCCTGCGCTTGGGGGTCGAGTCGCTAAATTATCAGTGGATGAGTCAGGAGTCTGCGATGCGATCGCCTTGGGGAATTATGCCAATGATCATCATTATCCCCATTTAGAAAGTTTGGATCCCTCTTTCACTCTGGCCCCCAAATCAATTCGCTGGGGTGGTCGCTGGACTGGGACGCCTTTTACGATTCCTTATGGTGCGTTGGTGCCGTTGGCAACAGATGGACTGTTAGTTTGTGAAAAAAATATTTCTGTGTCTCATATTGCCAATGGGGCCACTCGTCTGCAACCTGTGGTGATGGGAATTGGACAAGCAGCAGGAATGGCAGCAGCGCTTTGTGTGGAAAAAAATTGTCAACCGAGGGATTTGCCTGTTCGGATGTTGCAAGTTGCATTATTAGAGGATGAGATCGCCCCAGCAGCCCTGGTCCCTCTGTTTAATCTCACTCCTGACCATGATGATTGGTTGGATTGCCAGAAATTTTATTTAGAAAATCCAGACCAATATCCCCTCAGTGGCGATCGCCCCCTCCAGAATAAAATTCATCCCTCAGTTCGTAGTGACGACTTTAGTCGTCCCTCCCCCCTCAACTCGGAAATTCCCGAAACTCACAAAACGCTTTCAACTCATCTCAAATCCTCTGTTGCAGCTCGCTTAATTAAGAATTGCCAATCCTTCATGGGGATATTTCAACGAAAAGGATTGCAGGACTATGCGATCGTCTTAACGCATCCGGTAGAAATGGCAGGTCAAACTTGGAATCTGGTGACCTTGCTTGCCGAAGTAGACTGTCAATTAGAAAAGTGCCAAGATGAGCAACCGCTAAAGATTTTGGGCCGCCACAATTCCGCTGGAAATTGGATCATTGTGGAAGAATTAACGGCTTAAATTTTGATTGGCTTGGTCAAGGATGAGGGAAAAGAATAGAATTTCAATGGCTTTGATACGCTCGCTCACTCCTTGGCGCAAGAGATTGATTGACAAAAGTCTCTCTTGCCATGCTTATTCCGGTCAAGATATAATTTTAAGCAGTTAACCACTCAAGAAGCGATCAGTGGCCCATCTAGGCAGGGGCATTTTATGGCTAGAAAAGAGGTTTTTTCCTAAAGAGCAGAAGCAGCAGGAGTGGAAAGATCAAGTGGTCTTGACAACAATCCCCTGAGTGTGGGAGATTATCGCGGTTTCTGTCGCACCCTTTATCAGCCATTGGAGTGATCCGTAACTCCATCCTGTCCGAGAGCTAAGTGCTAGGGGCGATCGCGAGTTAACAGTCCGGTGATGCTTTTACCCCTGGGAATAGGGTAAGCTACTGTTATTCATCGACAGCCTAATCCTTCAACAGAAGGAGTCGGAGGTTGCGAGTCTGGCTGCCGTCCAGTCAGCCCTAACCGGCAAAAACAATTGTCCGGTGAGTTGCAACCATCATGGACAACAATAAACGGAGAAGGGTGCAACTACCTTGACCTATCCGTAATTGAGGAATGTGATGAGCAACGACTTAGATCTGATCAAAAGCCTTAGCCCCAGCGCAATGGATCAGATCATGATATATCTGGCCTTCAGTGCCATGAGAACCAGTGGGCACCGGCACGGAGCATTTCTGGATGCAGCGGCAACAGCAGCCAAATGTGCCATTTACATGACCTATTTGGAGCAGGATGAGAACCTGCGAATGACAGGTCATCTGCACCATATTGAGCCGAAGCGGGTTAAAGCCATTGTTGAGGAAGTTAAAGAAGCCTTAACAAAAGGCAAGCTCTTAAAAATGCTGGGTTCCCAGGAGCCTCGCTATCTGATCCAGTTTCCTTATGTGTGGCTGGAACAGTATCCGTGGAGACCGGGACGGCCCCGCATTCCGGGCAACAATCTGACGAGTGAAGAAAAACGTCAAATTGAACGCCAGCTTCCCAACAATATTCCCGATGCTCAACTGATCAACTCCTTCCAGTTTATGGAATTGATTGAGTTTCTGCACGCGCGATCGCAGGAGGATTTTTCGCCAGACAGACGGATGCCTCTTTCTGAAGCCTTAGCAGAACATATCAAGCGGCGGTTGGTTTACTCGGGAACGGTGACGCGGATTAATTCCCCTTGGGGAATGCCCTTTTACGCCCTGACTCGGGCTTCTTATTCTCCAGTAGATGACCAAGAACGCACCTACGTTATGGTGGAGGATACCGCACGATACTTCCGCCTGATGAAGGATTGGGCAGAACGGCAGCCGAAAACGATGCGGTTGTTGGAGGAATTGGATATCCCCTCTCATCGCATGGACCAAGCGATGGAAGAGTTGGATGAAGTCATCCGCCAATGGGCCGATCGCTATCACGAGGAAGGGGGTGAACCCATGTTGCTCCAAATGGTATTCGGTCCTCAAGAAGAGTCCTAGAGTAGCATCGGGCTTCCCCTCGTTCAATCCTTGCTGAATGGGGAAGGAATGCCCTCTACTTCAAGCGTCAATCAGTGTGTTTCGGATCAATGTGTTTCGGATCAATCTAGTTTAAAGTCTATAAATCTCCTTTAACGCCCCTTTATAGGGGCGAAATATTGGGGATTTACAGAAAAAACTTCGGCATTGAACCGAAGTTACAAAGATTCCAGAAAGTGGGTTTATTTGAGAGTTTAGAAGGGAGAAAAAGCCCAATTAAACCTCCTAAAGCTAGTTTCTAAGGTGAAGAATTGAGCGTTGGGAGTGACCGGGCGATCGCCGGGAAAAACTCAAGCTTTGCGAATACCGATTGGCCTAGAACTCCCCTGTTGACGCTCTAAAATTTCTTTCGCAACTAAACTAATCAATCCTAGACAGGCTAATAGTGCCGCTGCGGAAAATGCCGACTGGGTTTGATACTGTTTATAAGCTTCTTCTACAAATAACGGTAACGTTTGGGTTTTTCCAATTAAGTTGCCAGAGACGACGGCAACCGCACCAAACTCGCCCATCGCTCGGGCATTGGTTAAAATGACTCCATACAGCAGTCCCCAGCGGATATTCGGTAAAGTAATGCGCCAGAAAATTTGCCAATCATTTGCTCCTAGGGTTTTTGCTGCTTCTTCCTGTTCGGGTCCGGTTTCCTCTAAGACGGGAATCACGGAACGAGCGACAAAGGGGAGAGTTACAAATAAACTGGCAATGATGATTCCCGGTAAGGCAAAAATAATCTGAAGATTGGCCGATTGAATTAGGGGACCAAACCAGCCATTGCGTCCATAAAGTAGAACAATCATCAACCCAGCGACAACGGGTGAAATGGAAAAGGGCAAGTCAATGATGCTCACAATAAACGCTCGACCGGGAATTTTATGGCGGGCGATCGCCCATGCCGCGCATAATCCAAATAGGGTATTAATCGGGAGGACAATCGCAGCAACGATGACGGTGAGCTGAATCGCGGCTAAAAAGTGAGGATCCCTAAAGTTGGTAAAGAAGGGGCCAAACCCGCTTCTAAATGCTTGATAAAAGACATTCAGTGCAGGAATGAAGAGAACCAGTGCTAAGTAGGCGATCGCTACCCCAATGGCAATTCTCCGCACCCATTGTTCTTGCTTTTTTGAATGGCCACTCTTCTCTACGGGCTGATTACTGATTGGTTTAAGCATACCGTCTTCCCCAAGCTTGCACGAGATTAATTGCGAATAAAATGGCCAAAGAAACTGCTAACAGCACAACGCCTATCACTGTTGCTCCATAGTAGTCATATTGTTCCAGTCGTTGAAAAATTAAGACCGGGGCGATTAAATCCTTAAACGGAATATTGGACGCCACAATCACAATTGACCCATACTCTCCCACCGCCCGGGAAAATCCCAAAGCCACACCAATTAAAATCGGTGAAATCAACTGCGGAATAATAATCCGCCAAAAGGTTTGAGAATTAGAAGCGCCCAAACTCCAAGCGGCTTCTTCCACTTCTGACTCTAGTTCTCTTAAAACAGGTTGCACCGTTCGCACGACAAAGGGAAGGGAGATAAATAACATGGCAATGCCTACTCCGAACCGGGTAAAGGCAATTTGAATCCCAAACGGTGCAACCAGGGAACCGATCCAACCCGCTGGACTATAAACCGTGGCGATCGTCAAACCTGCTACTGCTGTGGGCAAGGCAAAAGGCAAGTCAATCGTTGCATCAATAATCCGCTTAAAAGGAAAATCATAGCGCACTAAAACCCAGGCAATTAAAGTCCCAAATACGCCATTAATCAGCGCAGTAACAAAAGCGGTAACAAAGGTGACATCATAAGCAGACAGCGCCACGGGACTGGTCGCAATTCGCCAAAATTCACTGGGGTCTTTTGTCGCAGACATCCACAACAAGGCAGCCATCGGCAGTAACAGCATGATGCTAAGATAGCCAATCGTGATCCGCCAAGGCCAAGACAGATGGAGGAGGCCACCGAGGGAGGTTAGTAATTTCTTACGAGGATTATTGAAGGAAATTGCCATAATAAGCTTGATATTATTGTTGCTCTTTATTAGTGAAATCAAACATCCCTAAAACCTCAGATATTTTGGATGGCCAATATTTTTATCTGTTTTAATGGGGGGTGAATAGTAACCATTTAGGTAGGACATTGTTTTTATTTTTAATTTAGTTAATAAACAGCAGAAAATATTCTGGTTTCTTTTGGTTTGACGTAAACCTCCTGATTGGCTTCAATTTGTAGTTCATCATACCGCTCTCGACTTAATTGTGCAGTCAGAATTGCCCCAGATTTCAACACCAATTCTAATTGAATCTCCCATCCCAAATGAACCAATCGGGTTACTTTTGCAAAAACAAAGTCAGGTTCCGGATTGGTTCTAATTAATAAATCATGAGGACGCAAAAATATTTTGTCCGAGGGTGAAATCTGAGACTGAGTTGTACAGAGTCCTGAATTAATAGGAAGAACATTCACCGGACCAATAAAACTCATGACAAACGAACTGGCGGGTTGATCATAGATTTCGCTGGCGCTTCCTACTTGTTCCACCCGACCATTGTTCATCACCACAATTTCATCGGCGACTTCCATCGCTTCTTCTTGATCGTGGGTGACAAAAACCGTGGTGACATGAACTTCATCATGTAAATGTCGAAGCCAAGCTCGCAGTTCTTTACGAACTTTGGCATCTAAGGCACCAAAGGGTTCATCTAGTAACAAAACTTTGGGTTGTACGGCTAAGGCTCTGGCTAACGCAATCCGTTGGCGTTGACCCCCGGAGAGTTGCGCCGGATAGCGATCGCCTAATCCTTGCAGTTGGACCAACTCCAACAACTGCTCCACCCGTTCACGAACTTGGGGCTTGGGAACCTTCCGAATTTCTAAAGGAAAAGCAATATTTTTACGAATGGTCATGTGTTTAAACAGGGCATAATGCTGAAACACAAAGCCAATATTTCGCTCCTGGACCCGGACTTGGGTCGCATTTTCTCCGGTTAAATAGATTTCACCTTGATCCGGTGCTTCTAGTCCGGCAATCAATCGCAGTAAGGTCGATTTCCCGGACCCAGAAGGTCCTAAAAGGGCAACCAGAGAGCCGCTCTTAATGTCGAGGTTGACCTGATCAAGGGCCAAAAATGAACCAAAATTTTTACAAACGTCCTGAATTAAGATTCCCATGATTACAACTTGCGGGGTGAAGTCAATAAAAGGCTGGATTAGAGAGCATCATCGGATTCAACGGATGACCTTCAAACTGATGCGATGTTAGGGACGGTAGAGACTCGCTTGAATCTCATCAAAAACTGCCCCTTCGTCAAAAAACTGTTGTTGTACGGCATCCCATCCGCCCAAATTTTCAATGGTAAAAGGGCTGTTAATCTGGGGAAAGCGATCGCCTTGATTGCTCTCCACTGTGGGTTCTACCGGGCGAAACCCGTAGCGCGCAAAAACGGTTTGGGCTTCTGGGGTAAATAAATATTGAACAAATGCTTCAGCCAGTTCCCGATTCCCATGTTTCTCGACATTTTCATCAATTACCGCGACAGCATTTTCGATCGCAATATTAACCGGAGGGACAAAGTAAGACCGGGGGCGATCGTTCAGTCCCGCTAAAATCATTTCATTTTCATAGTTGACCAACACATCTCCCTGGCGTTGCTCCACAAAAGCATCGGTTGCTTCCCGAGAGTCTTTAGATAAAACCACTGCATTCTCATACACTTTCTGGGTAAATGCTCGCGCTTCCTCTGGCGTTCCTCCGGCTTGGGTGACGGAGCCCCAAAGCGCTAGAAAACTCCACCGCGCACCCCCAGAGGTTTTCGGGTTAGCCAGAACAATCTGGACATCATCTTTGGCTAAATCCGCCCAGGTTTGAATGCCTTTGGGATTATTGGGTCTAGTGGCAATTGTTGCCACAGAACGAGTAACGATGGAATTATTGGGTGCTTCTTGTTCCCAACCGGGTTCAATCAGTCCGTCTTTTTCCAGTTGTTGGATATCCAAGGCTAACGCTAGGGCGACGACATCAGCATCGAGTCCGTGGAGGACCGTGCGGGTTTGGGTCCCGGAAGGGCCGTAGCTTTGGCGAATCACCGCCTTGCGATCGTGTTGCTGATTCCAAGTTTCTAGGAATTGGGGAATGATTTCTTGATAGGCGGAAGGGGTCACCATATAGGAAACCAGGGTCAGTTCCAGGGGATTACCATTGCCCAGATTACCTGTGCAGGCAGCGATCGCCAGACTTAAACTAACTCCCGATAGGAAAACAACGATCCACCGGATTAAGAAATTTGGGGACAAAAAGCGACTCATTTTCACCAAAAGCCTAGGTAGTTTAGCAAGAATAATGAAGAAGTTTAATAGAGCCGAGGGCAGGTGGAGCAAGTCCACCTTATCCCCTGCTCAAAATCATCTTCCGTGAATTGATCTCCTGGCAATTACCAGTTTTCTTCATCAGGGTCCGTCGATTTACTCCAAATTTCTACATCTAGGTCGTTCAGATAAATCATTGCACTATCAATCTGGCCTTGTTTTCCTCGCAGATCGAGGTCAAACCACCCATCATTTTTGATATTAGCTGACAACAAGGCTGCATTCAGGTTAACAGTCAATCCATAATCAGAAATCAGGCGAGAAATAATCGGTTCCTCTTGATACTCTTTCGGAATCCGAATCCGAATTCGTAGGTGTGTGGGTCGGGAGTCATCATTTGCGAGGTTTAAAGACTGAGGTTGGGAACCTAGATAACTCCCGTTTAATTGAGCGTGATAATTAGAGTGAGTTGCCATATATTTCTCCGCTTGAGCTAATTTTATCTATTCGTCAATAAGGTTGGGAATCAAATGTTGTAGGGGACTTGTGATGCTCTCTTATCGTCTGACTTGGCTCAAAATTGTGTCAAAGATAGCGCCATCGTCAAAGAATTTAGTTTGCACTGTATCCCACCCCCCCAAATCAGCAACGGTGAACAAGGTTTGGATCGGCGGAAATTGATTGCTAAATTCAGCAGCAACATTCGGATCTACAGGCCGGAATCCAACTTTTGCAAATTCCCGTTGAGCGCTTGGGGTAAATAAATATTGGACGAAGGCTTCCGCAACTTCCCTGGTGCCATGTTGATCCACATTGGCATCAACCACGGCAATGGGATTATCGATAGAAATATTCACCTCGGGAATCAGATATGGAAGTTCTTGGCCGTTTTGTTTCGCCAATATCACTTCGTTTTCATAGTTGATTAAGACATCCCCTTGACCCTGCTTGAAAAAGACGTCACTGGATTCCCGAGCATCTCGGGGAAGGACGGGGACATTTTGGAAGACTTGGCGAGTAAATTCGTTGGCAGTGGTATCATTCCCTCCGGTTTGGGTGATGGCACCCCAAAGACCTAAGAAATTCCATCGCGCACCGCCAGAGGTTTTGGGGTTAGCAGTAATCACGCTGACATCATCTTTGGCTAAGTCTTGCCATCTGTTGATACCTTTGGGGTTACCGGGTCGGGTAACTAAAGCAGCGACGGATTTATGGACGATCGCATTGTTAGGCGCTTCTTCTTCCCACCCCGGTTGAATCAGTCCGGCTTTTTCAATTTGTTGGGTATCTAATGCCAGCGCTAAGGCAACGATATCGGCTTCTAATCCATCAATGACGGCTCGGGTTTGGGAACCGGAACCCCCATAACTTTGGGTAAAGGTGACTTCTTGGTTATGTTCTTCTTTCCACTGCTGTGCAAATTGCGGAATGATTTGCTCATACGCGGCACGAGTGACGGCATAAGACACCAGGGTGAGTTGGACGTTATCTCCGCCTGCTGTTCCTGTGGGACTTCCACAAGCTGCGATCGCCGCACTCAAGCTCAGTCCCACCAGAAACAATGAAACGGATTTTTGAATTTGTCGATACTTCCCTCGACCCGGGAACCATTCTTCCCACCAACGAACGAGGGTCCCTAGCCTAAACCCCCCACTCCCTAATCTACGGTTTTGATCCGCGAAGTTTGTTCCCTCTGCGATGCGTTGCCATTGACCCATATACCCACCTCGGTTTAATCTACGGTAACTTGGTCGAGATACCGATATTTAATGTTGAAAATAAACACTATCGGAAAATTTCAAAAAAAGCAAGTGTTTTTTTAAATTCCTACAGCGCCAGAAATAGGCCCCTAACAGGGCCGGAATTTTCACCCTACCTGGGGCTTGGTCGCCCTAAAATCAGTTGGTAACTTGTAATTTACGGAGGCTGGATCAGCTAAAATCGAGTTTCTGTAAGGATTTCACCAGAAATTCAACAAATTTCAAAAAACCCCTTGCTTTTTTCCAAGCCCTTATGCTACATTTATAAACTGTTGGCAAGGACGCATAGCTCAGTTGGTTAGAGCACCACGTTGACATCGTGGGGGTCACTGGTTCGAGTCCAGTTGTGTCCATTCAAAGCTTAATTTATGAACCTGAACTGGGAATTGGCCAGAGATACCCGATTACTGGTGATTCTGTGGATAAAAGGGATTCAATCAGTTGCCTTTGACCCGTCGGTGTTCAAGGGGCCTATTTTGCTTTAAAAAAATCAGTGGGTTGCGCACTGAGGCAGAGGCGATCGCCTGCCAAGTTCCGCCAGTGAAGGCAGTTACTCCTCCAAAGTACAACCAGCAAGCCATCACTTCTAGGAATAAAACATCTCCAAACCTTTCTCTGGGGAACGCCTCCAACGGTTATGACTGGTGAATTTTTGATAAAATTGTTGTGTCTTTTATGACCGGGTTAGAGGTAAATTACGATAGGTTAGTGGAGGGATAAAACTACGGGAAACAACCTATGATTCTGATTTTTAGAGAGTTTAAAAATATTGATTTTCTCACTTTAAAATATGTTTTTGTAAAATAAATAATAGGCAAAAATCAGGAATTCTCCTAAAAATAGCCAAGGTTTTTCCGTGAAAAACATTTGAGGAGTTAGGGAGAGGTGCAGGGTCATCAAGGAGGTCGGTCCAACGGTTCCCCACTCCACAAGGCCACCGCAGGAAGGGGGGATAGCAGATCGGCGAGGTCTTACCGATCTCATAAAACTAACCCCTCTAAGGGTATAACTATGGATTAAAGATGAACTTTTCAAAAAAAAAGAGTATCTTCTTGATTGCAACCCAAAGAAATATAGAGGATCGGACCTGAACATGAGATTATCTTGGCGCTGGTTTTTACTTTCTAGCTTAATAAGTTTAACCTTCGCGATCGCCCTCCAGGATCGGTCGCAAGTGGCCCATTCGCAAATCCAGCCTCCCTCAAGCGAGAGCCTGAACCAGCAATCCGGACCCCTTTTTATCTTAGACAAAACCCTGGAAGGACACACCAGTTGGGTAGGAGCCCTAAAATTTAGTCCCGATGGCAGCATCCTAGCCAGTGGCAGTCGAGATAATACAATCAATCTCTGGAATTGGACAAGTGGGGAATTGATTCGCACCCTGCTGGGACATTCAGATGATGTGAATTCCCTCGCTTTTAGTCCTGATGGACAAGGTTTAGCCAGTGCCAGTACCGATCTCACCGTCAAGTTGTGGGATGTGAATCAGGGCATTTTAACCGGGACGCGATTGGGTCATACCTTTGCGGTTCGTGGGGTCACCTTCACCCCCGATGGACAAACCCTCGCCTCTGCCAGTGCCGATCGCAGCATCATCCTGTGGGATGTCAGCACCGAACGAGAACGGCGCACCCTCAACTGGCATTCCAGCTTTGTCTGGTCAGTCGCCGTCAGTCCCGATGGCAATACCTTAGTGAGTGGGGGCTACGATAACACCATCCGCTTTTGGAGAATGCCTAATGGCAGAAGGTGGCGCTCCATTGAAGGGCATTCTAGCCCGATTACCGCGATCGCCTTTAGTCCCGATGGACAAACCATCGCCAGTGCCAGTGCCGATCACACCATCAAGTTATGGGATGTCAACACCGGGTCGTTGAAAAGCACCTTAACGGGTCATGCGGATTGGGTCCTAGCGGTGGCATTTAGTCCCGATGGTCAACTGCTTGCTAGTGGGGGTGCCGATCGCACCCTGCGCCTGTGGAATGTCGAAAATGGTTCTCTGCGAACCCTCTTTAACAATCATCAAGGGAGAGTCCTCTCCGTTGCCTTTAGTCCCGATGGACAGGCCCTAGCCAGTGCCAGTGCCGACCAAACCATTAAAATTTGGAGAGCTACGACTCCATAAACTCAGCCAATTTTCAAAGAAAAAACCGGGATATTTCTCCAGATAGGCAGTCCTGGCATTTTCTCTGAACAAACTCAGATAATTCTCCTGTGGATGCCGTCTAACTGGAAAGAAAATCATCCCGGCTTTTACAGGATTTTAATATTTTCAGGTTAAATTAAAAGGGTTTTAGGGGGGATAACACTTAAAGCATTAACAGTTAATTTTAGGGCAAGGAGAGACCGCCATGAACCTATGGGAAAGCCTGGATATGGCCACAAAAACCCTCGTGGCCAATAAAACCCGCAGTACCTTGACGATGTTGGGGATTATTATCGGGAATGCTGCCGTGATTGCTACCGTTGGGGTGGGGTCAGGGGCGCAAAATTTTATTGGCGGACAAATAGAATCCCTAGGAACGAATGTATTGATTATTGCCCCCGGGAATCGGAATAGCCGGAGATTAGGAGGACCGCCACAAACTTTGGTCTTGGACGATGCCAAGGCGATCGCCTCCCAAGTCCCGGGGCTTAATGGGGTCTCTCCAGAACTCAACGGCAGCGAACTGGTGCGCTATGGCAATCAAAACTTTTCAGCATTGATATTTGGCACCATGCCCGATTTTCTGAACGTCCGCAACTTTGAGGTAGAAAAGGGACGATTTTTAAATGAATTAGATGTTCAACGCAGCAATCCAGTGGTGGCGTTAGGTTCAGATTTAGCCATTGCTTTATTTGGAGACAGCAACCCCATTGGAGAAAAGGTCCGCATCAAAAATGTCAGCCTAGAAGTGATTGGGGTGATGAAACCGAAAGGAGCATCCTTTGGTACGAACTACGACGAAACCGCGTTAATTCCCATTACGACTATGGCGAATAGAATCCTGGGACGACAATCGCCTTATGGACTCCCGTTGTCTTTTATTTGGGTGACGATCGCCAATGAAGAAGGGATGGGAATGGCACAGTTTCAGATTGAAAATTTGCTGCGTCTGCGCCATCGAATTACGGAGGAAGATGATTTTTTCGTTCAGAATCAGCAAGATTTAATGAATACCTTTGATGCCATTACCGGCGCGTTAACGGTGTTACTCGCAGCGGTGGCAAGTATCTCCCTGCTGGTGGGTGGGATTGGGATTATGAATATTATGTTGGTATCCGTGACGGAACGGACTCAGGAGATTGGCTTACGCAAGGCGATCGGCGCAACTCAGCAAGATATTTTAATTCAGTTCATCATAGAAGCAGTGATTCTATCGGTGGCGGGGGGTGCAGTCGGCATTGGCATTGGGGTGGGGGGAATTTTTTTGATTGCCCTAGTCACGCCTTTTGAGGCGGGCGTGTCAGGAATGGCGATCGCCCTGGCAACCAGTGTCTCTGGAGGCATCGGTTTATTTTTTGGCGTGGTTCCTGCCCGTCGTGCAGCCCAACTAGACCCGATTATAGCTTTAAGAAGTGAGTAATTGAATTGGGTCATTGGTCATTAGTTATGAGTCATTGGTCCTTGTTTTATCTGGGAATTTACTGAATTAAAGGTTACTATGAACTCTCAAAATCAACTCCAATCTACTCTACCGATTCCCGAACAAAAATCGGCGATCGTTGAACTCAAAGATGTTTACAAGATTTACGGGTCCGGGAATACAGAAGTGCAAGCCCTCAAAGGGGTTAATTTAAGCATTTATGAAGGAGAATATTGCTCAATCATGGGTGCATCGGGTTCGGGGAAATCTACCGCCATGAATATTATTGGTTGCTTGGATAGACCCAGTAGCGGATATTATTATCTCGATCAAGTCGATGTGACCCAAATGGAAGATGCGAATTTAGCCAAAATTCGGAATTTAAAGTTAGGATTTGTTTTTCAACAATATCATTTGTTAGCTCAACTGAGCGCCTTAGAAAATGTGATGTTGCCGATGGTATATGCGGGGGTTGCCGCATCGGAACGACGGGAACGAGCGATGGAGGCATTAACAAGGGTGGGCCTAGAAAACCGGATGAATAATAAGCCGAATCAGATGTCTGGGGGACAACAACAACGGGTAGCGATCGCCCGGGCGATCGTCAATCGACCTGTTTTACTCTTAGCGGATGAACCTACCGGCGCTTTAGATACCAAAACCACCGAAGAAGTTATTCATATTTTCTCAGAACTAAATGCCAGTGGCATGACCATCGTGATGGTTACCCATGAACCCGAAGTTGCCCGCGCCAGTAAACGAATTGTCATGTTTCGCGATGGAGAGGTCATACAATCCCATCTCACCCCGGCTGATTTGCATGGCGCTACGTTTTAAAGGTTAAGCTTTATAGCATTCAAATTGGATGGTCCTAGCCTAGCTCAATGTCAGTGCGCCGCGCCCAGGGGATAGTACACCATGCACTAGAGAAAGAGCGATCGCAATCCTTCATAATTGAGGGAAGGGAATTACTTCCCCGATAGCAGCTTATTTAAACAAAAAAAATTGGCAACCGGCTTAAGCCTCATGAACAGCAGAAACGTGACTCCAAAAAAAACAGCCGCTCTCGGCTGATAAATCTACCTAGAGTAGAAGGTTTCACGGCCTTAACTTATTTATTATGGGAAAGAGATTAAAAGGAGTTTCTGTCCAAAACATAGGAGAGAATTTCGCACTCACAAAAGTGAAAATCCCCTAAAACTAGCCAGTCACCCGGATAAAAGCGGGCCAGATTAGTCATCAACGGTTTGGGGTTCAGATTTTCTCAAGCAGGAAGGAACTCAAACGGGTCTGTATGACTTGGGAATGGGATTGCAGAAGTGGGGCCTCTGAAACCCTGAGTGTGAGGGATAGATTCCCCTTGATTCTGGCTTCAATCCGGGGTCAGAAAGTCCCTACTACTGAGGTCAAGTCACCCGGTTTAGGTCCGATGCAGGTGATGGAAGTCACGCCGATCTACTACGGAAGGTCACTTCTAGGGACGTAAGCGATCGCTCACAAGGGGGCAATCGATGATTCATAATGAGCTCAAGGGAGTTATTTTATAAAAATGCCATCGTTAAAATACACAACGACGGGACTCACAAGGGGATGGACTAGGGTACTTAATGATAGGCGAATGGAGAATCCTATAGCGGGCGCAATTAAAAAATCATCGACTCCGGATAAAGAACCGCCCCTGATCTTGATCGTCGATGATGACCGTTTTATGCGGGATCTCCTCCGTCAAGTCATGGAAAAAGAAGGCTACCGAGTAGCCGAGGCGGAAAATGGCCTTCAGGGTTTAGAGGCTTATATTCGCCTGCATCCCGATATGGTTTTAGTGGATGCCATCATGCCTGTTATGGATGGTTTTACTTGCTGTACTAAGCTGCAAGCCATGTTTGAGGATGATTCTGGGGAGTATGACTTTGCATCCCATACCCCTATTTTAATGATTACCAGTCTTGAGGACAGTAAATCGGTGGATCACGCATTCGAGGTGGGTGCGGTAGATTTCGTCACGAAACCGATTCACTGGGCAGTTTTGCGTCAACGGGTGAGACGGTTGCTAGAACAAGCGCAGCTTTATCGACAGCTACAAGCGGCGAATGAAGAGTTGCAGCGTCTAGCGTTTCTGGATGGGTTGACTCGGGTTGCCAATCGGCGAGGTTTTGACCAAGCATTAGAACATGAGTGGCGGCGACTGATTCGGGAAAGTGTTTCGGCGAAAAATGCCGGAACAGAAACTCATTTTGTCCAAAATCCCTCCTCTTTGTCTTTGATTTTGTGTGATGTAGACTTTTTTAAGCGCTACAACGATTCCTGCGGGCATTTAGCCGGGGACGAATGTTTACAACAAGTTGCAGAGGCGCTGCGTCGTGCAGTCAACCGTCCCGGCGATTTGGTGGCCCGTTATGGGGGAGAAGAATTTGCCGTGTTGCTTCCCAATACGGATGCAGCAGGGGCAGTGAGTGTGGCCCAAAAAATTAGGACAGAAATCCGCAATTTACAGATTCCCCATCCGACTTCTTCCGTGAGTGAATTTATTACCATTAGTTTGGGGGTGACTGCCACGATTCCCTGTCGGAATACAGCCCCCTGTGAGTTGATTTCTATTGCGGATAAAGCCCTCTATCAGGCGAAAGAATCGGGGCGCGATCGCCTGATTTTAAAAATTTTTATCCTCCCCAATTAAGAAAACTCTCCGAGTTAAAATCTTAGGACTCTATGACTCGGTTTAGGTGAATGAAAATTTATCGGGGCTTAACACAGCAGACAAATTGCTCAAGGAGATGTTCAGTTGTGAATTGCCCTAATTTTGAAAGAATGAAAAAGGGTGGGAAATTCCCACCCTTTTTCTCTTCAAACCACGGCGGATAAACTGACTTGTGCCGTTTGTGCCACCGGGGAAACTTCATCTTGGGCCAATGTTTCTAAGACGGGACGAACTTCAGGACCCCCGAGCAGTCCCAAGGCTTGAGCGACGCGATGGCGAATCTGCCAATCCGCATCGGTAGCGTAGGGAATTAATAATGCAGTAGCTCGGCGATCGCCCAGTTCCCCGAACGACCCGATCGCCGCTGTTTTAATGAGACTTTCTGAAGAATTCAGGGCATCTTCTAAAATTTCAAAAGACCGACTATCCCCCAATTCTCCTAAAGCCGCAACAATACTGAGTTTAAGCAGCCATTCAGAGGTATTGTGATAGATTTGTTGCAACTCTTCAAATGCTTCCGTTAATTGCAAACCCCCTAGAGAGTCCGCCGCTGCTGCTTGGACATCCGTTTCAGAATCATTTAACAGGCGATCGCGCAGGACCGTTAAGGCAACATCCCGATCCAGCTTGCCTAAACTGGCCATTTGACTGACTGCTGCATACCGCACCCGCGCACTGCTATCTTGAATCGTCGGTAAAATCAGTTCTAACGCGATCGCCGGTTCCAGTTGTCGAAGTTGATTCACTCCGCGTAGGCGATCGCCCATTGTTTCTGAATGCAGTAATTCCCTTACTGACTCTGGAGTAACGTTCATTTTTTATGATCTGTTCCTTATCTGATATTCCTTAGCCCAAATTAAACGGATCTTCAGTCCCCTTAATCCATCGGTTTGTGAGGATCATTCAGCATTTTTTGTCCATTCGGACCTCAAACCTATCCCCTGGGGAATGTCAATTCTTACCCTTCCTCAGTTGCCATTGCCCGCACAATATCTCCCCGAGTCAGGATTCCAATTGGCTTACCCTCTGAATCAATTACCGGCAAGCGATTTACTCCCTTCTCATGCATCAATTCTGCCGCCTCTCGTAAAAACTTATCCGGTCTAATCGTTTGAGGATTTTTGGTCATCACTTCCCCCACGGTTTGTCCCAGAGCCTTATGTAAATCCCGCTGATATTTAGCGGGATTTTCTAAATAAATCACACTATCAAGCACCATAATATAGGGCGGCGGCGTCACCCCACTTTCCCGCCACATCAAGTCTCCCTGGGAAATAATCCCCATCAACTTTCCCTCCGCATCCACCACGGGAAGTCCACTGAACCGCCGTTCCGCCATAATCTGAATCGCCTCATCCAAAGACGTCTGTGAAGTCACGACGAGCGGATCTCGGGTCATAATCTCGGCAACTGTTTTCGCCATCTTCTTTTATTTTTATCTCAAGCTAATTTGTGAGGGTCATCTAAAACATTGAGCTATTCGTCTGGCTGCATCTGTGGGGTCAAACTTGATGGCTTAAACCCAGCCTGATCTGTTTTTTCCCCCGATCCCAAGTTGTAGCCCACTCAGGTCACCTTTAAAATTCAAGTAACCGTAAGGGAGATTTTCTCAGATATTCGGACAAAAGTCGATGTTTTAACAGGGGGGTGAAAGTTCTGGGGAAGTGCAGATCCACCAGGAAACCACAGACTCTGGCAGTTAGAATCAGTATTGTAAAGATTTATGTCCCTGTATAGGCTATGACACCCCCCGATTCCCCAGACCCTCTGTATCGGAATATTTCCGTTTGTCAGCACCAATCTTGTCAGCGCCACGGCTCCCCAGCGGTTCTGAAAGCCTTTCAGCAGACGCCACTCCCCCCCGGAGTCACGGTTAATGGCAGCGGTTGTTTGGGACAATGTAGCTCGGGTCCCACGGTTAAAGTCAACCCGGATAATGTTTGGTATTGTCGGGTCACACCGGCTGATGTTCCTGTGATTGTAGTCGAACATTTAGAAAACGGTGAGCCCGTGGATGGGCTCCTCAATCCCAGAATTCATTTCAAATTTTCGTTTTAGACGATTCCAGGAAAAAGGAGCGATCGCCCCTTTTTCTCCTGAATAACAAGGCGACTTCCGGTGACTCTCTCCGTTTTGTCCGATGATTACCGCACCTTAGACAGAACCCAATCGCGAATTAATTCATTGACGCGATCGGGAATTTCATCATGAGGACAATGGCCTGCCTTGAGAAAATATTCCGTAACCTGGGGATAATATTGGCGAAACTTCTCGCTACGTTCCTGGATTTTCATCCAGGGATCTCCTTCTCCCCACAGGGTTAACAGGGGAGCCTTAAGTTGGGAGAGCAATCTATCTACTTTTTCCCCCGGTGACGTTTTAAAAATCCCGGCGAATACTTGTGCCGCACCGCGATCGCAAGAGGGACGATAAATTTCCTCCACCAGTTGATCCGTCACGGCGGAGGGATCCAGATAAACTTTCATCAAGGTTTTCCGAATGGTGGCACGGCGGCGGGTCCATTGGAAGAGGAGGAAGCTCACCCAATTTTGACGAAATGCTGCTTTCAAGGCAGAATTCATCGCTTTCCGATAGAAGGGCGGTTCCGGGAGGGGTTCGGTTTCAGTAAAGGGACCTGCGCTATTGAGTAACACAACCCCAGCAACGGATTCGGGATAGTGAGCTGCTAAACATAATGCGGCATATCCTCCCAGGGAGTTGCCGACAACCACTGTAGGTTGGCCGATATGGGTGTGAATGAAATCTTGTAATTGGTCCCGCCAGAGTTCTCCACTGTAAGTGCAGTTGGGTTTAGCCGATCGCCCAAAACCCAACAAATCGATCGCCCAAACCTCAAACTCCGTTTGTAACCCAGCGATTGTTTTCCGCCAGTGATCCGTCGAGGCCCCAAAACCATGAATCAGCAGCAGGGGGGGTCTATCGGGACGGCGATCGCCAGCACGGACGTAATAAATAGGGCGATCGGCCCATTCCCAGTATCCACCCGGTATCGGCTCAGTGTTGATTGACGAGGTTACCTGCATCACTTAATACGATTTTTTGCAATAGAAACAAAGAACTCTCTTCATTGTAAAGGATTGTAAAGGGCAACGGGCTATGGTGAAACTCTATCCCGTCCTTGCATTTCCGAGCTGCATCCTCTCATTTGGCCTCATCTCAAACCCTCGCCTCACCTCTTTTCATCCCCTTCCCGTGAGCCATTACTTCCCGCTTAACTTACCCCTTTTACTCCCCATCTACCTTCACAATTTTTCCATCCGCTTCGATAGAAAGGGGAGTTTCAGGAAAATCGCTCTGGGTTAATTTTTGCATTAATTTCACCGTGCGATTTTGAGAATCATAGCTGGGAATCCCTTTACTATCCAAATGAATAGGAATAATCTGACCGGCTATAAAATTACCTTCTAAATCAATCTGTGCTTCCAAAATTAAAGAATATCCCAATTCCGCCACCGTTGAAAAACTGCGATATCCCATAAAATTGCCTAAAGAATAAGCAATTAATTTGCCATTATAAACCTCTAATGCCCGGGGAACATGAGGACCATGACCTAATACTAAATCCGCCCCTGCATCAATCATCGCCCGGGAAAATTCCACCAAATTCCCTCGGTTTTCGCTAAAAAAGGTTTCCGTGCGGTTTTTAACATGGACCGCGCCGGTTCCTTCTGCACCGCCATGAAACGAAATCACCACCAGGGTAGCATTTTCCTGGGCTTCCGCAACCAGCGCTTTTGCTGCCTCTAAATCAAGAATAGAGTTGTGATAGGAGTAGGTACTAAACCCAATAAAGGCGATGGGGATGTCATTCACAGTGGTATAAGCAATTTCCCCTTTCCTGCTGGCGGCAACCATTCCCGCCTCCTCTATATTTTTGATAGTATCTTCAAAGCCTTGGTCCGTAAAATCCAATGAATGATTGTTCGCGACACTTAAAACGTTAAAACCCGCCTCTTTTAATAGGCGGGTATAACTGGGCGGAGTACGAAAGGCAAAAACATTGGGACGACTGACATCTTTTCCTGAATAGGGATGAGCGGTTAAGGTACTTTCAAAGTTACCAAAAACTAAATCAGCTCCTTGTAAATAAGGGGTGACACCCTGAAAAAGTTGCTCCGGCTGGGGGTGAAGCTTATTTATAGGAAAGTCCACTCCCGGGATAATATCTCCAACCGCTTTAATGGTAATAGGCCGGTTGGGAATGGAAGAGTCAACAATTTCAGAAAGTTGTTGGAAGTTGTTAAGAATGTTGTCGGCTTGTAAGGGTTGGAGGGAGTTGGAACGGGCTGCAAAAGATGGGAATTCAGGGGGATTAGGGAGTTTGACTGTAGCTAGGGTTTTGGAAGCGGTGGATAAAAGAACGGCGGGATGGAATTTTTCGCCGTTTCTGAATAAGTCCCAACCTGTGCCGAGAATCAGGCTCATGATTCCCAGGGTGGGTAAGACAATTTTCAGGGTATGGCCGATCGCCTGGGATGTTTTCGAGGGGACTGTCTTTCGCGGTGGGTTGTTGTTTATCTCGGCGATCGCCGGTTGGGGTATCACTGGATCGCTTAGGAGGCGATCGCTCTGAGGGTTGCTACTCTGCCTGGGGGCCTGTGCCGATGTCTCTACGGAAGGGACGGAAGGATTCGAGGAGATTAAAGGTTTGTCTATCGCAATGGGCAAGGATTCCGGAATGGCAACGGGTTCTGAAGCCGGTTTCTCTGGGGCAGCCGAGGGAGAAGATAGGGGGCTAATGGTGGCTTTGCCGAACTCAAAGGCTTCATCCCATGCCGGAACTTTTTGCCCAATTTGTCGGGCATAAACCCGGACGGAGTGAATGGAACGGACATTCAGACGAGTTAATCCATCCTGAATGTAGGCGATATAAGCTTGGCGATCGGGGATGCGATCGGCTTCTAAGAGGATATGCAGCCGATTGTCGTTACGAACTACTTGGGCGGTCATGTTCCTGATTCGTAATGCTTGATTCAGCAATACGGCGATCGCCCCTGGATCTCCTTGCTTTGCTAAATTCACGATATTTTGCGCGTCCACAATCCGTCTCCTCACACCAATAAATAGAGTTTGTAATGTTAGGGGTAGAAATTGGACAGGGTAAGCCCTCTGATGGGATGGCGATTGATCCGCTTAGAATAGCCACTTCTGTGTTCAAACCCCTTTGAAGTATGCAAATACTGTGCCGATAGTGATCTATTACAAGATCGGGGTCACTCTTCGCGGCGATTTTCAGGGTATTTTTGAAGAAGTTTGCTAAGAAATAGAGAAGCTATCTGCATGACCTCTAGTCTGAACTCCCCTCAAAATCGAAAGTCCCGTCGAGTATTAGTGACTGGTGGTGCCGGGTTTATTGGCGCGAACTTCGTTCATTACTGGTGTCGGCGCTATCCCGGCGATCGCCTCGTGGTCCTTGATGCCCTTACCTATGCGGGTAATCCCCAAAATTTAGCCAGTCTCGAAGGCAACGAGAACTATCGGTTTGTTCAGGGGAATATCTGTGATCGCCCCTTGGTGGAAACTCTGCTCAAAGATGAGGCGATCGATACCGTCGCCCACTTTGCCGCAGAATCCCATGTAGACCGCTCTATTTTAGGTCCCGCAGCATTCATTCAAACCAATGTGGTTGGTAGTTTTACCCTGTTAGAAGCCTTTCGGAATCACTGGCAAACTTTGCCAGTTCCTAACTCGGGAGAACGGGGACCGATTTTTCTCCATGTGTCCACAGATGAAGTCTATGGCAGTCTGGGACCGGAGGATCCAGGGTTCACAGAGCAGACTCCATACTCACCCAACAGTCCTTATTCTGCTTCCAAAGCAGGAAGTGACCATTTAGCCCGTGCCTATTATCACACCTACGGTCTCCCCACCCTGATTACGAATTGCTCCAATAATTATGGCCCTTACCATTTCCCAGAAAAGCTAATCCCCCTGATGTGCATTAATATGCTACTTGGGAAACCGTTACCTGTGTATGGGGATGGGCAAAATATTCGGGACTGGTTGTATGTGGAGGACCACTGCCGGGGGTTAGATGTGGTGATTCATCAAGGGACCCCGGGAGAAACTTATAATATTGGGGGTAATAATGAAGTCAAAAATATCGACTTGGTAAGGATGTTGTGTCAGTTGATGGATGAGTTGGCTCCCGATTTGCCCGTGCGCCCTTGCGAGTCATTGATGACCTTTGTTAAGGATAGACCGGGCCATGACCGCCGCTATGCGATCAATGCCACAAAAATTAAGACTGAGTTAGGCTGGACCCCAACAGTAACAGTGGAAGAGGGTCTACGCCAAACGGTCCTATGGTATTTGACTCATCAAGAGTGGTGGCGTCCTCTACTTTCTCCGCAGTATCAGGACTATTATCGCCAGGTTTATGCCAATTAAGGGGTTAGGGACCTAGAATGGCTGAGGCGATCGCCATCATCAGTTCCGTAGGTTTACAGGGTGTTTTGACTACATCAGGGCGATCGGACAGAATGGGTCAACCCATTCAGGCATTAATACTCTGAATATTTCGTGAGTAAATCTCCGTAGAAGTACGGAGATTTTCCCCTACTCTTTTTGTCCAATCAGCGAACGCCGAAATATCTGTTTTGAGCTTGCGATCGAGATCACTAAAACCAAGCCGCAGCGATCGCAGCTTTTATCCGGCGATGGGAGTATATTATTGTAAGAAGGGCAAACCTATCAAAGCCTATATTTTCCAGGGCCAGAGATTATTGTGAAGATTCAATAAAGCCTCTAGCCTCTAGCCCTAAATTAGGCCATCATAGAAACAGATATAGCAATCATAAATCACTTTTGATAGAAATTCATGGGTTTGGACAGTTTTGAGTTCACCCTTTTCGGGGAAATAGGAAACTAATCCATCTCTTTCAACCTCATTCGATTGCTATATACAAAAATTTAAGTTTCAATGATGCAACACAAAAACAAAGGAGTGCAGAAAGTGAACAAAACACTAATTATCGGAATAACAGCAGCAACAGCAACAGCAATGTTTGGAGTGGCTGGTCCAGCCAACGCCTTCACCTTTGGTACGAATGGGATTAGCTTTGACACCGACCAAGAACTCCGGTTTAATTTTGGCAGTTCTAATGGAGCTTACCAATCCACCCTGAAAATCTTTGAGGTGCTCCAAAATGGCAAGCTACAAGCAGTAGATGATGGAGTGCTGTTCAACGAAGTAAAACCTTTCGATGGTGGAGCAAACAACGGATTCAAAGGAACATTAGGTAACGCTGTTGAACAGGTAAACAGCTCCTTTAAGTTCTTAGCGAATAAAGTTTATACCCTGGGGTTGGTCAGCACTTGGAAGGATGCTGATAGAGGACCGGTCTATAGCACCTCCAGCCTGAACCTGAAGGGTACCAATTCCCAGCGTGCTGCTTTCGGATCCACTGGTGCAGCAGAAGGTCAAACTTTGGCCGGAGCCAACACCTTCCTGTCTGGCAATCCATTAACTGGCTCTGTAGCCATTGCCTTTGAAGATATCCAGTTTGGAAATGGAGATAATGACTTTAATGACTTTGTTGTGACCGCAGAGGCAGTTCCTGAACCCTTGACAATGGGTGGACTAGCTTTGGGTGCTGCTGGTCTTGCTGCCGCTCGTCGCTCTCGCAAACGCCGCACCACTGAAGCCTAAGTCAGTCATGAGAGGACAGGGTTCTCTAAATGAGCCGTCAATTTAGTAGAATAGGGCAGTTGGCAATGGTGTCAACTGCTTTTGCTTACACGGCGATCGCGATGGGCCATTCAAGCACTGTATTCTAAGGCGATCGGCCCCTCAATCATCGGTAGCATTCGGCATTCATCCTACATTAACGCTCTGTGGGGAATTCAAAATGTCTTTTGTGCAAACGCTACAAGAACCAAAATATTGGTTATTGGGAATCGCAGCTGGATTAATGACCATCAACATCACGTTGATGTGGAAATATGCTCCCGTCGATGTCGTCGGTACCAGTCTTCTCTTTTGGGGGGGGGCTGCCTTTCTCATTTGGGAAAGATATGAATCTTTTAAACTGCAAAGTGGGCCTATTTCTAGCCTTTTGGGAGTGGCGATCGTCGCATTAATCCTGCTCAAAAGTGCAACCCTAAATAGTTATGATATTTTTCTTCGTCTTTCTCCATTCCTGTCAGGAATCGGCCTAGCCTTCATCGCTTCCGGTATTAAAGGACTAAAGCAATACTGGCAGGAACTCTTTATTTTAGGCTTTATGTCGATTTCGACCGGCTTATTATTACGAATTTTTGATATTTCTCCCTTAACCGCTAAATTTTCTGCCTTGATTCTGTGGTACTTAGGATTTCCAGTCACTCGGCAAGGAATCTACGTTAACCTACCCACGGGAAGTATTGAAGTTTACTCCGGCTGTTCCGGATACAGTGCCATTCTGCAATTATTGGGACTATCTATTTTATTTTTATTTATGTTTCCGACAACAAGGAAACAGAAAATATATATTCCCCTCGCTGCTATCATTCTGGGCTTTATTGTTAATGGAATTCGGGTCGCCCTCATGGCATTTTTGGTTGCCTATTCTACTAAAGAATCATTTGAATATTGGCACTATGGAGACGGTTCCCTAATTTTTTCCATGTTTGGCGTATTCCTTCTGGGGTTATTTTGCTGGTTCTTTATCCTGCGAAATGAGCCAGAAAACCTGAAAATTGATCCTTAGATCTCCGCATCATGCAGAAAATGTACTGGAAACCTTTGCGGATTTTTTTATTAGCTCTGACCTTCAGCAGTGTCCTGGTCGTTGTAGGAAAATCTTTACTTTATTCCAATCCTGAAAAAGGTCCATCCGCTGACTTTAGTTTTCCCCCAGACATTCCCCTAACGGAGTGGCAGCCATTAGAGAGTGATTCACTCCCCGCTCAAAACACCTCAAACTTAATCGCAGCGAGAGTTTATCGATATCAGCATCAGCAAAATAAATTTTCGCTAGATATTGAGATGCGCTACGTCATTGACACCGATGGCGATATCAAAACTATGCTAAACAAGCATCTCAATTCTGAGACCTACCCTGGTAAACTAACCATACATCACCAAGAAGGAATAGGGTTCTACGGTCTTGCTGCAACAGCAGAGCGAGCCTATCTCAGTTCCTGTATCAACCCATACGGGGGGAGTACCGTCACTGCCGAACAGTTTCGGAACAACCGCAATACTTATGATTTGCAGGTTTCTCGTTTGGTCCCTTGGTTGCTGGGTCAACAAGAACTGCGAGATTTTCGTTGCCTCTGGACTGTTCTCTCTATGCCGTTAGAAGATACTACTGCCGAGCAAGCCTATCCAGTCTTGGAAAAAGCTTGGGTTTCTTGGTATGCTTGGTGGCAACCGCGTTTTCCTGACCCTTAATTTGTGTTAACCCTATTCTCAACAGGGATGCAAAATTTATGACTAAATCTGAAGGTTTCGATCTGACTCGTTCCGTTGATGAACTTTTGCGGTTTAGTGCCGATCAATTGCGCTCTATTGGTCGGCTTCGGCTGATTGGCTATGGCTTATTAGTATTAGCCTTATTTGATACGATACAGCTTTTTATTGCCCCCAATTTCATGAATCCTGCCTGGGAATTACAAACAATGGGAGGATTGGTTGAGCGAGTGCCTGTCCCCTTATTGGGCCTAGCCCTTGTTTTTTTTGGGGAAGACTATAACCGCAATCGGTTAGAAGATCTTCTTTTAAAAGTTCTGTCTTGGGTGACTTTACTACTGGCGGTGCTATCTCTGTTAATGATTCCGTTAGGGGTTATCAATACCGGGCGGATTAATACCAATACCACGAATCAAATTAACACCCAAGCTCAACAAGAGTTGTCGCTATTACAACAAATTGAGGAGCAAGTCCAAACCGGAACACCTGAACAACTGCAAACTTTAGCCCTGGAACTAAATCGATTGGGGTTGCCGGTGGATGGACAAAATACGGAACAGCTAAAAGCCGATATTCTCACCAATATTCCTACGGCGAAAGAACGAGTGCAGGTTCAATCCCAACAGCAGATCCAAAATCAGCGCCAGACTTTACTCAAAAATTCAGTGAAATGGAATCTGGGGGCGTTGGTTGCTAGTGTCCTGTTTTTTATGATTTGGCGGGGAACGGGTTGGGCTCGGTAAATCAGGGAATAAAGGGGAAGGGACTGGAGAATAAAAGTTTCCAGTCCCTGGGATGATTTTTTTATAATCCTAAACCCGGTGGCGGCCAAGTCGTGGCTACAAAGAAGATAACGACGGCTAAGGCCAGGACTCCCTGAATTAAATTACCGATGACGGAACTCACCACAACGGCAATCCCAGCTTTGACGGCAATGTTGATATCCCGTCGGTAGAGGTATTCTCCAATGATTGCTCCTAACAGAGGACCCAGAAAAATGCCGAGTAAAGGGCCTCCAATGGGTAAGGCTGGGAGTAGCCCTAAAAAGCCGAAGAAAAAGCCAACGATCGCCCCGATTTGTCCCCACTTACTGGCCCCGCCTCGTTTAGCCCCGAAATAGGTGGCTAATAAGTCGATGCTCACACTGAGTAGTAAAACGACGATCGCCACCCCTAATGCCCAACCCACGGTCCCAAAACCCTGAGCGATCGCCCAAATAATAATCGATCCCAAAATTAAACTCGATCCGGGAACCCCCGGAACTACAGCGCCGATGACGCCCAAAATCATCACGGCAATCAGTACCCAATACAAAATTGTCATAAGCTCTTTAATGAATGCGGGTGCAAAGCGATTTTGAACGGTGATTCGTGAGCCATTTTTTAGTCACTCTCTAAATAATGACTCAAATTCTCGGCTATTTTCTCAGCAATCCCTTCGATCCATCGCTCATCCTGTTTCGTGTAACTGCGCGGAGCATTTGCCCCCAAAATCAGCACCCCCCGACTGCCCAAAGGTTGACAAATCACCCCTTGGGTATTTTCCGGCAAATAGTCAAACTCAATCCGTCCGGGATATAACTTCAGGGCCACCAAATAAACCGGCTTCTGCTGAGCGATCGCCCGTTGCACGATCGCCCCTGGTTTGACCTCTTTTTCCGGCCCTAAAATCCCTCGGCGCAGCAAAACTCGTCCGTCATACCACACCACCAGCGATCGGGTTACCGTATTCGTCAGCAACATCAAGGACGCCCATGCCAACTCCGTTTTGCTCCGTTCCGGCAAATCCGGTGCCAGCTCAAACCCCTCTTCCCCAATTAACTTCACCGATTCCGGCGCTCTCGGTTGCACCTGCTGCCAAAGTAACCCTGTTAAAATTAACAATGCACTTAAAATCACCCCCAAGACATCCGATCGCGCTTGGGAATTCGTAACTTCAACACTTAAAACCCGGTTGGCAAAAAAAAGCACCCCGCCCAATCCACCAGCAACCAGGGGTAAGCGCCGCAATACTACATTTCCATCCGGTTTAGCCATACTCAAAAAATCATCCCATCACAGATTGGGAACCGAGTCCAGAAAAGTCTTGAGAATTTAGAACTCAAAATTCTAAATTCTAAATCCTCAACTGCTTAAGCCTCCTCTGCCTCAATAATGCGCTGGAACAGATATCCCGTTCCCCTCGCCGTCAAAATCAGCTCCGGATTACTCGGATCATCCTCTAGCTTCGCCCTTAAACGAGAAATATGCACATCCACCACCCGAGTATCCACATGGCGTTCAGGGGTGTATCCCCACACCTCTTGCAAAATTTCTGAGCGCGAAAACGGGTCCCCGGATTTACTCACCAACAGTTCCAACAAGCTAAACTCCATGCCGGTTAGACGAATGCGATCGTCTCCCTTATAAACCTGGCGCTTATTCGTGTCTATTCGGATATTCGCCACATGAATGACGCCCGAGCTGGGAATACCAGAAGCACCCGTTTTCTCAACTCGCCGTAGTACCGAACGGATCCGGGCTTCAAGTTCCTTGGGTGAAAACGGCTTGACCACATAATCATCGGCTCCCAACTCCAATCCCGTGATGCGATCGGCCACATCCCCCAGGGCTGTTAGCATGATGATAGGGACGTCAGATTCCTTTCTCAACTCTTGACAGACGCCATAGCCATCTAGCTTCGGCATCATCACGTCCAGTACCACTAGGTCTGGATTTTCCGTCCGAAAGGTTTCTAGTGCTTCTTCCCCGTCTGCCGCTGTGACTACATCGTAGCCAATCATGGAAAGCCGTGTTTCCAAAATTCGACGAATACTGGCTTCGTCATCGACTACGAGTATTTTTTCCTTATGGTTTTCCAAGATACTCAAGGCTCCTTAAGCGTCTTATCTAATCTTTAATTTTTAATACTGTACCATTTGGATTGTCTTGCTCTTAGCCAGCAGAGTAATCTGACGGCTCCCGACCAATTCATCGATCGCATCGCATTTTTTGCCTCCACTCATTACTCAGGGTCAATATCAAGAACGAATGCCTAAGCAGCGAACTCAATATATTTGTGACGAGTGCGGAGCCGAATTTCCCCAATGGTTTGGCAAGTGTCCCGCCTGCGATACTTACGGCTCTCTAACCGAGCAAGTGATTCCGGCAACTTCTAGCAACCCGTCCCGGCCTAGTTTAAGTGGAAATTCTTGGATGCGGGAGGGCGGGGGAGATCAAAACAAATCCGAGGGACAGCCGCGATCGTCGTTTAAATTATCTCAGATTGCTGAACAGAGCATCGCTCGGTGTTCTTCGGGATATGGAGAGATGGATCGGGTCCTCGGAGGTGGCATTGTCCCGGGCTCCTTGGTCTTGATTGGTGGAGAGCCAGGAATTGGCAAATCCACCTTGCTGCTGCAAGTGGCGAGTAATCTGGCCCTAGACCATCGGATCCTTTATGTTTCGGGGGAGGAGTCTGGACTGCAAGTCAAATTGCGTGCTCAGCGCTTAATCAGCGGAGTGGACAATGGAGTGCTGGAGGAGGAGACCCCACCACAACTTCCGGCGATCGCCGATGAGATGATAGAGATAGAAGAATTTAATCGCAACGAAGAAGAACGGCTCACCCTCTCGGCTGCTCTCCCCCAAAATCCCTTTGGACCTGACTTAGGACCAGAACCCTTGCGAGAAAACGACAATCAACTGACGGAACAGCTAGAGGAGACAGAACCCCTAGAGGAAACCCAGGCGACCCTCGAAACGCCCTCTGAACCCGTAAAACAAACTGCCACGGCTCAATCCCAAGAAGAACCCCGCTTTTATTTATTGCCGGAAACGGACCTTGAAGAAATACTGCGGGAACTGGAATCGCTGAAACCCTATTTAGCGGTGATTGACAGTATTCAGACGATTTACTTTCCCTCTCTGACTTCCGCACCGGGATCCGTCGCTCAGGTCCGAGAATGTACTTCGGCGCTGATGCAGGTTGCCAAGCGAGAAAATATTACTTTATTTATTGTCGGTCACGTCACGAAAGAAGGGGGGATTGCGGGACCCAGGGTTTTGGAACATTTAGTGGATACGGTGCTGTTTTTTGAAGGCGATCGCTTTGCCAGTCACCGTCTGTTGCGTTCCATGAAAAATCGATTTGGTGCCACCCATGAAATCGGTGTTTTTGAGATGGTGGCGAATGGACTCAAAGAAGTGGCTAACCCGTCTGAGCTGTTTATCGGCAGTCGGGAGGAATTTTCCTCCGGTTCTTCTACAATTGTGGCTTGTGAAGGCACTCGTCCGATTGTGGTGGAGTTGCAGGCATTAGTCAGTCCCGCCAGTTTTGGGTCCCCGCGTCGTGCTACCACGGGGATAGACAGTAACCGACTGGTGCAAATTTTAGCGGTTTTAGAAAAACGAGTGGGGGTCCCCCTGTCTAAGTTGGATACTTATGTTAGTTCTGTCGGGGGTTTGAACGTCAGCGAACCGGCGGCGGATTTGGGGGTGGCGATCGCCGTAGTGGCGTCTTTTCGCGATCGCATTGTCGATCCCCATACGGTGATTATTGGAGAAGTTGGGCTAGGGGGTCAAGTTCGTCCGGTGTCTCAATTAGAATTGCGCCTGCGAGAAGCAGCGAAACTGGGATTCAAACGGGCGATCGTTCCCCACGGCCAAAATCCTCCTGACTTGGGATTGGAGGTTATTTCTGTCTCTAAAGTGCTCGACGCTATCATTGAAGCCATTCCGGGTCCAGCGAATCAAGCCTTTGCTGAAACTCCCAATTCCGAGGAGTCTAGTACCCTCGTGGCGGGTGAGACCAACGTTGACAACTTTGTAAATGAGTTTGACGATGATTTTGATGATGACTTTGATTCGGAAAATCCCGTTTTTTAATCCAGGAGGTGGCCCAAAATGGCGGTTGGATTAAAGACCCAAGGCGATCGTCAACCCTGACAGGAGAGATGGGGCGATCGCCAACCGTCAAATCTTCTGCTCTATCTTTCATCCTAGGGTGGCAGTGCCGAAACCTTAACGACCATTCCATCGCTTATCCCTAAACGCGATCGCCCGAGCCACCTTTCCCGAATCTTTAAATAGGGGTAAATCGTTCAGTTGAGCGAAATCGTGAATGACTTGGATGGCAAAACCTTGAGTAATAGCAACAAATCCGTGCTAGACGAACTAAGCGCCTTAATCTGGGGAACCTCTTTATTTGGAGGTAAAATTACTGGTGCTTTAAATTCTGGGATTTTAGGCCAGCTTTCCCTTGCTCAATTAAGCCATTTATTTATCATTTGGCGGAATGCTACATTTCTCCCCCAAAATTCTCGCGTGCGGCTGATATTCATCGAAGCGCTGATTAAGGGGATTATCGTAGCCCTCCACCCCTCTCAGTTTCACCAAACTGACTTGTTTGCCCCTGCTCATCCAATCAAAGGCTCAGAGTACAGTCAAATTCAGGCATGGCTAAAACGTCGGGTTACCGCTTTACGGCAAGAAGCATTTGACAGTTATGAAAGCAAATGTTGGCTAAAAAATATTATCCAGAGTCCCGTGCTTTGTGGGAGTGCCGAAGAAATCTTGAGTTTGGACATCCGGACTCGGAGTCACGAGCTTCAAGGCCTCAAAAAACAGATTGAAACTGAACTTTATATTGATGCTTTGCCCGAAAGAATCAGGAATGATTTTCGCTCCGATTGGTTGCCGTCGGTGAGTTTAATTTTGTCCGAAACTCTTCAAAAAAATCAACTTTTAGCAGATTTTTTGGAAGATGAAACGGAAAATTTTGCCGCTTTTCAATGGGATGTCCTTTCTACTACTGAAGATGTCAAAGGGGTTATTAATCAAATTAAAAATATATTGGGGCATCCTCAAAATTATTTAAGCTTTATTCAAATTGTTAATTTTGACAGCGAAGCTATTTCTCAAGAGATTCAAAAATTAGACAATAAAGATTCAGGTTTATCCAGTCTAATAGAAGATGTTTCAAAAACCAATAGTCAACGGATTTCCCTGACAGATTCTAAAGTAGAAAAAGTTTTAGAACTGTTAGAAAATAGTCAGGAATTTGAAGGCTCAACCTCTAAACAAGAAAGAGTAGAAGAAGATCTGACAAATCCACCTAATTTTTCGCCGAGCCGTTTTTCTCCTGAGAGAAAACGGGTCCCTGTAGCATCGGTGGTGCTGACAGGACTCCCGGTTCCCCGTGCAGAATCCAGTTTGAATGCAATGCGCCCAATTTGGCGATGTGTCAATACTCTGAGCGGTCATTCGGACTCCGTGGTATCTGTGGCATTTGGTCAGCAAAATGGTGGCCCGGAACGGCGATCGCCTTATTTAGTAGTCAGTGGGAGTTGGGATAAAAGCATCAATATTTGGCAATTAAAAAATTTGGAACAATCTCAGGGATTACCCGATAGCATCACCGATAATTCAGCCTCCATTTATTCGGTGGCGATTAGTCCCGATCGCCAGTTTTTAGCCACAGGTTGTGCCGATTCCACCGTTCGACTCTGGCATCTCCCAACCAATCGGCGGCTGCATATTTTAACGGGTCATTCTGTCCCCATTTATTCCGTTGCCTTTAGTCCAAATGGAGAAATTTTGGCCTCCGGTAGTGGAGACCAAACCATCAAGCTTTGGCAGGTTTCTACTGGAGAATTACTCGGCACTCTCATCGGACATTCTAGCTTTGTCTATTCAGTCACCTTTAGTCCGGACGGGGAGCTTTTAGTCAGCGGAAGTACAGACAAAACCATTAAAATTTGGCAATTAAAAACCCAAAAATTAGTCCGGACCTTGATGGGGAATTCCCCCGTCACTTCCGTTGCTTTAAGTCCCAACAGTCACGTTTTAGCCAGTGCCAGTCGGGATGAAACCATTAAACTCTGGCAAATCCAGGGCAGTGCTTCTGACGGAGGGACCAGAGCCGCCCCGACCCGGACCTTGCGGGGTCACACCGCTGAAGTGCTTTGCGTAGCCATTAGCCCTCGATCGCCCGTATTAGCCAGTGGTTCTCATGATAAAACCATTAAGCTATGGCATTTAGAAACCGGCGAATTGATTGGCACCCTCACCGGCCATTTTGATTCCGTCAATGCCGTTGCCTTCAGTTCCGATGGTCATTTCCTCGCCAGTGGCTCTCATGACAAAACCGTGAAGATTTGGCGACCTTTTTATTAATTATTCAGCCTTGACAAACTCTAAATAAGATCGAGTTAACTCTTGAACTGCTAAATCATACAATTGCTTTCCATGTTCAGGGGTGGCTAAAGCTGGATTAGAACCCATTCTGCCATCGGGATATTTGCGGCGAAAATCTACCGCACCATAAATCGGATAACCGGAAGCTACCTGTTTGGATAAGGGAGCGGTTTTAATCGATTCAGGATAAACATACTGGGTGAGCGCAACTTCGCTAGGAGTAGCATGAGAACCTTCTTCATTCCCATATAATTCTTTAGCAAGTTTATAAACTGAACTGCAAGTAAACCAATTGGCAATTTGGCACTGGATAGAGTCGCCATTGGGGAGGTTTAAACCCCCGATGGTATGATAGCTTTCCGAAAAGGCTGCTTTGAGGGTGGCGATATTTCCGCCATGTCCATTAATAAAGAAAAATTTGGTAAATCCCGCCTGAGCTAAACTGGTGAGATAGTCCTGAATCACCAGAATTAAGGTACTGGGACGGAGGCTGATGGTGCCGGGAAAAGCGGTATGATGCAACGCCATTCCTACATTAATCGTGGGACCTACGACAGCCTGGGTTGCTTCCCCAACTCCTCGGGCGATCGCCTCGGCACAAATCGCATCGGTGCCAATTAATCCCGTAGGGCCATGTTGTTCCGTCGAACCAATGGGTAGAATGATTCCACTGTGTTCCTTGAGATAGGCTTCGACTTCAGGCCAGGTACTTAAGTGCAGTAACATCTAGGGTGCTGGTTCAAGTGATAAAAGTGCGCGTTAAATGGATTCGATGGGATTTCAACCGGAGTTGCCATCAAGCCTGGATATTCTACCATTTTTAGGGGTAAATAGCGGCGTAAAAAAGTGGCGATCGCCCCTTTAACCTTCAATCGGTAAATTTGGATACCCTGACCGAAACACTTTTCATGGCCGTTTTGTTGTAACAATGGAAATGATATTAATCACAACAATCATTAATCATGTTTTCTGTGGAAGCAACCAAAACCCTTCCTAGGGCAGAATTCAGCAAAAATCATCGGATTTTAGTCGTAGAAGATGAAGACCTGATTCGGGAAATGCTGGTTTTAGCCTTAGAGGAGGAAGGTTACGAAGTCAGCATTGCCGCAGATGGGCAGAGCGCCCTCAACAGTTTGTATCGAGCCGAACCCGTCTCAACGGATTTTCCCTTTGACTTAATTGTTTTAGATATCATGCTCCCCCAAGTCAACGGACTAGATTTGTGTCGCCTCCTCCGTCAACAAGGGAACCCCGTGCCGATTTTGATTTTGAGTGCCAAAGGCAGTGAAACGGACCGGGTATTAGGGTTAGAAGTAGGGGCAGATGACTACCTCACCAAACCCTTCAGCATGAGGGAGTTTATTGCGCGATGTCGCGCTTTGTTCCGTCGTCAACGTCTGAATGGGTTAATGGATCCACAAGTCTTGCGATTTGGAGAGATTACGTTATATCCCCAGGAATGTCGAGTCATGGTCTCCACGGAAGAGGTTAACTTATCTCCGAAAGAATTTCGCCTGATTGAGTTATTTATGAGCTATCCCCGGCGGGTGTGGTCCCGGGATCAGTTACTCGATCGCGTCTGGGGTCCGGATTTTGTCGGAGATAGTAAAACCGTTGATGTTCATATCCGATGGTTGCGCGAAAAATTAGAGCGGGATCCCTCCCAACCCGAGTACATCATTACCGTTAGGGGATTTGGGTATCGGTTAGGTTAAAAGCGGCGATCGCTTCTACTGCCTCCTGGGGTTACCTCTGGCGACCATCCCCCAATTGCTTATATCATGAGACGAAGAGCGTTAGAAATCTTTTCAAAGTCCCTCTCCTCTGAGGAGAGGGATTTAGGGAGAGGTTCCGATCGCCGAAGTTGATCCCCAATCATCAACGACTAGAGCTTGCTGGATTCATAATGGCTGAACCCGATGGCGCTGTGGGGTCAATCACTTTCAGCAAAAGCGCTCTATATTGA
Source organism: Laspinema palackyanum D2c (assembly GCF_025370875.1). Taxonomy (NCBI): domain Bacteria; kingdom Bacillati; phylum Cyanobacteriota; class Cyanophyceae; order Oscillatoriales; family Laspinemataceae; genus Laspinema; species Laspinema palackyanum. Next base: position 79,343 of record NZ_JAMXFD010000029.1, read on the forward strand.
GGAAGCGAAATGGCTATCGTCGCATTTTTCTTGGGCCTAGCTGTGGGAATTGGATTTTGGCTGTGCCAGCAGTTTTGGATGCGCCAGCAGTTACAGCAATGGTTGGGGGGCTTGCCGATCGATTCCTTTGGCTTATATATGCCAATCATGTCTCGATTGCGGAGAGTGATCGCTTGGATGAAACAAGAGCGACAACAGTTAGAGGCCCAGGTAGAAGAGGGACGGCAATTATTACAAGTTGCTCCCGTCGGGTATCTCCAGGTTGATGAAGAAAACCAATTAGTCTGGTGCAATTCCCAAGCGCAGGAGATCCTCCAGATTCAGAAGTGGGAACCGAGTTCCCCCCGTTTATTACTGAAGTTCGTGCGTTCTTATGAATTGGATCAGCTCATTGACAATACTCGACAACAGCAAAAAGCGCAGATGCGAGAGTGGGTGTTTCATCCCGCTTGTCAAAATGGGTCAGAAATGGGCAAAACGCGATCGCTCACCTTACGCGGCTATAGTTGGCCCTTGCGCGAGGGACAAGTCGGAGTATTTTTAGAAAATCGCCAACCCCTAGTCACCCTGGCGCAAAACCGCGATCGCTGGATGAACGATTTAGCCCACGAACTAAAAACTCCCCTCACCAGTATTAGCTTAGTGGCTGAAGCCTTACAAGGCCGGTTAGAGCCTCCCTGGAGTCAGAGAGTTGAGCGGTTATCGGGAGAAACAAATCGGCTGATTAAACTGGTTCAAGACTGGCTCGAACTGACTCATTTGGAAGTAGATCCCGGGGATAAACTGGTGATCAAATCCGTGGAACTCTGTGCCTTGATTCAGTCGGTCTGGCAAACCCTAGAACCATTAGCCCGTCAGAAACAGATTAATTTTGAGTATTCTGGACCGGAACAGGTAAGGATAGAAGCCGATGAGTCCAAACTCTACCGAGTCTTTTTGAATATCCTCGATAATAGTATTCGGTACAGTTCCCCCCAGGGAAAAATTCAAGCCATAATCGCAACTGAGATTTTGGGCGAGCGTAGCCCTCATCGCCAGCCAACCTGGGAACGAGAAATTGTCCAAATTGATATGATCGATTCAGGATCGGGCTTTAGTCCGTCGGATATCCCTTATATCTTCGATCGCCTCTACCGAGGGGACCCAGCCCGCGCGAGACAGTCCCTTGACCCGACTCAAAGCCAGGGGAAAGCCTATTCCACCAGTCCCGGATCGGGTCTAGGGTTGGCGATCGCCGAACAAATCATCACAGCCCACGGAGGCACCATTAAAGCCAGCAATCATCCTGACACCGGGGGAGCTTGGTTGCAACTGCGACTCCCCTGCGATTCTCGTTCCGATCGCGAAGCGTCTCGGAACGTTCTCCATCCCAACCCCTAAAATTCTGTGTCCCCAACTGCCATCCGGTCAAACGTATCCCCTAATACCGTTTTTAGAACCCGTTTTGTCAAATTATTAACCATTTGTAGAGTTATTTTTAAACCCAATGGCTAGTCAAGCCGGACTCTCTGCTTCGTCCTATAGTAAAAATTCTAGATTGACTCATTTTAGGCGGAAAGTAAAACGCTTAGAGCGCGATATCTTGCGGATGGGTGCCTTAGTGGAAAATTCTTTCCGGCTAAGTCATCAAGCTTTATTTGCCCGAGATTTGTCCGCTGCCGAAGCAATTCCCTTACTCGACAAACAAATCGATCGCTTTTATCGGCAAATCGAAGCCGAATGTGTCATGCTCATGACCTTGCAAGCCCCCGCCGCAATGGACTCCCGGTTACTCGGGGCCTTTATGCAGCTCGTCCGAGACCTCGAACGAATTGGTGACTATGCTCAAGATATCTCCGAAATTGCCGTTCAACTCTTTCCCTATCCCCCCCATCCCTGTATGGCGGAAATTGAGGAAATGTCCCACCAAGCTAGAGCAATGCTGGCAACCAGTCTCGTCGCCTTAGCCGATCTCGATGCCGAAGTGGGTCAACGGATCAAGCAACTCGACTCGATTGTAGATGATGCTTATCATAACCTTTACCAGATCTTAGCCAATCAGCGCGATATTAAAGGAGTGGTTGAACCGCTGTTATTAATGGCATTACTGATTCGCCATCTTGAACGAATGGCGGATCATGCGACCAATATTGGCCAGCGAGTCTCCTATATCGTCACAGGTCATCGATGATGAATATCAAACGTCGAGAATTCTTGCTGTTTTTGAGTGGATTTGCCGGAACGGTTGCCCTGAGTTCCCTCCAATCTTGTAATTTCCCCGGATTACAGTCATCACCCAAGAGTCTCAATTTTAAGCCCCTCAAAGGTCCTTTGCCAGTTCCCACCGATGGCATTGCACCCGCTCAACAAATCGCCGAGTACAGTAGCTATGAGGTCCTCGACGATCTAGTTCTTCCCGAGGGGTTTACTTACGATGCGATCGCCCAATGGGGAGACCCGGTGGGCGATTCTCGTTTTGGCTATAACAATGATTATCTCTCTTTCATAGAAACGGCTCCCAATGAAGGATATCTAGTCATTAATTTTGAATATGTCAGCGCCAGTACCTGGATGCAGACCTATCCCTTAGTAATTCAAAAACCCTTGCCGTTAGAAGAGGTTAAGGCGGGAATGTCTACAGATTCTAGGGGAGAAACACCCTCTGTGATTAACGCCTTTGCACTTCCCAATAGCAACCCACTCAAAGCCCAAATTCAGCAAATTTGTGAAGAAGCCTTAATTGATCAGGGACTCGGGGTGATTTCCTTACGCCAAACCCCGGAAGGCCAATGGGAACGGACCAATTCCCCGGCAGACCGACGGATTACTGGCATTTCTGGGTTAAAAGATGGCCGCTATTTAAAAGTTACTGGTCCTGGTGTCAAGATTTTTCAGAAACAGCAGGTACAAGGGTATCGCGATGGATTGGGCGATCGCATCATTGGCACTTTTGGCAATTGTGCCGGTGGGACTACCCCCTGGGGAACGGTATTGAGTGCGGAGGAAAATTTCCAATCTCAAGTTTCTGAACCTGTCTATGCCGATGGCTCCTCTTTCGATCCAGGGGAGGTATCTTTTAACTTGGCAGATAATCGTCTGCACGGACAAGGCAATGTATTTGGGTTAGCTGGGAATAAATATGGATGGATCGTAGAAATTGACCCCACCGACCCCAATGACTATGGGACCAAGCACACTTGGTTGGGACGCTATCGCCATGAAGCTGTCGGAGTAAGGGTGGAGTCGGGTAAACCCTTGGCGTTTTATTCGGGATGCGATCGCCAGGGGGGTCACCTTTATAAGTTTGTCAGTCAAGGAGTTGTCACCAATCCCACGGATAAAGGTAACTCCCAATTATTGGCCGAGGGTCAACTCTATGGAGCGAAGTTCAACCCGGATGGAACGGGAAATTGGATTCCCCTGACTCCGGAAACGGCGATCGACCCCCAACTCCCCAGTCAATTGGTGGGGAATGTCATCGCTTTACCCCAACGGCAACCGCCAACTACCGCAAGACAGCGGAATCAACCCCAAGGTGGTTATTTCATTGGCGATCGCGACCAACAGATCCAGTCCTTTAAACAACAGTTCAAAACCCTCAATGACCTCTATGTAGGCAACCCCGAAGAAAAACAAGGGGCCATTTTAATCGATGCTCACTATGCGGCTAATGCTGCTGGCGTCACCTGCACCGCCCGTCCAGAAGATACCATCATTGCTCCCGATGGTTCCCTCTATATCGCTTTTACTGCCGGAGGGTCCGCAACCGAAGGAGGCCCCGATAACCGCATCTTTACCGGACCCAATGGCGAAACTCCCTATCCCTTTGGCTGGATTTTCCGCCTCCAGGAAGACAGCAACGAACCCGCTTCCCTCTCCTTTACTTATGAAAAATTAGCCCTCGGCGGTGAACCCGCCCAAGGGGGAGTAGGATTCTCTAACCCAGATAATCTATTAGTAGATTCTGGAAATAATCTCTGGATGGTGACGGATATGAGTACCGGGGGACTCAATCGCCCTGTTCCTTCTCGGGTGGATGACTCGGGACAGGCGATCGCTCTTGCCCAGCAAATGGGCATCTTTGGCAATAATTCCATCTGGTTCATTCCCACCTCGGGACCCGAAGCTGGCAAAGCCTATTTATTCGGGTTGGGACCAATGGAGTGCGAAACAACCGGGCCATTTTTAACCCCAGACGAACGCACTCTATTTTTAGCCGTGCAACATCCCGGTGAAACCAATGGAATCCGGATGAATCGAGCCACAGAAACGCGGGAGTTCGCCATGCTGACTGTAGAGGGAGAGGAATTTATCCAAACTCGTCAGGTCCCGTTGGGTTCAAACTGGCCGAATAAAGGACCCAATGACCCCCCGATACCAGCGGTTGTCGCGATTCGCCGTCTGGATTCCCAGGCAATTCCGCCAAGGATGACTTCTATATAGATATAGACAACAAAGATGGAGCGACGAATTTGAGTCCCCTGCATTTGAAAACAGGCGCTTCAAGCGCCTGTTTTCGGTTTACCCTCTAATTTTCATACTCAAGTCCAACCAAGTCGATCGGGTAATTGGCGCGCTGGTGGAGATGTAGTCCACTCCGGTTTCCCCAACTGCGCGGATTGTTTCTAGGGTGATGTTGCCAGAGGCTTCAATGGAGATCCGCTCGTTATGCTGACGAATCAGAGGGACCGCTTCCTTCATCCGCTCAACCTTCATGTTGTCCAACATAATAATGTCGGCTCCATGTTGGAGGGCTTCTTCTACATCCTTTAAGGTTTCTGTTTCGACTTCTACCGTTAACGGATAGGGAATTTGGGACCGGACTCGGGCGATCGCCGCTCCAATTCCTCCGGCTGCGACAATATGGTTGTCCTTAATCATGACAGCATCATCCAATCCCATGCGGTGGTTTCTAGCTCCCCCAACTTGAGTCGCATATTTTTCTAAGAGTCTCAGTCCCGGGGTAGTTTTGCGCGTATCCACCAGTTGCACCGGCAAATCTGCAATTTTTTCCACATACTTCCGAGTCAAGGTGGCAATGCCGCTCAAACGCATCACCAGATTTAGAGCAACTCGTTCTCCCGTCAGCAGAGCATTCACGGGGCCAGTAATTTGAGCGACCACCTGTCCGGGCTGGCAATACTCCCCTTCCGCGATCGTGGGAGTGAAGTCCACAGAGGAATCTAAAAGACTAAAGATGCGACGGGCGAAGGGTAATCCCGCCACTGCTCCCGGTTCTTTGACAATCCATTCCGCTCTTCCTGGGGGAGCTTCCTCTATATAGATAGCGCTCGTGGTGCGATCGCCTCGACCAATATCCTCTAATAACCATCCCTGAAATAGAGGGTCCAACACAATCCAAGGGGGCAATACAGCTTGAGAATTTACTGCGATCGCCCCCTTGGACTTTCCTGTCTTAGGAAATACCAAATTTCTTTCCAACTGAAACTCCTTCCCTGTATGGCTTTCAGACTTTTCCCAAAAAAAGTCAAAAATTTTCCTCAAAAACGCTTGACAAACCCTAGTGGGTTAGTTAAAGTAGTAAAGCGCGGTGAGGAAAGGCAACGAACCGAGTCGCGCCTGAACCAAGACAATTAAAGAGTTTGAAAGCCAATAGAAACCTGGTCTCGTCAAGAAATCAGAAGTCTCTA
>NZ_JAMXFD010000030.1 GCF_025370875.1 Laspinema palackyanum D2c
CGACCGTACCTACCGTATTGAGTTCAAAATACATACTTACAAGTATCCGCCTGACTAAGTTTTGTCAGTCAACCAGGTAAAATATTTACGAGTAGCAGCATTTTTCACGCCGCAAGCTTCGTTTGTTTTATTCAGAGGAAGCCCTGATCTGAGCCACTCATACCGTAACCACTGCTGCATCGGTAAGCGATCGCCATCCTCTGTCGGTAATTCCACATTCCGAACGTAATGGACACAAACTTCAGTCACAATTGGAAACCGTCGAATCGTCTTGCTATTCACATTTCCGGCAATATGAGCTACCCCTTTATCCCAAATATTAACTGAGCGATATTGCCAGCCATTTTTTGCTAATAAAGGGTGTACGGTTGCCCAACCGATTTCACTGCACCAAAACCATAAAGTGGTTTCGGGCAAACAAGAGTGAGACCATGCCTCAATGTGGCGATCGTACCAGTCTGCCAAGTGGGTTGGGGTCGGTGGATCACCGGGGAAAAGCCCCAGCCCATAAGCCCCGTCAGACACAATCACCGTAGGCGCTTGCCAACATTCATAACGGGTTGCCACATCAGCATTCTCGATCTGGACGCCACCGATGGCAGTAGTTGGGATAGGAGTCAAATCTTGCATTGTTTAATTCAGTATCGCTGGATATGAAAGTTCTGGGTTGGGGGTGGCGATCGCCCCTCAACTCATACCGGAAAGCGAAGGTTCTCGGGTTGAGGGACCGCGTTGCGCGAGGGACTACCCAACTCATACCGGAGAATCCCGCACTCGCCCTTGCCGTCCATTCCGTCCCGCTTTGACGTATGATTAACATTTGAAATCCTTTTGTTATCATGACTGGCGAAATTAAGACTATGGATATTCTGACTGTAGGTTGGGCTGCTTTTTTAGGTGTTTTTACTTTCTCCATCTCGATGGTAATTTGGGGCCGCAACGGTTTCTAGCAACATCCGGCGGGGGATTAATCCCCCGCCTCATAGCTAAAGTCGGTTAAAACCGACTAAAAATAAGACGTTCAGTCGGTTTCAACCGACTTAAGTTGTTAGACGGGGGTTTTAACCCCCGTCGGTTTTTGCCTATTAAATTTTGCCAAGGAGTCTAAACATGACTGGAAAGCGGATTTTAATGTTGGTGGGCGATTATGTGGAAGATTATGAAGTAATGGTCCCCTTTCAAGCGCTGCAAATGGTGGGCCATATTGTTCATGCCGTCTGTCCGGATAAGACTGCCGGGGAAACGGTTCGGACTGCAATTCACGATTTTGAAGGGGACCAAACCTACAGCGAAAAACCGGGTCACAATTTCGCCCTGAATGCAACGTTTGCGGAAGTGGATCCGGCGACTTATGATGCTTTGGTGATTCCCGGGGGACGTGCGCCGGAATACATTCGCCTGAATCAGCGGGTTTTGGAAATTACCCGTCATTTTGCTCAGGAAAATAAGCCGATCGCCTCGATCTGTCATGGATTACAACTGTTAGCGGCAGCGGATGTGCTGCAAGGGAAACGCTGCACCGCTTATCCCGCCTGTGGTCCCGATGTGACTCGCGCTGGGGGGACTTATGTGGCGATCGCCGTAGATGAGGCGATCGTGGATGGCAATTTGGTCACGGCCCCCGCTTGGCCCGCTCATTCCGCTTGGTTGGCGGAATTTCTCAAGGTTTTAGGCACTAAAATCGAGCATCGCGACCTGGCGGCAGTTTAATCCTAAATCCGGGTTAGAACCACCCCCACCATCGCCCTAGAAATTGCCAAAAGCGATCGCCCCATTGGGCCGCACAGAGTCCGAAAAGGGTCCCTAATACTAAACTCCAGGCGACTGCACCTCCGGCAGTCATCCCATCCCAAAGGAAGAAAATCGCGATAAATATTCCGGCGATCGCCCCACAGACAAATCGGACAATCCATCCGAAGAGATCCGGGCGACGCTTGGGATGGGGATGTTGCTGGGTCATGATGGATTCCTCTTGATTTGGGTCCTTTCCCGCCTTCTATATCATACTTTTGGCAAGTTGGTGACGATATTTACAAAAATTTATTAAAAACCGCGTCATAATCAGAATCATAAGAAACCATCTGGAGGAAAATCTATGAGTTTAGCTAAATCTGTTAAAATCCGGCCTTTAGAAACCATGCAGTCTGGAATGACTGAGTTTTATACTCCTCAGTCAAGTCATGAAACCATGTTAGTCCAGGTGAAAGCGCGGACCTGCGATGATTTATTCGTCCATCATTTTCAGACGGATCAATTGCTGGTGGTCCGGGGCAGTTTTGTGTTAATAGTGTTACAGAATCGTCAATATCGCTATATTCCTTTGAGCGATCGCTATCCGGCAGTGGTGACGATTCCTCCGGGGGTTCCCCATAGTGCGATTAATTTCAGCGATGAACCCTGTCTGGTGGTGAATGCAGTCTTACGAAATGGAGACCCCAATCCCCGAGATTATCGCCCGATGAAACCCCGGATTCCTTATGATTTAGTCGCGGCGCGATCGGCGTTGGATCAGATGATTAGTCCTGTTGTTGCTTAAATTGTGCCACTCTACCGAATTAAAGTTAAACCCAATTCTAAACAGCAGCAGATTACGGAAGAAGCTGATGGCAGTTTGACGATTCGTCTGAAATCCCCTCCCGTTGATGGCAAGGCGAATGCAGAGTTAATTAAACTGTTGGCGGATAAATTTGAAGTTCCCAAATCAGCGATTGTGATTAAATCGGGTGTTTCTTCTCGAAATAAACTCGTGGAAGTGTTGTAAAACTGAAGAAGGAAAACAAGACAACAAGCGGGTATTGTGGCATCTGAACTTAGATTAAAACCGGAAGTGACTTCTGGGCGATCGCGATCGCCTCTATCCACCCTCTGGGACGATAGTATCACGATTTTATGGGGAGACTGGCTCGATTTACGGGTGCGGGTGGTCCAAGTGGCCGCCTCGGGCCTGGTTTCTCCTTTGATTTATATCCTAGCATTTGGTTTAGGGTTAGGAAATACCATGCGATCGGGCATGGGTGGGGGAAATAGTTACCTAGAATTCATGTTACCAGGAATGGTCGCCCTGTCTTCCATGACGATCTGTTTTGCCGGGACGGTTTTTTCCATTTGTGGGAAACGTTTATTTACCAAAAACTTTGAAGAAATGCTGCTGGTGCCGATTCATCCTCTTTCCTTATATCTCGGCAAAATGATGGCCGGAATTTTGCGCGGGTTGATGACATCGGGTTCCGTCCTCTTGGTTGCCATTCTGTTTACTGGCAAAATTTGGAGTTTCCTCAACCCCTTATTTTTACTGTTGTTGTTGCTGAATTGTGCCGTCTTTTCGGGATTGGGTGTTTTGGTGGGATTAACGGTAAAATCCTTAGAAAGTGTGGGAATTTATAACAATTTTATCATTGTCCCCATGTCGTTTTTAGGCGCTACTTTTTTTGACCCAACCCAATTACCGGCAGCCCTAAAAGTGGTGGTCTATCTGTTGCCTTTGACCTATACGAGTATTGGATTAAGGGCGGCAGCTTATGATATGAGTCAGTTTCCCTGGTATAGTATTGTAGTTCTGGCAATTATTGCCGTGGGATTATCCATTCTCGGAGCCCGCCAGTTTGCCAATCAGCAGGATTAGAAATTCCTTGCTTTGAAGGTAGATCTACATGAAGAAAGCCCGCGCTTCGACCCCCTACGACGGGGCTCAGGACAGGCTTCGACGGGGCTCAGGACAGGCTTGGCTCAGGACAGGCGTGACTCAGCACAGGTCTGCGCGGGCTAAAACTGAAACCTCTAGATCCGGATGGCAATAAACTAAGGACACTAACGAGAACTTAATCTTTACTTTCAGGTAATGTTCCTTGTAATTGAGCCAATTTAATCATTAGAACTCCTCGCTTATTGTGCAAGGTTAAGATTAATTCATGCTTTTCTGGATAGAGCCTCTCCACATAATCAATGAAGTCGTCTATTGTACAAGTTGTGTTGGTTCCTCCATTCCATTGATGAAAATTTTCATGCACTCTTTTATCAATTGTTAATATGTTATCTGGCTCGTCGCTAAGATAATGGTAAGTATTTTTATCATAAAGATGATGACCAACTAATTCAATTAGTTCGTTATACTTATCTCTATAAGCTCCAGTCACCTGACAAGTTTTCTTATCTCTACTTTTGGCAAAGTTTACAGCTTTGCGAATTTGTTCTTGAGTTGGAGAAGGCTTGATCGCCAGAAATTTTAATACAGGAGGAGCAACTGTAGGAACCCTTTTACAATAATCCCGCCTCTGCTCTGAGCGCAATTTTAATGACAATTCTATACTAAGTTTTTCTAATCCAGACAAAGAGAAGAAGGTTATGCCTTCATAATATTCAAAGTCTATATTCATTCTCATTGGGTCTTCAGATTTTTGAATATCTTTAAATGCCTTCTGTAACCTAAGGGAAGTTGTAATAAATATCCGTATTACATCTTCTCGACTAAGCCAGTGGCGTTGATTTCTGAAAACTAAAGAAGAACTATTTTGATATAGCGCCGTCCGAACCCTTCTATCTATTTGATTAAGACGATAGTTATCTAGTAATGCAATTACTCTTTTGAGGGAAAATTCAGTGGCTCCACCGCTCAAATCTAGATAGCTTGCAATAGCCAACGCCCCTTCACGAGAAAATATCCTAATCGGCTGTTGCTTGTTTACATAATTTTGAACTACAAAATGCAAGCATTCTTTGATTTGAATACTTTCATCAGTCGATGCCTGTAAACAATCAACTATTTCGTCAAAAGCTTGTTGCGGTAGTTCTAAAGCTTGAGCAAGCTTAGTTTCTTCAATATAGAAAACTTCTCTATCAAAATTCATGATCAAAATCCAGCAATTATACTCTTATACATATTTTCCACTTCCTCAAAAATTGCTCGATCACCCGTTACCAAATTATCAGGATGATAAATTTTGGATAGTTGATAGTAAGCAGTTTTAACATCATTCTTCGTGGCAGTTTGGGGATTTAGACCAAATACTTGCCAGGGCTTAAAGTATTTAAAGATATCAATTCCATTAATACAACCATATCCTTCCTGGCTTTGCTCATTTGGAAGAATACCCACAAATTTTCGATATAGTGTTTCCCAAGTTGGTTTTAAGCGAAAGTTTAATTTGCCCATGCCATCCGTAGCCATCCTGAATGCACCAGATTTTTTCAACTCTGATGTATCCTTTACGCTAAAACGCTCATAGATAGCTTGTTTTAGGTCATTAGTCTTCAGCGACTGAGCTTTCTTACTTGACTTTTCTTTTGATATCTCAAGAACGAAATAGGCAAACTCCTCCAAAAGTTTGGAGTCAACCTGCCTGACTTGAGCAAGACGATCTATCTCAGTCTTTACTTGGGGAGCTAGAACTACCTGTGGCATGGGAGTACCAACACAATTTTATTTTATCCATTATACCAAGACATTTATTGTAAGTCAAGCGCAGGGCTGGGAGCATCCCAGTTTTTCATTCAGTAGAAATACTTAAAGAAAAGGCCCGATTCAGATAAGCACAGCGCAACCTTAGCGGTAATCCTAAATATGTAATGATTCATGATTTAGCAAATAATTTACGGAATTGTGCCGTAGTCCGAGACTTCATAGGGTCTCGGGATCGAGTTCTTGGGTTTTACCGGCGTGATACTCCGTCATTGCTGAAGAGGCGAGTTGGGCAAGGAGATCGGGCGATCGCGAGAAGGATTCATCCCAGCGTTGCTCCTCCTCAATTTCTGCCAAAATCACCGACGCGATCGCATCTTGTTCCGTTTCCGGTAAAGCCTGCATCAGGGCAATTGCTCGTTCAAGTAACTCAGTCATGGCGATTACTTAATTATAAAAAATTTAGTTTATCCATTATAGCAGTTTTGATGTTATAAATTGCCCCCGAATGTTAGACAGGCGTTGGACTGTTTGGATGCGGGGATTGGGTTTGGGGAGAACGGTACAGAAAAGCGATCGCCCAGTCGTGATTCCAACGAGATGCCTGAGTATCGACAATTGTCTTTGTTTTAAGTTCGGTCGGAGGCGATCGCTTTTGTATTTATCCCATTTCGGGGGAAGTTAGGCGGGGCAATATTCCCCTGTTTAGGATTAAAGTCTTGCCAACAGGTTAAACAGGATGGAGTTGATAAAGCTGAGGGCTAAGGTCCCGATGAGGGCACTCCAAAATCCCCAACGGAGGCGAAATCCCGTCACTAACCAAGCGGCTAATCCAAAGATAATCGCATTGATAATAAGGCTGAACAATCCTAGGGTTAGGAAGGTTATTGGGAAAGCTAAAACCTGTAAAATTGGCTTAATCAGCGCATTTAATACGCCAAATACGGCAGCGGAAATTAAGGCTTTTTGAAATCCATCTATTTCTACGCCGGTGGGCAGTTTAGAAATAATAAACAAGCTGATTGAGGTGATGAGCCAGGTAATGAGCAAGCTAACGATATCCATGAGAATGTCTCCTATTGATCGCCTAAAGGATTATGATACAGGGAAAGCAGGATTTCTGCTGGGACAATTGGATATTCTGTCTCGGCAGGAGAAATCCGCACTCCCTGGACAGGTTATACAGACGGTAGGCTGTCTGGTGGAGGTTGCTTGGGATTGATACAGAAAATTTATATAACTGAGGCGATCGCCCGGTTTTCTTGGGTGTCGGTACCGCATGAAATCGATGAGGACAAGAAACCGGGTTTCTGGCACGAATTTCTGGCAAATTAGCAGAAATTTTGACAAGAAATCCGGTTTCTAATGGCGAGTGTCCCTCTGCGCGCAGGGTCCGGGATTAGGGGTGATGAAGTGGGCGATGGCGGAGGAGGGAGTGGGGTTTTTCTAAACCATGTGCTTCCATTAGGGGTGCATCTGCCATGACGACATCGGGACTGCCGGTGGTGATGATCCGTCCTTCGTCCATGAGAATGACCCGATCGCACACTTCGAGAATCAGTTCTAAATCGTGAGAGGAAATGAGTACGGTTTCCTGGGATGCTTGCAAAAAGTGGATTAAACGCCGACGGGCTCGCAAATCTAGGTTGGCGCTGGGTTCATCATAGAGGATAATTTGGGGTTGCATGGCTAGAACTGTGGCGATCGCCACCATCCGCTTTTGTCCGCCAGAAAGATGGTGGGGGGGACGAGTTTCTAGGTCCCGGACTCCCGTTAAGTCGAGGGCGGTTCTAACGCGATCGCTCAATTCTGACCCAGACAGTCCCATATTTTGCGGTCCAAACGCCACATCATCCCAGACGGAGGCAGAGAAGAGTTGATCGTTGGGGTTTTGAAAAACTAAGCCAATTTCCGGACGGAATTCACCCGGGATAACGGGGTGATTAAAGAGGGTGATTTGGCCTGAAATGGGCTTGAGAATGCCACAAATGGATAAAAATAAACTGGTTTTGCCTGCACCATTGGACCCAATCAGTCCCACACGATCGCCGGGGTGGATTCGCAGACTGATGTTCTGTAAAACGTCGGCTTTATCCGGGTAGGAAAAGCAGAGTTCATCAATGGCGACTGCCACATTCTCCCGGTTTCGCACCACAGAATTCGATGAGACTTCTAAAAGATTCCCGGGGAGATTATCTGCGAGGTTGTTAGAGGTTAAAGGTTCTATCTGTTCTTTCATCGGATATGATAGGATGAGCAATAGTGCGGTTAATTTTTTAAAGCGTCATGAGTTAAATCACACATCATGAGCCAATCCCTAAAAGCTAGAGTTTATCAAATTCTCGAATCTTCGGACCCGACGGATTTATTAAGCCGAGTTGATGACTGGGCGGTCAGTCTGTTAGTTATTTTAGACGTGACGGCTTTTATTTTGGAAACTTCAGCATTTATTTCCTCTAATTTTAAGTTATTTGTAAATGAAATCGAACTGGTGGCGGTAGCCTGCTTTACTTTACTCTATATTATCCAACTTTGGTGCTGTACCGTCGATCCGCGATATGCTCATCCGCTTTGGGGACGATTGCGCTATGCGATGACGCCGTTAGTGGTGATTGATTTAATGGCAATCTTGCCTTTTTATTTGATGTTATTATTTCCATTGATTCGTTCGATAAAATTTGCTAATGTTTTTCGCTTGTTGCGACTGCTTAAATTAATTCGATACTCGGAAGCGCTGCAAACCATTCTTCGGGTGATTGATTCTAAAAAAAATGAGTTAATCATGACTTTGTTTACGGTGTTTATTTTACTAATTTTTGCCTCAAGTTTGATGTTTTTTGCTGAAAGTCAGGAACAACCGGATGCGTTTCCGAGTATTCCGGCGGCGATGTGGTGGGGAGTGGTGACATTAACGACGGTGGGGTATGGGGATGTGTATCCGGTGACGGTTTTGGGTAAATTATTTGGGGCAACCCTAGCCTTTATTGGGATTGGATTGTTTGCCTTGCCTGCGGGGATTGTTGCTGCTGGATTTTCGGAGGAACTGCAACGAAAAAAGGTAGAACAGTTGACGACTCCAAAGATACCCCATTGGGAAGATGCGGAACGGTTGGCGATCGCCCATCATCTCGATCGCTCATCAGATGTGATGAAAACCTGTATTGAAATGGCGAAAACTAAATTTGGAGATAGTTTTGAGAATGAAGAACTGATCCGCGATTTAGCCTTGTCTTTGTATGAGGAAGCCTCGCGGAAGTTTAAGTTATAAAATCCCAGAAGATAGCCAAAATTCAGCCGCTATAAAAGTACCGGCAAGGGCCAGGACCACCCCTAAACCCATCAGATCTTTGAATTGCCAAGACTGAATCTGAGATAAAACGTTTTTTTGACCATAACCCCGCAATCGCATCGCCTGATAAATCCGTTCGGATTGTTCATAACTTTGGACTAAAAGTGTTCCCGCAACCGAGGCAAACGTTTGTAAAGCGCGGGGGGTGAGGCGGGTCCGTTTGAACCCTCGCAAGCGCATGGCGGACTGCATCGTATGCAGGCGATCGCCGAGTTCAAATAAATACCGATAAAACAACACCATCATATCGGTTAAAATCGGAGATAGCCCAAGGGAACGCAGGGTTCTAATCGTGGTTAAAAAAGAAGCCGTCCCAAACAAAACCAGAGACAGGGTAATAATCGCTAAAAACCGACTGGCGATGGTTACCATTGCCAGCAGTCCTTCTTGATATAGGGCAATCGGACCGAGTTGAAATAGCACCGTCTGTCCCGAAATAAAGGGCAGAAATCCCACGACTCCCAGCAAAAAAAATCCCGGATAGCGCAACCGCTTCCGCCAGTAAGCAACCGGCAGTTGAGACAGGGCATAAATTCCCGCACTCACCCCTAACATGGGCAGAATCAAGCGATGATCCCGCACCATTGCAAAAGCAAAAATTAATCCCATCAACCCCATTAATTTACAGCGGGGTTCCCATTGATGTAAGGGGGATTCTAAATGAGCATAATCGTCTAATCCAAATTTCATCCGGGTTCCTTTACAATTCGTTCTAATCCTAAATCTGGTTGTCAAAAACCAGTTTTATCTATGACGCTGGGGAGGCAGGCCCCCTTCGTCAAGCTCAGGACAGGCTTCGACCCTTCGGCAGGCTCAGGGCAGGCTTAGCTCAGGACAGGCTTTGTCCGCAAATGCCCAACCCTACTTATGTGCGGGTTTCCTAATCTCCAATGAGTTCCGGTTTGACCCGATTGAGAAAGATGACTAACATCGCGGTAAACAATCCTTCAATTAGCATTAAGGGAATGTGAGCCAACATCAGTCCATAAATAGCATTTTTTTCCGTAGTAACATCTAATTCCCCGGGAATGGTGGTGATGATGAGAACGAAAAAGATGGCGGCAGCGAGTCCTAAGCCAATGCCACCGGCAAGAAAGGCAAATAAACTCAGGGTAATGTTTCCCCATTGGGTTTTAAACCAATGGCGCATCTGAAAGATTTGGTATGCAATTAAGGCGGGAATTCCCATCAGGATGGCATTGACTCCCAGGGTCGTTAGTCCCCCATGACCAAACATAATGGCTTGGAAAAATAACCCAATGAGAATGGCGGGAAAGGCATAATAACCGAGGACAGTGCCTAAGAGTCCATTGAGAACTAAGTGAACACTGACGGGAGGGACGGGGATATGAATCCAAGAGGCAACGAAAAACGCTGCGGTGAGTAAGGAAGCTTTGGGAATTTGGGCTTGGGGATTGCGATCGCGATTAATTTGGCGCAGGGAATACCAAGTGGCGGCCCCGGTTGCGCCATAACCGGCGATACAAAGACTAGCGGGAAGAATACCATCGGGAATATGCATTGAATCACATCGAAAAGAGAGAATGCCCGGGGGCTGAATTTATATTAAGGGAGAGATTTGATTAGGCAACGGAATCTTCTTTTTTGCGGGGACCGCCTCGTCCGTTGCCATTAAACCGGGAAAAAAACAAGGCTGTTCCCACAAATCCCCAGACTCCGGAGGCGATCGCCAAGCCGGTGGGAAGAGGGTTGACCGAGGGACTCCGAACACTCAGGGTCTGGGAACTGGGGGCTACCTCGGGAACGCCGGTGGCATCGGGAGGGGCGACGGCTGCCTCGGGGGAAGGTCCGGGGGCGATCGCCACATTCAGGATTGCCCCGTGACCCGCTTGCCGGACCCGAACGGCCCAATTTCCCGCCAGGGAGGGGTCTGGGGCAAACAAAAACCGCCCGTTTTTGTCCGCAGTCCCTTCCTGCCAAGGCGTTTCTGGGTCCGTGGGGGCATAAACGGTGATTTGGGCATTGGAGATGGGGTCGCCATTATCGAAGAGGGCCTGGACCTCTACCGCTTCGAGGGTCTGATGAGTCAGTTGAACCCCGTGGGCGATCGCAGGCAGAGGATTCCCGAGGGTCCAGGCAAACAGCCCACTGGCAAACGCCCAGAGGACTGCCTCCGCAGCAGTTGGAGTGTTTGGTCGATTAATCATAGTTAATGTTCGATCCCTGAGTAGATAGTTCTCCTGCAACGATGGCAGGGGCGGGCTGTCTATCATGATGACGCAGATTCCTGACAATGACCTTCTCCAACGTGCCCCAAGGAGGGGAGGAGGTTTTGCAGGGTTTGATAATCTGCGGGGGTGAGGGCTTGTTGGAGTTCTGTACTGGTCATATTCACCTGATCCCCGGAGGCGATCGCCGCGATCGGCTCAAATCCCAGGGCCTTGACGTTGATTTCATCATCTGCCGGTGCATCGGCATCCCCAAACAGGTGATCAAAATGGAAGGTGGCTTCTAACTGGCCCTGACTACCCGGGGAAACCATGCCTTTGCGTTGGTCCCCGATGAACTCGCCGCAGGTGAAGGCCATTTCGCGCTCGACTTTGAGGACAAAAGCGATGGTTTGTCCGTCTTTTTCCGCTGTTCCATCCATGATTAAGCTAGAGCCTGCCCCAGGGCCTTCGGTGCCTTTGACCATTTTCCAGGAGAGAGCATTGTACTGACCCGGAGGTGCAGGGACTTCCGCGAGGACTGGGGAGGGGTTTTCTGGAGTAGCAGTTAAGTCTACGGTTTTCACCCCATCCAGTTGGACTTGTTGCTTGGGGTTAAGCGGACTGCCGCTTTCGGGATTGTAAGGGGGGTCGGTTTGGTAGGCGGTGACTTCGGCGAGGTTGACGTAAACGTGATTAAAGTTGATTTCCCAACCATCTTTCGAGGTAAAGCCGTCTCGCACGAAGTCCTCGCCGTTGGCGACAATTTGGAGCATTCCGGTTTCTCCCGAGGCGGTTTCGGTTCCCAGAGTCGCCGGTGGGTTGGATTCTAGGGCGACGGGTTCGGGAGTTGAGGTGATCGCGGTGCCATCTCGTTCACACCCCATGAGTAGGGTGGGGATGACACCGGCTAAGAGGGTGAGAATAATTAAATTTTTCTTCATTTTTTTAGGGTTTAAAGGAGGATTGGTTGAAGCGATCGCCACAGCCTGATTCGGAATATTGGCGAGGTTTCTCCGGATTGAGCACAGGTTGCGATCGCGGTAATATTCATAGGAAAGCGCGTTTTTGAAAACTTGACAATGCCCTCCTAGGGGATGAGATTCGGCCTGAAAGACTAGGGATAAAGCGGTCTAAGGCTGATTCTGTCAGGGGTTTACTCCCAGACTTACTCTCCCTTGAAGCGGTTTATAAAGTGGGAATTTTGTTCATCAGGTTCCCCATAAGTGATGAAACCTTAATTTTTCTGAAAATTTGGGTCAACCCGATCAGAATTGTGCTATCAGTTTGTAGTTACAATAGCGAATAGGCTTAAACTATCCGTCTCCAGAGGGATTAAGTTGTTTAGATATTGTGATATCTATTTCGATGCTCAACAAATCTAACCAGGGTGTGGTGGCGATCGCCCGCCACTTCCCCTCATCACCCTTATGGATTGCAGGTTGGTAATAACTGGAACTGTTAAAGACAAATCACCCATCCCAACCGGGAAATCCCTACTTGATAATCCCCTCCAAAAAATGCTCAAATAATTCATCCCATCTGAAACCCTAGAAAACGATATGAAAGACCTTGATCTCCCAAAAACCATTGATTTGCTCAATACCATCATGGAATTTGAGCTGGCGGGTGTGGTCCGCTATACCCATTATTCCCTGATGGTAACCGGACCCAATCGGATTCCCATTGTCAGTTTTTTTCAAGCGCAAGCTGCGGAATCCCTCACCCATGCTCAACAGGTGGGAGAAATTATCACCGGGTTAGAAGGACATCCTAGCCTGAGAATTGCACCGATTGAGGAAAGCGATCGCCATTCCGTCCGTGACATTTTAGAGGAAAGTCTCAACCACGAGAAAAAAGCCCTGGATATGTACAAAGAATTGCTCCATACCGTAGAAAATGCCAGCGTGTATTTGGAAGAATTTGCTCGGACTCAAATTGGCCAAGAGGAAATGCACAACATAGAAATTAAAAAAATGTTGCGGGATTTTATCTAAGTCCGGTTTAACGGGCGATCGCCTCTCTCAATCTAGGCATTAAATCCGCACCACCTTGAGGAGTCTTCCCCCCTCCATCCGGTGGTGCAATGGATCCAAATTATCCGCTTTCCCCGGGGATGAAACTCAACAATTCTAGGCTTTAATATTCAGTTCATTGGTCCTCGAACCCTAACCTCTAAAAACATGAAACAACTTAACCTTAAAACAACCCTTGAATTACTCAATAGTATCATGGAATTTGAACTAGCCGGGGTAGTGCGCTATACCCACTATTCCCTCATGGTAACCGGACCCAATCGGATTCCCATCGTTAATTTTTTTCAACTCCAAGCAACTGACTCGTTGAATTCGGCTCAACAAGTGGGAGAAATTATTACTGGGTTAGAAGGACATCCCAGCCTGCGGATTTCTAACATGGAGGAAAGCTACACCCATTCGGTTAGGACGACTATCGAAGAAAGTATTAATCATGAAAAAAAGGGTTTAGAACGGTATAGAAATTTATTGGATATCGTCAAAAATAGCAGTATTTATTTGGAAAAGTTTACTCGCAAAATGGTAGCTTCCTCGGAAATTAATATTATTGAATTGAAGAAAATGCTGCGAGATATGACTTAAATGATTCCATTCATTCACCCCGGACCGGGCGTACTGTTCCCAGAGAAGAGGGTGGGGAAGAAACCGGACTGAGCCTCAGCTCCAGGGGCTGATTTACAAGTAAAAGTAAGGGGGGCCACGGATTTTAACGGGATTAACGGTTCATTATTTGGGGTTCAAAACTAATTTTATCTAGCTTATAACTATGGAATTGAGTGCTGCTTTACCCACTTTTTTAATTACATTGCGGGAAGGATTAGAAGCTGCTTTAGTGGTGGGGATTGTGTTAGCTTGTTTGAAAAAAGCGCAACAAAGCCAGCTTAATCCTTGGGTGTATGCCGGGGTCGGAACGGGAATTGTTGCCAGTGGATTAGTGGGGATTATCTTCGGCGGAATTCTGCAAGCGGTGGGAGAGTCGGATTGGCGGTATGCACCGGCGATCGCACCGACTTTAAAAGCGGGATTTTGTTTGATGGCGATCGCCATGCTCAGTTGGATGCTAATTTGGATGACAAAACAAGCCAAATCCCTCAAAGGCAAAGTCGAAGGGGCGGTAAATGCGGCATTATTTGAAGGAAAGACGGGCTCAGAACCCTCTACCCAACCCCATGAATCGTCCGTAAATTTGCGCCCATCTCAGGCAGGTTGGGGGGTATTTACCCTAATTTTTATCGCGGTTCTCCGCGAAGGATTTGAAACCGTGGTGTTTATTTTAGCCCAATTTGAGCGGGGTTGGACTCCGGCATTCGGTGCGTTTGCGGGGTTAATCGGGGCCTTTGTAATTGGCACGTTGCTGTTTAAATGGGGATTGAAAATTAACTTGCGCCTATTCTTCCAAATCATGGGAGTGTTGTTACTATTAATCGTGTCCGGATTGGTGATTTCTGCCTTGAAAAGTGCCAATTTAGCCCTGATAGAATTCAGTGCGATCGCCCCTCAATTTGCCAGTTGGTGTCATGCCGGGACCGATTCCTGTATTTTAGGACCCCAAGTATGGGATGCAAGTCAGATTCTCCCGGATAACCGCTTCCCCGGGGTCATTTTAAAAGCCTTATTTGGATACCGATCGCAACTGTATCTCGTTCAAGCTATCGCCTATCTGGTCTTTTTAATCACCGCCGGAGGCTTATATTTTCAAAGTATTACCGGAAACGGAACCGGAATCCAGGGTTCTGAAAGTAAGAGAGGGTTAAGTCATTGAAAGAAGCTCAAGTCAAGCAGTTATTCTCCTATCCAATTAAGGGATTATCACCCCATCCAATCCAGGGTGTTACCCTAGAACAGGATTATGGTATCCGAGGCGATCGCGCCTTTGCCTTGATGTTTTTAGATGGCAGTGATCCGCCACCTCCTACCCTCGTGCCTTGGATGAGTAAAGGACATTTTGCCGTCCAGAATGATTGGCCGAAATTAGCCAAATTAGAATGTTTTTATAATGCACAAACTGACTGCCTAACCGTTCGTCACCAGGGAGTAACTCTCCTAGAAGCGGCAACGGAAACTCCAGCCGGACGCGATCGCATCAGTGCCTTTTTTACCGGATTTCTAGCCGATGCTAAACCCACTCCGGAAGCGAGACATCCTCACTATTCCCCCCTCCAGTTAGTCGGCAGTCGAACGGGTGAAACCCGCTATCCGGATCGTGCACCTGTGCATATTTCTCTGATGAGTCAAGCTACTTTAAATGAATTAAGTGAAGCTTGTGAAGCCCCTGTCGATGTGCGACGATTTCGACCGAATATCTTACTCGAAGGAATTGCACCCTGGGAAGAGTTTAATGGTGTGGGAGAGGAATTTTGCGTAGGAGAAGCCAAGATTATCATTACGGCTAGAATTGGACGCTGTGCAAATATCGAAGTTGATCCCGACAGTGGCGATCGCAATTTAGAGTTATTATCGGTTCTGAAACACCGATATGGTCATTTACAAACGGGGGTACTAGCTAAAATTATCACCTCGGGTTCCGTGAAAATCGGCGATCGGCTTACCCCAGTCACCAGTTAGAAAATCCGAGATTTATACAATTTTCCCAAAGGGAGAACCCTTTTCTCCCTCTCCCCTACCCTTCCCCTCGGCAACCGGGATACTTGGTTCCTTCCTGGCGATCGCAGATAGGCGCAATGTTACCCACCCTCGGGGGTTTAGATGCCTTAGTCTTTACCGGAGGTGTCGGAGAACATCATCCCAGCGTGCGATCGGCAACTTGTGAGGGATTCGAGTTTTTAAAATTACACCTCGACCCCCACAAAAACCAAAATTCCCCCACAGACGCCGATATTGCTACAACCGACTCAAAAGTGAGAGTCTTCGTCATCCAAGCGCAGGAAGATTGGGCGATCGCCCGCGAATGTTGGCATTGCCTGACCCAAAACTGTAGTAAATAACCACAACCCCAGAAGTTTAAATTCCTGGCGGTTGTTGCCATCCTTACTTCGCTTCCATCCAATTCTCCCCCGCATGAATATCCACCATTAACGGAACCGAAAGCGGAACTGCCAATTCCATTGTGGACTTAATTTTCGGCTGCAACTCCTCCCATTCATCCCCAGGAATTTCAAACACTAATTCATCATGCACTTGCAGCAATAACCTCGCTTGATAGTCCTTTAAAACCTCGTGCATTTTCACCATTGCCACCTTGATAATATCTGCACTTGACCCTTGAATTGGGGCATTAGCAGCCGCCCGTAAATTCTGCGAATCTTGCATCCCCATCTTCTTATTCAGCTTGTCTAAATCAATCGCTTCCCAAGCAGTTCCTTTGAGTTGATTGAGACTCTCTCCTTGGAAGTCAAAATATCGACGCCGCCCTAAAATTGTTTCCACATACCCTTGGGCGATCGCCTGCTTCTGCAACCCATTCAAACATTCAAAAACCTTGCCATAGCGTTCATAAAACCGCTGGATAAATAGCTTCCCTTCCTGAGAAGTTTTGCCGATCGCCCGCGCAAACCGGACCGAACCCATCCCATAAATCACCCCAAAATTAATCGTTTTCCCCATCCGCCTTTCTTCTGCCGTTACCGTCTCCTTTTCAAACAGCAGTTGCGCCGTCACCGTATGCACATCTCGGTTATTCTGATACGCCTCAATCAACACAGGTTCTTGACTCAAATGCGCCAAAATCCGTAACTCAATCTGAGAATAATCTGCGGATACTAATAACCATCCACGTTCCGGCAAAAACGCCGAACGAATTTGGCGGGAAAACTCCGTTTTAATCGGAATATTTTGCAAATTTGGATTAGAAGAAGACAATCGTCCCGTTGCCGTTGCCGTTTGATTAAAATCCGTATGCACCCGCTGGGTATCTTGCCGCACCATCTTGGGGAGTGCATCAACATAGGTTGATTTTAATTTCGCTAAGGTGCGATTTTCGATAATTAAATCCACCAGGGGATGTTCCCCTTGCAGTCGTTCCAACACTGCCGCATCCGTCGAGTAACCCGTCTTGGTTTTGCGAGATTTACTAATCGGCAAATCCAATTTTTCAAACAAAATATAACTCAGTTGTTTCGGAGACCCTAAATTAAATTCTTCCCCCGCTGCTTCATACGCTTTGGTTTCTATTTCCTGCAACTGTTCCTCTAACTGCTGGGAGAAAGTCCCTAAATAGTCGCTATTAATTCTAATTCCCGTATATTCCATCTCTGCTAATACAGGTTCCAGGGGTTGTTCCACCTCTAGCAGTAGTTGATGCAATTTAGATTTATCCGCCAGTTCCCCTTGCAGTTTTCCGACTAGCTGATAGGTGGTAAACACATCTAATCCGCAATATTGGGCCGCTTTGGGAATGGCTAAATCCGCGATGGTTTGGCCTTTTGTCAAGTCTAAATTTTTATAACTTTCTGCGGTAACCTCTAAATATCGACTTGACACATCGGTGAGATTATGCGTTGTTTCCGGATTAATTAAATAACTCGCCAGCAGCGTATCAAATACCACCCCCGCCAGTTGAATTCCCTGACAGCGCAACACCAGACGGTCAAACTTGGCATTATGCAAAGCTTTGGGATAGTCAATACTTTCTAAAATAGGACGCAATGCCTCTAATACCTGATTTAAAGGCAAATTTTGCCCAATTTTATGTCCAATCGGAATATAGGCTAAATCCCCCTCGCCACTTCCCCAACAACAGCCAATTCCCACTAATTTTGAGTCTCGGGGTTCTAAATCTGTAGTCTCCGTATCCCATGCCACAGGATGAGCTGAATCGGTGTAAGTTTTCAGCCGATTAACTAATTCTTCCAGCTTATCAGGAGTATCAATAATGGCTGGATTAATCGGCGAGGGAGCTAATTTTGTAGCCGCTTCCGTTTCTTCTGCGGTCCAAAAAGAGGTCTCATCATCATGAGATGAATGAGTTGTTTGGACGGACTGGGTTTCAGTTTTATAGACTTCCTGAGTTTCGGCTAAGGATACTCCCCCAAACCGTTGCTGTAATTGCTTGATTTTAGGGAGAAATGACTTAAATTCCAGTTGTTCTAGCTGGGGGATTACGGCAGTTTCATCAAATCCGCGTAATTGGCATTGCTCTAATTCCAGTTCTAAGGGAACATCGACCACAATTCTGGCTAAATGTTGGGAGTGATAGGCTTCGTCTTTTCCTTCCTCTAATTTTTTGCGATTCGCTCCTTTAATATCGGCGATCGCCTCGTAAATTTTGTCCAAACTGCCATAAGTCGTCAGTAACTTAATCGCCGTCTTATCGCCAATCCCTTTCACCCCGGGAATATTATCCGAAGTATCCCCACAAAGGGCTTTATAATCCACCACCAATTCCGGCGGAATTCCCATCTTTTCTTGCACCTGTTCCGGTCCAAATTCCTGGGATTTAGCCCCACCCGAAAGACGGAACGCATCGCGACCTAAATAGAGCACACTGATTTGTTTTTCAGCATCTACAAGCTGAAATAAATCGCGATCGCCCGTTAAAATCTTCACCTGAAACCCCGCCTCACTTGCCCGAGTCGCCAGAGTTCCTAACACATCATCCGCTTCATACCCCGGCGCTGTCACAATTTGCAGATTCAGCGCCGTGAGTAATTCTTGTAAATATTTAAGGTCTGTAATAAAATCTTCTGGAGTTTCTGCCCGATCGCTCTTATAGGTATCATCCGCTTCATGACGAAACGTCGGCAAACCCAAATCAAAGGCGACTGCCAAATATTGCGGGTCCTGGACTGCCATCACCTCAATCAGCGACTTAAGAAACCCAAACGAGACACTCGTGGGAATGCCGGTTGAGGTACTCAAACCCCCATCGCGACTTTTTGCTAACGCATAATAAGAGCGAAAAGCCAAAGAATGACCATCAACCAGGATAAACGTAGGAGAAGTTGCAGACACGAGGGAGTTACCAGAAAAAGACATCCCTCCATTTTATCGGCTGATTCTACGATTGCGATCGCCACCTCCGTGACTTTTGTCCCCTACCCACCCCTGATAGATACCACTGACCCCCAAAACCATTCGAGGTGAGGGATTAATCCCTCACCTCGAATGGATAATTAAATCTTGCACCTTTTGTTCCAAACGGAATATCCCAGTTATAAAGTCCTCCTGCGGATTAATATCATCTGATATATTAGATCCTAGATTTCAGTCTCTCTCTGGGGTAGAGGTAGTCCCTCTGAAAAGGAGTTGCACCACTGATGCCGCAAAAGATGAGCTGTTTTGAGCGGACGGCGATAGAATCAACTGGGTTCTCAGCCAGATTTTACGCTCAACCCCTTAGCCTTGTTGCGCCTTCTTGCGACGGCTCGAAACCAACATTCCCGAGGCGATCGCCCCTAAACCCATCACCGTACCCGGTTCCGGGACCGATGCTGCTGAACCGACCACTTTCCAGTCAGGTCCATTAAACAATGCCTTTCCCTGAGCACTGACGCGAACCCCAGCAATTGCCGAAGAGAGTCCTAAATCAGCCAGAGATACCCCCAGGGACCCCACTTTTTGAGTACCACCGATTTCCACCGTATTGAGGTCAAATCCCGCATAATCCCAGGTGAGCGAGTTGATTGTCAGGAGGTTACCAATACTGTTGCCCAGTTCATCAATCGCCTGAATCTCCATCGCACTGTTGCGACCCCGTTCCCAGAAAAATAAATTATCGACAGCCTTATCAAACCAAACATTCATCGAAAAGGTCCCACGGTCTTCTCCGTCGATAATATTATTGAGGTTGCGGTTTCCCAAAGCCGTCACTGCTCCTTCGTCAGTGAGCAGTTCCTGAATTAGCCCATCGGCTAAGTCACCCCTGTCTGCACTACCAGCCCCGCTATTGCCTCCAGTCCAGAGGTCATTGTAGAGAATATCCGCCCGATTCACTAAGCCAAAATTGCTGACGGTGGTCCCGCCGAACTCCACGGAATTCAGCCAGATGTTCCCTCTAGCCGCATCGTGGCCGTTTAAATCCTCCGTGAAATTGGTGGTGAAGGAAAAGGCTTGGGCGGATGCGGCCATCCCCATACTACCTGCGATGATCCCGAGACAAATCGATAGACTGAATTTAGTATGCATGGTTTTTCCCTCTAACAAAACTTAGACTTTTACACAACTCTATGTAAAAATACTGACTTTTTAGTTCTAACCTAGATTTCTGTGGAAGTCCAGGAAAAAGCTTAGAGTTTACAAAAAATTTATATAGGCAGTCTAGCGTGCCGTTGGCGATTAAAGATAGAGATAGCGATCGAGATGTGATGCAAGTAGAAACACTGACGGAAACCAAGCACAGGCTGACGGAAAATGCGATCGCCCCACATGACCAGCTATCCCTACTTGAAGAACCCGCTCACGTTGGAGCGGGTTCTATCCATTGTCACCTTGATTGAGATGGGCTATAGCCCTCTTGAAGTCAAACCCCGTGGAAAGCCTGCTCCCTCGTTGCCTGAAACAAAGCCAAATTGTTAAGTTACCGTAAAGTCACACAAGAAGGAGAGAGTGAAAAATATTAGGGTTATTCTTCCAGATGAGCCTTTCCTTCTTTTTATGTCAATATCATTACACTTGTAATGACCAGGTAAAGGACAGATTTAATTCCAACACTTATCCACTAATAATTCCCCGGTTTGTACCTGAGCAAGCCACCTGTATGACCTCACCCATTTCCTTGAACCGCGCAAATCAGGAAGGCTTGAATTATTGAACAATCGTACTGACATCCACATCGGTGAGATTGGCACCATCCAGATTCGCCCAATGTAAATTAGCCTTCGTCAAATCCGCCTCTCTTAAATCCGCCCCACTTAAATTGGCCCCGCGCAAATCTGCTCGGGTTAAATCCACCCCCCGCAAATCTGCCTCAGCCAAATTGACCTGATTTAAACTTGCCCCGGTTAAATCCGCTTCTCGCAAATCCGCCCATTTTAAATTAGCCCCACGCAAATCCGCCCGAGTTAAATCCGCCTCGCGCAAATCCGCCTGAGTCAAATTCACCTTATTTAAACTCGCCCCAATCAGATCGGCACCGCGCAGATCCGACCCTTTCATATTCGCGTCGGCTAAATAGGCTTTTCTGAGGTTCGCCCGGGACAAATCCGTGCCCGTCATATCCGCTTCGCTTAAATTGGCACTACTTAACGTTGCCCCTCTTAAATCCGCCCCACTCAGGTCCACCCCTACCAGATTCACTTCCGACAAGGAGACATTCGGCGCAATCCAGTAGGCTCCTGCCAAACTCAAGTCAATCCCTTCGCTGACGATGGTTTTTAAATCGTAAACCGCCTTTTGCAGGTTCGTCCCTTTAAAATTGACCCCGGCGAGATTAGCACCACTCAAATTTGCCCGAAATAGATTCGCCCCCTCTAAATTCGCCCCGATTAACTTGGCATAGCGCAAATTTGCCCCCCTGAGATCCGCGCGTCTGAGGTTAAATCCCGTCAAATCTACCCCACTCAGATTAGCTCCCGGGAGGACAACATCTGCTCCAATTAAGTAAGCGCCGGTTGTCTGGGGGTCGAGACCCTCACAGAACCGGGTTCTTAAGTCATAAACCGCCTTTTGCAGAATCGTCCCGCGCAGATCCGCTTCACTCAAATCTGTTCCGCTGAGGTTGGCACCACTGAGATTCGCTTCTGCCAGTTTGGCCCCAATTAAATTAGCGCCCTTGAGATTGGCACCGCGCAAATCCGCCTCACTCAGATCAGTGCCCACTAACAGTGACCCTTTGAAGTTAGCCCCCGTTAAATTGCTCTCGCTGAGATTTGCTAAGTTTAAATTGGCATCACTCAAGTCTGCTCCACTGAGGTTTGCCCCTTTTAAATCGGCTCCAATCAAGTCGGCATAACAAAGAATCGCTTCGCTTAAGTTAGCGCCACTGAGTTGGGCATCTCGCAGGTAGGAACCCCGCAAAGATGCCCCAATCAGGTCTTTGTTCCTTAAATCCGGGGTCAGAAAGTTTGGGCTTTGGCTTTCCGAACTCACGGGATCTCGATTGGGTAATTCTGGTGGGACGCGAAAGAAATTTTGGCTATTGTCTTGCATAAATCCCGAAGCTTGGCAACCGATCGCAGTTATCTACCACTCTAAATCAATGGGGCTGGGGTTTTGTGATGGTTCCTAACCACCGATGGCTTCTAAGGCGATCGCCTGGGGGATGCCATCTGTTGAAGTGACGCTCTCATGAAGCCTTAAAATCTGGACAATAACCTATTGCAAGAGATGGAGTCGTGAAGTGGTGTTAAAACTGTATGGCGGTGCGCGTTCTCGGGCATCCATTGTCCAGTGGTATCTGGAAGAACTGGGGGTTCCCTATGAATTTGTGTTGTTAGATATGCAGTCCGGGGAACACTTACAGCCGGAGTACCTGAAGATTAACCCCGTGGGAAAAGTCCCGGCGATCGTTGATGGAGACTTTCAACTCTGGGAATCTGGGGCCATTTTGGTGTACTTGGCCCAAAAGTATGGCAATGCCGGGAAGTCCCCAGAAGAACAAGCGACCCTGATCCAGTGGGTGCTGTTTGCCAATGCCACATTTAGTCCCGGAATTTTTATCGAATCCAACCGCGATCGCGAATTGGCTCGATTAATGAAACCCCTCAATCAAATTTTCACCACCCATCCCTTTTTGTTGGGTCAAGAGTTTACCGTCGCCGATGTGGCCGTCGGTTCGATGTTAGCCTACAGCCAAATGATGCTCAAGCTAGATCTGGGCGAATATCCAGCAGTGCTTGAGTACATCAACCGCATCGGCGATCGACCAGCGTTTCAGAAAACTATCGCTCCCCGCGCTCAGTAGACCTCTTGCTTTCATACCGGATTGATCCCCCTTTACCCCCGTGAGATCCCCCTCCCGTCCCCGTTAAAAAAGGAGGAAGCCAAAGGGCATTCAAAGGTAGGAACAGGTAGAAAGAAAGCTGGTATTGAGATCGGGAAAGGGGCGCTCAACTGAGCGCCCCTTTCCTTGTTGATGGTCTTGGAGTTGGATAGAAGTCGGTAATTTATCTGAAACCGACCGCTGCTTGCCACACGAAAGCCAGCAACAAGAAAAACACGGGGATAATCGGCAAAACATCTACCAGGGGATCGAAAATCGAGTAGGCTTCTGGTAGTTTTGCCAGTAGTAGTGCTGCTTCCATGTTGATATCTCCCTCTCAAACAGAAATTTCATAATCGACACAGATTTTAACATAAGGGAGGATGGGGATTTCATTTTTCTGCCAGCAACTCTCATCTACCCAAATCGATACCGCAAAAGTTAGAAACCGGCTTTCTTGACTTGAGACGGCAACGAAGCAACCTCTTAGGGTCAGAAACCCGGTTTCGGGTCCCCAGGATCTCAATCCCACCGGCCCTAGGGTGTCGGTTCCAACCAGTGAGCAAAGTCTGTGGTAAAGCGATCGCTCAGAATGGACTCCCGAATCCGCTTGGTAAACCGAATCAGTTCCGTGAGATTATGAATCGAGAGTAAGGTATAGGCCAGGATTTCCCCAGCTTTCCACAAATGATTCAAGTACGCCCGCGAAAAATTTTGACAGGTGTAACAAGAACAAGTCTCATCTAGGGGGGTAAAATCTTCCCGAAATTGAGCATTTTTAATATTCCACCGTTCCCCTTGGACCATGACAGCTCCATGTCGCGCCCATCTTGTGGGGATTACGCAGTCAAATAAATCGACCCCGGAGGCGATCGCCTGGGCCATTTCTCGATAAGTCCCCACTCCCATCAAATAGCGCGGTTTCTCCACCGGCAGTTTCGGCGCAGTGGCCCTAACAATTTCTGAGATAGTTTCCCCCGGTTCTCCCACACTGACCCCGCCAATGGCATATCCCGGTAAATCTAACTGAGTCAGGGCCTCGACCGCTTGCAACCGTAAATCGATGTAAACTCCCCCTTGCACAATCCCAAATAAGGCTTGATCCGACCGAGTATGAGCCTCGATACAGCGTTCCAACCAGCGGTAAGTCCGGGCGGTTGCCAACTCTACCGCTTCTCGGGATGCGGGATAGGGGGGACATTCATCAAAGGCCATAATCACATCAGCGCCCAGTTTGTTCTGAATTTGAATCGAACGTTCTGGCGTGATTTCTATCTTGCGTCCATCCCGAGGCGATCGAAAGGTCACCCCTTTTTCAGTAATGGTCCGCAGTTCACTTAAACTAAAAACTTGGAACCCGCCCGAATCGGTCAGAATTGGGCCATCCCACACCATAAAGCGGTGTAACCCTCCCGCTGCAGCGACAATATCCTCTCCCGGTTGGAGGTGCAGGTGATAGGTATTCGCCAAAATCATCTGAGCGCCCGTTGCCTCTAACTGGGCCGGGGTAACGGTCTTCACGGTAGCTAAGGTTCCCACGGGCATAAAGATGGGCGTTTCTACCGGGCCGTGAGGCGTCATCCAGACCCCCGCCCGGGCGTGAGTGTGGCTGCATTTACCCTGACAGTGAAACGTAAAATCGCGACCCAAAATTAATGATTACTCTGTAAATTTTCGACTCATTATATCAGCATATTGGCAATATGTTATTTTTTAGGCATGGTAAGTAGAAACTGCATTTAAGAACCAGCAGAACGGCAGGACAATTAAGTTTAAATACCGAGGGGCGATCGCCACTCAAAAGGGCAGCATTCCCTCATCATCAATTTCCGCATCTAATTTAGCGATGAGGACCTCTCGCAAAACCGCCTCTAATGCCGCAGCACTATCGAGGGTTCTAGCAGATTGCTCCTTGAGGGGGTTAGAGACGGGAAGTAAGCGTAATTGACGACCATCTTGAACGAGATCGAAGTAAGATTCAGAGTCAGAGGATTGTCTGAGTTCTAAACAATCAAAACTCTGCACATTGATATAGAGACGATGATTGGCGATCAGGGTTGAGCGTTGAGGATCGGCAAAAACTTCCATCACATAACCTTCCCCTTGGGTTTGGAGATGACCCTCTTGGAAGTGTGCATAACGGACTCGGCCTAAATCAGCCAGGAGTCTATACATATCTTGCTTATTGACCACAGTACCCGTATCGACAATGCAGGGAGCAGGCAGGCTAGTAGGAGATTGATCTGGCATCATAGAGAAACCGCCCTTAATTTACAATCGAAACCCTCTGTTGGAATTGAGACCCTCTGTTGGGTGCCCTATAGAGGGAATATCAAGAAAGCTTTGCGCGTCATGCCGAAGGGAGTTCGGCAAAAAATCACTTTTATCAATTCAATTCTGGCACAGGTTATAAAGTGGACGTATCAGTAGAATGGCGGAAATAAATATAGATTTTGACTATGAGGGATAATCGCCGGGTGAGACGGGTCGTTGAGTTTGTGCAGACAAAAGTAGCCCGAATGAGAACTCTCGGTTCGGGATTGGCAGCAGCGATCGCCTTCTATACCTGTTTGCCGGTTCCGCTAAGTTGGACCTTAGAGTTTCGCGGGATTGCTCGGTATGCGCCTTTTGTCGGCGTGGCGATCGGGGCGATGCTGGGCCTGTTGGATGTCCTGTTACAGGCATTAGCCATGCCAGGACTGACGCGCAGCACCCTGGTGATTGTGGCCTGGATTGGGATTACCGGCGGATTGCATCTGGATGGGGCGATCGATACCGGGGATGGGTTGGCGGTGCAAGAACCCCATCGCCGCTTAGAAGTAATGGCCGATAGTGTTACCGGCGCTTATGGCGTGATGGCAGCGGTTGCCCTGATTGCCCTGAAAGTGGCTGCCTTGAGTGATTTAGGGGCAAATCGGGCCGTGGTTTTAATGGCTGCTGCCGGTTGGGGACGGTGGGGACAATTAGTGGCGATCGCCCGTTATCCCTATTTAAAAGTTTCAGGCAAAGGAGCCATTCACCAGGATTCTATGGGGTCTCCCTGGGATTTACTCCCTGGTTTTTTGTTTTTGGTCGCCTTGAGTGGGGTGCAACTGTTGCTTGATGGCAATTCCTGGATTTTAGCCGCAGGAATGGTCACCGGCGGCAGCGCAGTCGCCATCCTCACCGGGGCCTGGTTTAATCACAAACTCGGGGGCCATACCGGCGATACTTACGGTGCCGTGGTGGAATGGACGGAAGCCCTCTTACTCTGTCTGTTAGCGGGATTATAAACGGGCGATCGACCTGGACCATTCCCGAGTCCGGGAGTACAGTGGCAACAACCGGCGGGGGATTAATCCCTTGGCAGCCTCATAGAATCAAGTCGTCTCAAGACGACTGCAAGTCTGATATAGCTGAGATCTTGCACTATTCTCAACACCTATAGGGATTTTAACCCCCGCCGTTTGTTGCAACGGGTGCAAGATCTCAGATTCATCTAATCCTGTCCTGACGCCCTAGTGGCGATCGATATGGATTTCAATGCCTTCCACCCGCATACCCGATCCACGCCGTCCGCAGAATTCACCATTAGAAAACTCCTGGGTATCTCCCACGCGCTCAATATGCGCCTTGTAATAAACTGAATAATTCGGTGCTTCGGGACCCGTTAATTCGATCGCCAAACCCTCAATTCGCAAACCCGAACCGCGAGCACCAACCCACTCACCCTCGGTTACCCAAGGCGTATCTCCGCTACCTTGGATATGGGCCAGATAGCGAATCCCCAATCCAGGAATCGGGGGTTTGATTTCCAGCGCAAAGGCTTCGAGGCGCAGGGCTTTCCCCCTTGTTCCGGCAAATTCATGTTCATGAAACTGGTGATCGCCGACTCGTTCGATATGAACCAAGACGTTTAATCCCACTTCGATTCCCACACCGGAAAG
The DNA here is from genome assembly GCF_025370875.1 of Laspinema palackyanum D2c. Lineage (NCBI taxonomy): Bacteria > Bacillati > Cyanobacteriota > Cyanophyceae > Oscillatoriales > Laspinemataceae > Laspinema > Laspinema palackyanum. The sequence continues at coordinate 26,692 of NZ_JAMXFD010000030.1, forward strand.
CCCTGACATCTTGGCAGGAGTTGGGGCAAAATTTGGGGCGGGGGGAGCAATCTGACTCCGGGAGGGGGATTCATCGGAACTGGGAAGGATAATCACATCGGGCAAGTTAGACGGAGGTGAGGAAGGCTGTTGCGAGAGTAAGCGTTCCACTTCTGCTTCGGTGTCCGTGGGTTCCACCGACTCATCCGACCCGGCAATTACGACCATTTCCGGCGATCGCCGAGGCGGTGGTGGAGGGGTTGGGGCTGTTACCGTAGGGGCTGGGGCCGCGACCGTCCCAGAAAATTGCAGTTTTCCTCGACTGGCTGCCAGAGTTAAGGGTTTGCCAAAGGCTCGCCCGCAAAAATCGAGCATTCTTTCCCACTCTTCATCGGCGATATTGCCATCCGGTTCAATCAGACTCAGGAACGCACAACAGGGATGTTGACCGGAAAGTAACGCCGGGACATCGGGGGGAAAATTACTCGGGGAGGAGTTAAGCATAATGTGGCGCAATTCCCGCGCTTTGACTTTCGCCTCCTCTAACGGCGCAAAATGCGGTTGCTCGCGATGGGTCAGGGATAAAAAGCGATCGATGTAGTAGAGGGCTTTTTGGGACTCGTTGACTTCTCCTCCCGACCGGGCGATCGCTTGTAAAACTCCCTGGATATCATGCAAGGAAGAAATCTGCGTTGGGGCTACAACCCCGGGCACCGAGTATGTTTTTGCCAGCTCGATCGCCCTGGATTTGAGTCCCGCAAACTCTTGCCGATAAGCTATCAGTTGCTCGCTGAGTCGTTCGTCTACGGGGACTCCTGCTTCTTTCAGTTCCACAGCCGCTTGTGAAAGGCGACTGCTCAAGCCCGGTAAGCGTTGTTTCAGATGGTTGAGTTGTTGTTGCAACTGTTGATGATCTGCATTCATGGTCAATAGCGTCTAATCGGTTCCCATCTTATTTTGCCTGATCCTTAGCCTTTCAACCGTTTAATCCCGAGGGTCGATCCCCAATTGCTCAATTGATGGATAAGTCTGGTTTATTAGTCCAGGGATAAACCCCTACAAATCAAGAAGATGGACTCTCATCTGCTCCACTTCTCTCGATTCCTTTATAAAATCACGGCAATATTGCCACAAAAGAGATCTCTTGGTCCTAAACCGCAAAATTCCCACCCCATAAGCCTGTGGGAATGATTGAAGTCTCATTGAGATGGCTCTGAACCCGGAATTTCGCCGATCGCAATACCTCTGAAGGTTGGCAAACTGCTCCGGTCACAAGCTACGATCCAGGTATTGTTCGTCAAGGAAAACTATTTTATGAATCCTCAAACTGAAACCAAAGCAATCTCCCGGGAAAAATCTGCCCAGTTAGCTGATGAAGCCGAGCAACTTAGAATCGAGATCAACGCCACAGAAGCTGGTGCTTTGGCTCCTTTCTCTCCGGTTACTCAAGAACCGAGTCGATTCGAGGAAATCGTCGATAGCGTCACGGCAATCTTAGGGGATCTCCCGCTCTATGTCACCAGTTTTGTCAGCGAGTACCAACGACCCATTGTCACCGTCGGACTGTTTTTGTCTGCACTGGTGACCGTCAGAGTGATCCTCGCGATGGTGGATGCCGTGAATGATATTCCCCTACTTGCGCCGTTTTTTGAATTTGTCGGAATCGGATACTCGGCTTGGTTTGTCTATCGCTATTTACTCCGCGCCTCTAATCGTCGGGAGTTAGTCCAGGATATTTCTACCCTCAAAGACCAAGTGGTCGGTCACCATTCTTCATAGTTGTTTTCCCGATCTTGCGATTGGATGCAAGTCTGGGAAATTCTGGGGTTGGCGATTCCCTACGCGATAGCTCCGCTTACCGCCAAAGCGCGTTAACTTCGATGAATTGGGGCGGTCAATTTGTCCGCCCTATGGCCTGAATCCCTCCGACTATCGGTTTAATGGGGTTATTTTTGAACGCCTGGAATGCTCATGAAGGCGGACAGTTCAGATGATGGAGGCAGAGGACCAAATCTTCTACCGTTCCCATCGTCTGTAGGTCAAAGCGATCGCCAATCTCTATACCAAACTCCTCCAAAAAATCATCACACAGATAAAGATTCCAGTCAAACCAGGAAACAAGCGTTAACTGTAAATCTTGCTCTAAGCGATCCCCAGGTAACACTCTCCCCATTTGTAAACCTGAATATTTTTCCAACTGAATATAAACAAAACTCACCACTGAAAAAGAAATTTCCCGCGATCGCCAAAAACAGTTAAACCACTCATCTAGCGACAAGTTAGCCCGGTCACTTAATGTCTGATTTACCTGCTTCCTGATGTACAAATCTGGACTGAGATCAGAATAAGTCCGCACCGTCCAGAAAATATGTTTGATCTGGCGCAGCATAATTCCGTGCGCTCCATTACCTTACCTTTTCCCCAGTATTCCCATCTTTTCCAAGGGTTTCTCATGCCTGAGTTCAATTTCTATTTTTTTTTTTAATTAAGTTCTCCTGAACCAACCCCATCCAGACTCCGGGACAGGTGATTAGACCATTCCCTCACCAACCCCCCTATAGAATTCCAGGTTTTTTGTCAGCAAAACCCCACCCTTATAAGCTCCGGTCCCCTCCAAGCACCTCTACAAAGGGTTAGGGTAAAGGTTAGGGTGGGCTCTAATACGGAATTCGGTTGTGATAGGTCTTTAAAAACGAGTAGGCCCTTCGACTCCCCCCCTTCGACGGAGCTGCGGGACAGGCTTCGACGGAGCTGCGGGACAGGCTTCGACTGGCTCAGGACAGGCTTCGCCCAGCTCAGAGATCAGGAGGCAATGCCCACCTTTCTGTGCAGGTGGGCATTGCCTCCTGAGCTTGTCGAAGGGCCTACTTTTACCAACCGGATTCCGTATAATCCATTTTGGGGCGAGGTCTTGAGATTAAAAAGAGCAAAAACCCTGTTTCTGCCCCTAATTTTTTGCGGATGGGTAGAGATTTTGTCAAGAAACCCGGTTGTCTTCTGGCAGTACCCACCATCTAGGGATTAGGGATTGGGGGTTGAGTCCGTAGTCGCTTCAGTTGTAGGCGTTGCCAAGGGAGATGAAGTGCGGTTTGGGGACTCTCCAGACTCTGTTGGGATACTTTCCTCCGTTGTCGGACTGGAGAGAATCGGCGTCTCCGGTGCGGGAGAAGTTGCTTCTCTTGACCCTTCCCCAGTGGGTGCTTTTGTAGGGTTCAAGTCGGGGTTGGGGGAGAAAAGCGGGACTGCCAACCCACCCCAAGCGGTTGAAGCGCCGCGCAAAGGTGTTGGATTCCCTTGGGGGGAGGTTGTGGAATTGCTGGACTGAGGGCCAACGGCGGGAACTTGTCCGGGATTGACGAAGGGATTCACTGGGGTTTGAGGGGTTTGCTCCCTGGGTACAACCCCTTCAGAACTGGGAGAACGGGTTCCAGTTTCAAAAATATTTAAGCTTCTCTCTGTGCTGGGGAAGGATAATATAAAAATTGTACCTAGGGTCGAAAATGCCACAAAAATTGCAATGATTTCATCAAACCCTAGAGGGCTTTTCGGTTTAGAACTCGGTTCAGACATTATGATTTCTCCTGATTTGCTCGAATTGATTTTAGAAAAATTTTTAAATTCCGATCGCCGGTCAGCTTTGCCCATGAAACTGACCTAAACGATCGCGTTTAAATTAGCATTCTTCGCAAACTTGTCGCAAAGTCGCTGTAAAATCTGGGTAAGAAATAGCGGCAGCTTCAGCATGGTGAATCGTGGTTGTTCCGCTGGCATTCAAGGCAGCGATCGCCAAGCTCATGGCAATCCGATGATCGTCATAACTCTCTACATCAGTGCCTCTTAAGGGCGTTCCGCCAGTAATTTCCAACCCATCAGGCAACTCGGTGATTTTTGCCCCCATCTGATTGAGTACCGTGGCCGTCACCGCAAGGCGATCGCTCTCTTTCACTCGCAATTCTGCTGCATCGGAAATCACCGTCTGACCCTGAGCAAAAATTGCTGCCACTGCCAAAATCGGAATCTCATCAATCAGTCTGGGAATGATATCCCCGCCAATGCTGCAACCCTTCAGTTGAGAATGACGCACCCGGATATCCGCCACGGGTTCCCCCGCAACTATCCGCTCATTTTCTAATTGAATATCTGCATCCATCATTTCCAGGGCCTCTAAAATCCCCGTCCTTGTCGGATTGATCCCGACATTTTCAATGGTCAAGTCTGAATCCGGCACGATCGCCGCTGCCACAATCCAGAATGCCGCAGAACTGATATCTCCAGGCACAATCACCGATTGACCCTGAAGTTGAGCAGGTCCCGTGATCATCACACTTTTCGTGTCGGGATCCGTGGTAATTTCTGCCCCAAAGGCCTTGAGCATCCGTTCACTATGGTCCCGAGACACCGCTGGTTCCGTGATGGTAGTCGTTCCCTCTGCCATCAAAGCTGCAAGTAAGATACAAGACTTAACCTGAGCCGAGGCGATCGGTGAGTGATAATGAATGGGCCGTAAGGATTGACCTTGAACGGCTAGAGGGGCCAGCGAACCGCCATTGCGACCCCAGATTTGAGCGCCCATTTGTTGTAAAGGCTGAACCACCCGAGACATAGGGCGCGATCGCAGAGATTTATCTCCAGTTACGGTAAAAAATCGGTCGGGATGACTGGCAAGGATGCCCAGCATTAATCGCATCGTCGTCCCAGAATTTCCCGCATCTAATATATCCGTCGGTTCCACTAATTCTCCGACCCCGACACCACGCACCCGCACCCGTTGTTCATTCAGGGGGGAAATTTCAGCCCCCAATGCCTGAAAGCATCGGGCGGTACTCCGAGGGTCTTCTCCCAATAGCAGTCCCTCAATCGTGGTTTCACCCTTGGCGATCGCCCCTAACATCAAAGCCCGGTGGGAAATTGACTTATCCCCCGGCACTCGGATCCGTCCTTGGACGGATAAACCCTGAGCCGGTCTATCAATGGTTAATTGTTGCTGAGATTCCGTAATTCTTACATTTACTATCGAACTGGGCATTGGGCTAAACTGTGATGGGATGGCTTAGGGCGATCCTACACCGTTCTTGACTCTGCTGACATACTAAAATTGAGAGCAACTCACCTCCTAGTCTTGTCGATTGCTGGAAAACTCTTCACACGCTGTTCGTTACAACCCTCATGCTGACCCATCGCCGCAAACCTGTAAGCCTTTGCTTGATCTCCACTGACCTCCCCCTTTGGTCTGTGGTGGAAACCGCCGCTACCCTTTATCAAAAGGACCAAGAGCGCTTTCATCTACTTCTGACTGAACCTGCACTCAGCGATTTTCAGGAGTCAGATTCGACTCCGGAAGTCGGTACGGGACCCACTGCGATTACTTCCCGACTCTTGTGGTTAGAAATTTCTCCCTACCGCGTAATTATGACCATGCAGGGGAATGGTCAATTTAGCTATCGTCACCAGTGGGAACGCGGAATGTATGGCACGAGCCGCTATTGGCTGCAAAATGAAACTGACGGCACGAATGGTCAGTTACGCATGAGAAATTATACTCGCCGATTAACCCTCTCCGGTCGCCCAATTCCCGAGCATTTGCGCCTAGAATACGAGCTTTGGTCCCAAAATGTTCAGTTAGGTCACTATATTTTAAACCTAGAAATTCATCTTTAAATATTTCTTTAAATATTAATGAATCAAGCCAAAAATCGGGAAATTGTTGAGCAAAATTCCGGAACAATTGGCTTGATTTTTTTCTGAGGACCTATTCGACTGAACCTATTATTTTTTACAGGAATTATGAATTTGGCCAGCTACTCCATCGGCTGTTTTTGCGGCTAGAGCAGCGACTCGACCGGCTTCTTCGGCTTTTTTGCGGGCGGCTTTTACCTGGTCTAAACCGGCTTTGGATAAGGGTGCCGCATCGACAATGGCGATCGCTTCTCCAATTTGCCGAAATGACAGACTCAATTGTTGGTAACTTTTCCCCAACTGCAAAGGATAGGGTTGCACTTGAGTATCAGATATCTTCATCCCTAACAATTCTTCCGCAAGGCGATCGAGATGTTGGGCCATTTTGTTAGCGGCAGTGGCATCGGTTCCCTCAATTTGAGTCACTTGTTGTCCCCCTTCGTCGATCATTGCCAACAATCGTTGGCACTGATAAGCGCTACTCGTGCGCGTGACTAAAAACCACGAGCCCATTCCCCCCACTAATCCAATCACGGCCCAGATTCCTAACACCCCAGCCAATCTCCACCCTTTGCGATCGCCTTTAAACCGGGATGCCGCATCAACGGTTTCCTCACTTTTCCCGGGGAGGAGTTGCGGAAAGCTAGGCAGTTGCAACCCAGGCAACAGGAGAGTCCCTGAAGGAACAGCTTCTTGACCCGGGGAGGGGGCGATCGCCTCCACTGACTCCGATCCCCATTCCATCTGCATCACCTGGGGTTGCAATTCCCTTAATTGCTGTAAAATTTCTTCCACGGTTTGGATGCGCTGACTCAAGGACGGATCCATGAGGCGATCAATCAAATCCGCCACCTGTTCCGAAATTTGCGGGGCGCGATCGCGCCAAGAAAACGCCGAAGTTTCTGCACTGTAAAACCTCAACGGCTCCATCGCCGTGAGCAAATACACCATCGTTCGTCCCAAAGCAAAAAAGTCCGATTGCGCCACTGCTTCATGTTTGAGTTGTTCCGGTGGCGTATATCCTCCCGAGTCAATACTCGAAAGACGAGGAGAGAGTTCCACCGTGCGTAAATAACTCGCACTCACCTGTCTGGCCGTGCCAAAATCAATCAAGACCAATTGTCCAGAATCCGTCAGGATAATATTACTGGGCTTAATATTCAGGTGTAAATAAGGGGTTTGATGAATGGGCTGTAAAATTTCCGCAATCTGTTGGAGCCACTTGAGCGCTAAGTCTTGAGAAATGGGTTGATAGCCCCGATTTTTCATCCACTGCTCTAAATTGAGCCCCGCCACTTTTTCCATCAACATTCCATGCACCGCAGTCGCACTGTTCGTCCCTGCAAAGCTGAAGTATCCGCCTTGTTGCAGTTGGGGAATTCCTGGATGTTGAATTTTCCCTAAGAGTAAGGCTTGTTGTTGAAACAGGGTCACAGCTACTGGGTCATCAATCTGGAGAACCTTCAAAATTTTGGCGGTTCCGGCTTCAGTCACTTCAAAGGTTTTTTCATAGCTGTTGCTACCCAGCAGGTGAAGCGCTCGACAGCGTTCTGCTACTAATAAATCAGCGCCACACTGGGAGCAATAGCGGGTATTTTCATTCACGGGATTGCTGGGATTGGGGCAGCTAGGATTGAGGCAGTAACTCATGATGGGGGAGATGGGGGAGATGGGGGAGATGGGGGAGAGGTTAGGGTTGGGGTTGGGGGAGACAGTATTCCTCGATTTCGGCGAGTAGGACTGTGGCATCTTGGGTGGATTGTTTGATGGAGGCGATCGCCTTTGCGACTTGGGTTTGGGCTTGCTTGCGGGTTTGCAAACCTTTCGGCGTGGGTTGGAGATTGCTCACCATTGTGGCAATGGCGCTCGTCTCTCGCAAGGCTGTCCCGATTTGTTCGTAGAAGGCGACGGCCCGGGTTTGAAAGCTGATGATGGTTTCGTCCGTTAATTGGACGGTTTTGATGCCTTCCAGGGAGAGTTCCACCTGATCCGCCGCTTGACTCCCGGTCATGGGCGTTAGTTCTAAGCGGTTGAGGGTGGTTGTGCCTTGGTCTAGGGCTTGAATTAGGCGGCGGCACTGACTGGTTTTGGTGGAGGTGCAACTGGCCAATAACAGGAGAATCAGAGCGTATAGGGGAAGACGAAATCGGTGGGGGAACGAGTGGTTCATAGGAGGGGGTGCGATCGCTCGAATCGCCATTGATTTTAACGAAGCCGGTGTGATTTGTCAGCCTAAACTGTAGCAATCTTGAATCTAACTAAAAAAAGCGGATAACTTCTGATATGAAGTTACCCGAATTTGAGTGTGCCACAGGAAGTATGAGTGGGTTGGGTGGAAACGGCGCGGTTCAGGGGTGGATGGATTAAGCGCGATCGCCACCCTACTCAAACTCTCTGGCACTAAGGCGCTGATGCTCTAGGCCCTGATGCTATTGCTCTAGGCAATCGAGCCGATAATCCCGATTCGGGAAGATAAGCCAAGGGATTGACGGACCCTTGTTCGGGAAGATGGACCTCAAAGTGCAAGTGGGGTCCGGTACTAAAGCCGGTACTGCCCATTTGAGCGATTAATTGGCCCCCTTCCACCTGATCCCCTTTGTTGACCAAAATGCGATCGTTGTGGGCGTAGAGGGTAATACTGCCGTCAGAATGTTCGATTTCCACGAGGTTGCCATAGCCGCCGGTATGCCATTCAGCCGTAATCACCACCCCACTGGCGGCGGCTAGGATGGGGGTGCCGGTGGGTCCAGCGATATCAATGCCGTGGTGCATCCGTCCCCAACGCCAGCCATAGCCGGAAGAGAGGACCCCTTGGGCGGGCCAAAGATAGCCGGTCATTGTCGGGGCTAATTCGGGTAAGTAAATGCTGGCAGCCGCTAGGGGAGGTAATTCCGGGGAGATAGTCGGGGCATCGAGGGTCTGAAGCGGTGGGATCTCGCTGCTGGGTCTACTCGGGGAATCGGGGTTATTCAAAAATTGGCTGATGGCAGCGATCGCCTGTTTGTTGATCTCGATGCCAGCCGCAACCCTGGCATTGTGCTGGAGCGTAGAAGGGGTCTGGGTTGAGGGTGTTTTTCTAACCGAATCCGGGTTGCGTTTTGAGGTCGCTTGGGTGCGCGTGTCGTAGTTGACACCGGGTTGAGCCATGACTGAACCTGTAAAGCCAAGTGCAATCACGAGTGCTGTGGTAGACAAAATTCCTGGTTTCATTTTCCTTCACCTGAGAGGGGGTCACCCGCAAGTGAACTGCCCCAGTTAACCTGAAAGCTAGGCGCGATCGCGTGAGATTTTCCACAGCTCAACCCTTGAGCAAAAACGAAGGGGTGAGCGGGTTTCAATTCACGATTGCCATCCAATTTACGTCTCTTGCTTTTCAGCTAGTGGGTCAGTTCATCCGGTTACTTCCTGCAAATTATTTGTACTGAACGATAAATCCCTGGGTAGTCTCGGATAGACCGACTTTCCCCCTTTGAGTTGGGGCCTCAAGTTTTCCCTGCTGCCCGTTCTCCTCCGGCGCACCCTGCATTTTAAAGAATGTTTGCTTGTTTCCTCGTTGCAGTAGATTCCCTGGAATTCTGCTCCGTAAAAACCGCAATATTTCTTATCTTTGACCGATGAGCGTTAGCTCTAGCACCCTCTAAACGGTTCAATGGAGTTTAGCATTGAATCCCATTCATTTTATTGTCCCTGGAGATTATTATATATGCTAGGGGGAATTGTCAAGGTTGTGCTCCGATTTTGTAAAATTTTCGTGAACATTGCTGACGGGATAAGCCTTTACGCCTATAAAAATTTTTCCGGCCATTTAGGCTAGATTATTATTCCCAATTTATCCCCGTTAATTGCTTTCAGATTGGGGCGATCGCTGCGGAATTTTACCGCTAAGAACAGGACTCTCTCTTCTTGGGCCACTCAGATCTCCCCCTACCTCGCCCCCAGATCCCCTCTCAAAACCTATCCTGATGACCGTGATCCCGGCCCCTTATGGTTTAATTCGGGTCGTTTTAACCCGGGAATCATCCCCCCTTTCACTTCACTAAAAATCACCTGAAAATTTACCTAAATCAGGTTCTCCTGCGGTTAATCCTGTTTTTAAAATCCCTAGAGATTCTTGTCAATCCCTAAAGCCGTCGAATTCCCCCAAGGGTTTCAGCTTTGGGGCCGAGATTACCGCATCAGACGAGGAACTGCCTGAGAGCCATTGTTTCAGGGGCGATCGTCCGTTCCCGCATTTTCCCTGCTCTTCGGGCCATTTTCCTCATTTTCTGATAGTTTTATGAGGAATTTATCGGAATTATCCCTAGAAAAGGAAAATTTTAATATTTTTTAATATTCTGGCTTGAAAACTAGCACCTGTTAAGTATAAAGTATTACATCAATAGGGGAAAGATTTGTTTAGAATCAGTCTCAGTCTGACCGAATCTTAAAGGACACGCTTGCTACAGTCATCCCCCTAAGACAATGCAGGCAAAACTCCATCTATAAACTTTACCTTATAGCAATGCGTACACTGTCCTTATTCTTCCAATGGTTTATCGGTGTGCCACTCCTCCCGGCTGCCTTGATGCTGGGGGGATGCGACAGCCGAGATCCTGGCCTCAACTCCCACAGTTCCTTTAACATTGAACAAGCCACTGCTGAGTACATGGAAAACTCCCACTTTATCAAAGATATTGTCGGAGTAGATGCCCTAGTAAATCGTACCTTTTGTGCTTACCAGGTCTATGGAATGGAAGCCAAAAAACGAGACATTCATCAATATTTGTGGGTGGTTTGTCATGAATATGATGTAGAGAACAATCAACTCTTCGAGAAGCGAGGGGGGAGTTTTCCCGTAGCCCTGATTTTAAATAAAAATTCTCAGGGGTATCAAATTATTAATCATAAAATTCCTCGCCAGGGAAAAGAAGGAACCTCTGATTTGACAGCGATATTTCCTGATTTTATTCTGGAAAATTCCAGTTTTCCATTAAATAGTAGCGCCTATAGCGAGTATCTCATTACTCGATTGGGAAATGATACCCAGCAAGCAGCTAAAGCGTATTTGAAAATGGAGTAAATCCCCAGGGGTACAGCATCACTGTACCCCTTCCCTGGAGTTGGGGAAAACGGTCAGATTGAGGCGTGAACTAAGATGGCGATCGCCCGGGTAATTTTGCTTCCCCTAACGCCATTCATCCCAGGGATATCCGCACCCCCAGATTAAACATTAAACCGGAACAACATCACATCCCCTTCTTGCACCACATACTCTTTTCCTTCACTGCGAATCAAACCCTTTTCCTTCGCCGCATTCATGGAACCCGTACTCACCAAATCCTGATAGGCAACCGTTTCAGCACGAATGAAACCCCGCTCAAAATCCGTATGAATCACCCCTGCTGCTTGAGGCGCTAACATCCCTTCCCGAATCGTCCAAGCCCGGGTTTCTTTCGGTCCAGTGGTCAGAAATGTGCGTAACCCCAACAATTGATAAGTCGCAGCAATCAAAGACTTTAATCCCCCTTCTTCCACCCCCAAAGAGGCGAGAAAATCTCCTCGTTCCTCTTCCGGCAGGTCCACCAGTTCCGATTCAACCTGAGCCGAAATAATTACCACCTTGGCATTTTCTGCCGAGGCCACTTCTCGGACTTTTTCTACCCATTCATTACCCGTAGCTAAGTCCTCTTCCGAGACATTGGCTGCATAAATAATCGGCTTACTCGTGAGTAAATCAAGGGTGAGAACGGCTTCACTTTCCTCTGCCGTTAAAGACACTTGCCTCGCTTGTTTGCCTTCATTCAAGGCTGCCGCTAATTTTTCTAAAGCAGCCATTTCGAGTTGACCCTCTTTACTGCTGCGCGCTAATTTGCGGGTGCGATCCATGCGCCGCTCAATTTGTGCTAAATCAGCTAATCCCAGTTCTAAGTTAATGATTTCAATATCCCGCACCGGATCGACAGAACCGGCGACGTGAATGATATTTTCATCGTCAAAACAACGCACCACCTGCACGATCGCATCGACTTGGCGGATATGAGATAAAAACTGGTTACCCAGACCCTCGCCTTTGCTGGCACCTTTGACTAATCCAGCAATGTCCACAAACTCGATGCGGGTGGGGACGATTTGCTCAGATTTTGAGAGTTTTGCCAGCATCGTTAACCGCTCATCTGGCACCGCCACCACCCCCACATTGGGTTCGATGGTGCAGAAGGGGAAGTTAGCCGCTTGCGCTTTAGCATTGGCAACTAAGGCATTAAATAAAGTAGATTTTCCCACATTCGGGAGTCCGACAATTCCGGCTCTTAGCATTTTAGAAGTTACAAGTAGAAGTTTCGGTATGAGCATTCAAGCGGAGATTGACTCCGAATGAAATACTCTAGCAAACATTGGTCAGGGAAGGCTATCTAGGGGGTCAACACTGGAGCGGTGAGCAACCGGGTTTCTTCACAAAATTTATCGCAATTAGCAACAAATCTGGAACAAAAACCCGGTTTCTTGTCCTAGGGATTGCAGACTGTTCCAACACTCTAGTAGCACGTCTAGGCTAAAATTGTGGGTAAAAATTTCTGAGTTCCCGCCTTGGCAAGGCGGGTTAGGAGGGATAGAACCCACAATTTTAAGCTGGACGCGCTACTAGGTCGGCTGTAGAGGTTCAAACCCTCGCCGGTTGTGGGGATCACTGTATCGATCGCCTAGGGATGAATTGACCCATCTGGCATTGTAGCGCCGGAAAGGTTGGTATGGCTCAGATTGCTACCCGTGAGGTTCGCGCCATACAGGTTAGCACCTTTAAGGTTAGCCCGATAGAAATTAGCCCCAGTCAGGTTAGCATTCCGCAAGTCCGCTTGACTTAAATCAGCCTCACTCAGGGAAGTGGGTTGCCGGTTCTGCTCATCCTGCAATTCGAGTTCATCCCCGTTGAGAATTAACAGAAAAGGTCCGATGCGAATTCGGGCCCCATCCGGTAGGACCATTGATTCCTCGATCTGCTGGTCATTGACAAAAACCCCATTCGTGCTGTTGTGGTCACGGATGATATATTGTCCGTTGTCTTCGATGTCGATGGAAGCATGACGACGAGAGACAAAGGGGGAATAAATCTGTAAGGAGACGCTGGGATCGCGACCCAGCATGACGGACTTTTTGTTTTTCAGGGATAAGGACCGCTCGGCGATCGGCTCTTTCTTGGGACTCGACAGATCCGCTCCGACTAACTTCGCTTCGCTGAGGTTAGCCCGACTCAGATTAGCATCGCACAATTTGACCCCGCTGAGGTTCGCTTTCCTTAAAGTCGCTTCACTGAGGTTCGCTTCGGTCAAGTTTGCTTCAGTCAAACTGGCTTCACTTAGGTTGGTGCGACTCAGATTACTCCCAGACAGGTTCGTTCCATCTAGCTTGGCTTTGCTCAAATTGGCTTCACTAAATTTGGCGTTGCGTAAGTCGGCTTCTACTAAATTGGCTTCGATTAATTTAGCGGCGAATAGTTCGGCATTTCTCAGGTCAGCTTTTTCTAATTTGGCCCCAGTGAGGTCACTATCAAAGAGTCGCGCTTCACTTAAATTGGCCCCATTCAATTTAGCCCCATTCAACTTGGCATTATTCAGGCTGGCAAAAGAAAGATTACTATCGCTTAAGTTGGCTTGACTTAAGGTGGCTTCATTCAAATTAGCCCGAGTCAAATTGGCTCCACTGAGGTCGGCGCGAGTGAGATTAGCGCGATGAAGGTCCGCATCACTGAGTTCAGCTCGAAATAAATCCGCCCGAAACAAATCCGCCCGACTGAGGTCGGCATAGCTTAATTTAGCGCCAAAAAGCTTGCCGTTACTCAAGTCCGCACGGCTCAGGTGAGCATTTTCTAAATTGGCTCCACTGAGTTTGATCCCACTGAGTTTGGCCTCAAATAGGTCAGCACAACTTAGGTCGGCATCGTATAAATCCGCCAGACTGAGTTCAGCAAACATCAAGTCAGCACGGACTAAGTAGGCACCCCGAAAATCCCTTTCTCCTGCTGCATACCGCTTCAGCAGTTCATTCGCATCCATATTGGTTTAGTGGTAGAGAGTTAGCAAGGAAAGCTGTATCTAAAAATCTTCCCAAAACCGAACCCTTTTGACTGCCTGATAATCCCCTACGGCTGTTGAATGGAGTCCCGGGGAAAATATTGGGCCAGATAAGCCTCGGCATCAGAGCGGCTTTGGATTTCCCCGTCTAGGGTGGCCGCAAGCAGGCTGTCTAAAATGGTCTTAAACTGGGGTCCGGGTTTGTAACCGAGGGCTTTGAGATCGTTGCCGTTGAGTAACGGTTTGACATTCATCCAGTGATAGATATATTGCCAAATTCTCCGCCTGAGAGCTTTGGGACTCATGACAGCGATCGCCATCAACAACGTCCGGTCATAAGGGCTTAACAATCGGACTACCTCGCTGGGTCGGGAAGTCTCCCTCACCGGCATGATTGCGATCTCCGCCGTTGCCAACTGTTCTAAGCGCTCAATGCTATCGGTACTCATTTGCAAATTTTGGGCCACCTCGACCCTCCATTGCGGCTCTAAATGAGCAATTAGCAGTTCTAAGCGAATCTGCCACGATTCGGGAAGGGTCTTAAGCGGCGATTCTGCTCCATTCACCGTACCCTGAATTTGACGAATCCAGCGATCGACCGATCGCAATTGCTGCCATAAATCCCGGTCTAATTTTAAGCTGGGATGGATGCAGCGTAATGCATCAAACGAGTCTAATAATTGCAAAGCCCGTTGCCAGTAGGGGGCTTGTAAAATATATTTCAGTTCATTTTTCAGCCTGGTTTCCAATGCGGGCACGCGCCGAGTTAACTCCGGCGATCGCAAATAGACCCCACTCTCCATCGCCAGCCGAATATACCCTTGCGTCTGAGGTTCAATCTCAAATCCCAGCCTTACCGCAAACCGCACCGCCCGATAAATCCGCGTCGGGTCCTCAATAAAACTATTGGCGTGTAACACCCGAATCTGTCCCGCCTGCAAATCCAACCATCCCCCAAAGAAATCCAAAATTTCCCCCCGACGATTCGGTCCGGTAAGCCTCACCGCGAGAGCATTCAGGGTGAAATCTCTGCGGTAGAGGTCTTGCCGAATGGAGGAAGCTTCCACTTCTGGATTCGCCGCTGGATATGGATAAAATTCTGTCCGAGCCGTGGCAATATCAACCCACAGGGAGTCTAAATCCGGGTCTTTATGCCACAACAAGGCAGCGGTTTGGAATTGGCCGTGAATATCTAAACGAGCGTTGGGATAGAGTTTTTGGAGCTGTTCAGCCAGTTCTACCCCGGCAGCATCATCGGTCCGGGAATCGAACCCATCCACGACGAGATCAATATCCGTGAGCAGCAAGGGTGAGCGATCGCCTTCGATCTCTTTCTGGCTCTTTTCTTTTTCTACTAAATTAAACCCCGAACTGCCTTCTTGGTGATAAATTGCCCAGAGGATGTCCCGGACTGCTCCACCGACGAGATAAAGATGCCAACCCCGTTCTTGGGCAAGTTGGGCCGCACGGTTGAGGAGGTTGACCAGTTGTGGCGCAAGGCGATCGCTCAGGAGGGAGGCCACTTCCCGAGGTAAGGGACAGTAGGGCGGGCTTCCGCTTAAATTGCTCTGAGAGCCGATCGCACTATCCTGGTGCAGTTGTCGCAAGACATCGGTGCGCGTGACAATGCCTTGTAATGACCCCTCCGACAACACCGGCAATCGCCCGATATCAAAGGTAACCATCAGGTCCTCAATCTCTGGTAACGGCGTATCCGGGGCGATCGTTCTAACATTGCTACTCATGTACCCTTTTACCGGCGCATGACCCAATCCATGATGCAGGGCAATATCTAGGTCCCGGCGACAAATCACCCCTACCAGAGTTCCAGTTTCATTCACCACGGATAACCCAGAATGTCCGTAGCGTAACAGAATGCGCTGGGCTTCATGAATGGTGGTTTCAGGTCGAATCGTCCGCACTGGGGAGGACATCAATTCTCGGGCGACAGGTTGATGAGGAATCTGCTTTTTAAATTCTTCGAGGATTTCCTGGAAGGTAACCATTGGGTTCGTGAGGCGCAAACTGACCGAACTGGCACGGGGATGTCCCCCACCTCCCCAAGGACTCAATAAGGTTTGCAGATTGGTCCCGGAAATGCGCGATCGCCCGATCACCACTAGCCGCTGTTCGTCGGATCCTTTAATGGAATAGCGATTTCCCAACAGCAGCGCTTCCGTGTCGATAATCTCCATGATTTGCGCCGCAACACTGGATAACCCAGCAATGTATTCGGGAGTTTCCAACAGTATCGTAGAAACGAGATGACCCTGGATCGTTTCTGTGTGCAGGGTGTCTAATGCTGTAGTGAGCAGGTCCTGGAGTCGGGGAGATAATCCCGGTTCGATATATTCGGCAATTACCGATAAAGAAGCGCCTTGCTCCATTAACCAAGCTAAGGCGATCGCATCCCGTGGGGTCGTATGGTCAAAGGTTAGGGACCCCGTATCCACATGAATGCCCAGGGCCATGACGGTTGCTTCCGCCACATTCAAGACTAGCCGGTTCGGATCGGGCTCCAATCCCAGACGAAGCTGTTCCACGATCGCCGTCGTCGTGGCTCCTAGGGCTTCAATATGAGTCTCTGTCGCGGGAATATCACTCTGAGCATGAGGGTGATGATCCCACACCGAAATGGGGACTGGCAAATCTAACCATTCCGCTACTTTACCCAGGCGATCGCGCTGTTGGGTATCCACCACCGTCACGGAACGAATGCGATCGGGATTGACCGATCGCCGTTCAATCAAGGGATACTCATCGCGATGTAAGGCCAAAAATTGCCGGACTCCCGGATGGCAACCCCCCGCGAGTACAATTCGACTTCCGGGGGATAACCGAGTCACTCCCACCGCAGCCCCCAAAGTATCGAAATCTGCCGTGGTATGACACAAAATAATGTCCATTTTTCTTGTCATGTCTTTGTTAGAGATAGGGGAGATGGGGAGGATGGGGAAGATGTTTGTAGTAACGACTTCAGTCGTTTCCTCGTTACTTGGCGTGAGCCAAGTAACGCCCTCATATCAGGCGGGTCCTCCAGTTCCGAAGCCGCCGCTAGACCCTTGGATTGCTCCTGTGATGGCTTACGCCATCACACGATAGCAACGACAGCAAGTCGTTACTACAAACTTCCCCATCCTCCCCCTCTCGATGGCGGTCCTCCCCATCTCCCCCATCTCCTTAACAATAAAGCCTGTACTCCCTCTATGAGTGTGGGTCATTTTTTGGTAGGTTAAGAATTAGAGCAATTAATTAACCGATATTTGCTCTAGTTTGAACTCTGATTACTAGACCACTGCTGTCAAAGGAAGAAAAAAACATGACAATTATTTTTCAACTGGCTCTTGCCGCTCTGGTTTTCTTGTCTTTTGTGATGGTCGTGGGCGTCCCTGTCGCTTATGCCTCTCCCCAAAACTGGGATCAATCTAAACCCCTGCTGTTCATTGGTTCGGGTGTTTGGTTTGCTCTGGTGATTCTGGTGGGAGTTTTAAACTTTTTGGTGGTATAAGCACCCTGCTATTTGGGGCAGTGATCGAAAGGTGCAAGGGGCGCTCGGTCTGATTCCGATGGTCTTTTGTCCTTTCGATTCCCGATCGCCCGTTGCACAGGGGGAGCCTGAACGCTTACCCCCACAACTTTATCGATAATCAATTAGACCTAAAACTAATATGGCCGTTTTTGAGGGAACGTTTACCCAGACTGAAGGCTTGCGGTTTGCGATCGTGATCAGTCGCTTCAATGATTTGATTGTAGGCAAACTGTTACAAGGCTGTGAAGATGCTCTCAAGCGCCACGGTGTGGACGTGGATCCCCAGGGGACTCAAGTGGATTATGTTTGGATTCCCGGGAGTTTTGAGGTGCCCATTGTGGCACGTCAACTGGCGCTGTCGGGACGTTATGATGCTGTGATTTGCTTAGGTGCAGTCATCCGAGGTCAAACGCCTCATTTTGATTATGTGGCAGCAGAGGTCTCGAAAGGGATTGCAGCGGCTGGATATCAGTCGGGGGTGCCGGTAATTTTTGGCATTATTACGGCAGATACGATGCAGCAAGCCTTAGAACGGGCCGGGGTGAAGAGTAATAAGGGCTGGGATTATGGGATGAATGCCCTAGAAATGGCGAGTTTAATGCGGCGCTTAAATCAGGTAGGTCCCGGGGAGGGGACGGCCTCTGATGCGGCGGCCCTAAGCGGTGGCGATCGCTCTTTACCGGCTTCTTCATCAAATCCCTCTCGGTCTGCCCAGGTTTCCACCCATATTGAAGGCGCATAAGCCTTGCCTGCTGGACGTTTCGGGGCTTTGAGCGACGCTCAAAAAATTTTTGAGCGATCGCCTTGACAAACCTGGGTGACTCTGCCATACTAATAAAGTCAAAGATTTGCGGGTATAGCTCAGTGGTAGAGCGTCACCTTGCCAAGGTGAATGTCGCGCGTTCGAATCGCGTTACCCGCTTTAAAAATAAAAAATCAATTACCCTGGCAGAAACGGGTTTTACAATCTGGATTCGGGTTGAGAATCTCGATTGCAGTTGTTATGATCCAGTTGGAAGACCTTAGTGGTTGTGACATGGGGAAGTCAACCAAAAAAACCATCTGAAGATCCTCCTTCAGACAACCGCAAGGCGATTAAAACTCCCGAATGCTACAATCAGTCCTGTAATATAAACGGGAAAACGGAGTATTATGCTCCGCTCATAAACTGTCAAAATTTCCAGGCGATCGCCGAGAATAACCGATCGCAGAGATTGGCCAGTCTATGTTGTAAAAAAGTCGTGGAATTTTTATGGATTAGCGCCTGTGCCATCTCAAAAATCCCAAAAGATCGACCTCAATGCAGAGTACCCCTGTCCCTGTAGGCGGAGGGGACGTTTAGTACCGATCACCCTAACCGAAGCCTTGGGGTGCGATCGGTGTCAAAATATTTTTGTGGTCACCGAAGATGGACAGGGGATCGAGCAACTCCCCACCAATTCCCCCTATAAACGGTGTTGGAACTGGAACGGCAATCAATGGTGCATAGCCAATACCCGTCTGAGGGAAAGCTACTTACCCATGTCCCTCGTGATTGTCATCGGCCTAGTGGTATTCTGGTTACCCTACGCTCTGGGTTTACCCCTAGGCCCAAGCGTGATCCCTTGGGTCATTTTAGCGGTGTTGCTGGCAACCTTGCCAGCCTTAATGGTTTGGTTGGCTTACAGGCGATAGATGAGCTCGATGACAACAGATTCTACTTTTCCCCCTGATCCTGATGCGATGGCAGTCGTGGAGAGCGTCTATCAAGCTTCTTTGATAATGGCGCAGACTTCCAGCCAACAACGAACCCGTGCTTTGGAGGGGATGGCAAAATCCCTCAAGGAAGCCTCGGATGAGATTTTAGAAGCCAATACCCTCGATTTGGAAGCCTCCCGGGAAATGGCAGTGCCTGATTTGATTCTGGAATGGCTGAAGTTGACGCCAGAACGGATCCAGACAACGGTTCAAATTCTGCAACGGTTGGCGGAGTTGTCCGATCCGATGCGCCGGGTGATGAATGCCTCCTACCAAGTGGAGGGGTCACAATCCTACTGCCAATTAATGCCTTTAGGGGTGATCAGTTTAGTCTATGAAGCGTTACCGGATTTAGGGGCGATCGCCGCCGGGTTGTGCATCAAAACCGGCAACTGTCTGATTCTCAAAGGCGGAATGTATGCAGCTCACTCCAACGCTGCGATCGCCGATGCCTTGCAACGATCGCTATTCAAAGCCGATATGCCCGAAGGCTGTCTGGAAATGATTCCGGCAGAAATGGGAGTCTCCACCCGCGATTTAGTCCGCCAAGATAAATATATCAATTTAGTCATCCCTTATGGTCGCCCTAGTCTCGTCCAGCAGGTGATTCGGCAAGCGACGGTCCCCGTACTTAAGTCCGGCATGGGCAATTGTTACCTCTATTGGTCCCCCAGCGGCAGTATGGATTTAGCCCGATGGGTGATTCAAGACTCTCACGAAAGTGAACCCGATCCCGTCAATGCCATTGAAAAGGTCCTGATTCATCGCAATCAAAAACCCTCTTCCCTCTCGATGTTGTTTAACAGCTTGCAGGATAAAGGGTTTGAAGTTCGGGTGGATGAGATTCTCAGCGAAGAATTTCCCGAGTTAAAAAAAGTAGAAGAATCAGAATGGGCCTCGGCCTATTTAACCAAAACTGTCGCCTTTAAAGTAGTGGAGAATTTAGAAACGGCGATCGCCTGGATCAATCAATACAGTAGCGGTCATGCCGATTCTATCGTCACTGAATCCTATCTCGAAAGTTCTCAATTCGGGGGAGGAGTCAACAGCGCCTCAACCTATATCAACGCTTCCCCTCGCTTTTACCGCTATCCCAAACAGGGAGATGCCATTTTTCTGGGAATGTCCAACCAAAAAGGCCATCGCCGAGGCTTAATTGGCCTAGAAAGCTTGACTACCGTCAAACATATCATTCAAGGCAAAGGACAGGTTTAAACTCTAATCCCAGAGGGTTGATCCTTTGGCTATGAATTAAAAGTGGGGAGGACAATTCAAATTCATCCTCCCCACTCTTTTTTTTCTCAACCCAATCCGAGTTTTGCCGGTTTAAACCTCAGTGGTTATTTTGCTACTAACTTGACATTTTTCGCAAGGCCCAGGGCTTGTAAAAATTGAATCGTCATCCAAGTAAAATCAATTTCCCACCACTGCATTCCATGTCGGGCAGAATATTGATAGGCATGGTGATTATTGTGCCAACCTTCGCCATAGGTGACTAATGCAACCCACCAGCAGTTTGTAGAACGATCTTCACTTTCGTAGGTGCGATAGCCAAACTTATGAGTAGCGCTGTTCACAAACCAGGTGCAGTGAAACACCACCACCAGGCGAACAAAAATTCCCCAAACCACAAAGGACCAGCCGAGTCCTGGGGAAATGGCTTCTCCTAAAAAGTAGAAACTAATCCCTAAAGCAATTTGAATCGGAAGTAAAAACTTGTCGCAAAACTGATAAAACGGATCGTCTGCAATATCTTTTGTTAAGCGAGGGATTTCAGCCTCAGCAGGAGAATGATAGAATAGCCAACCCATGTGGCTCCACCAGAAGCCCTGATTGGAGTCATGGGGATCGGCAGTATTATCCGAGTGGAGATGATGTGCTCGATGCAGTCCAACCCAATCGATCGGACTCCCTTGACAGCTTAGGGTGCCGCAAAAGATTAGAAAATACTCTAACCACTTGGGTGCGGTAAAGCTGCGATGAGTCACTAATCGATGAAATCCCAGGGTGACTCCCAGACCCCCGGTTACCCAGTGGAAGAAGACCGCTAACCCCACTGCCGCCCAACTAAAGGTGCTCGGCAGGAATGCGAACAGGGCAAAAGCATGAATGGCAATCATGAAGATGATAACCGGCCAATCAGGTGGCATCCGGGATAGATCTTGCCCTATTGTTTCTTGTGTTTCTTGTGTTGAACTGACAATCGTCATCTGTGACCTTATTGTGACCTTATTACAAATTTTTCTGCCAAAATCTGCTGTGGGATGTTGCAATGGCACCATCGCCGATTAAGCGTGAGGTCTAGTCTTTTTGCCCTAAAGCGCGATCGCCTCGACTCCCGGTAAGAGTCCGTCAGAACGCCCAAGGCAGGCAAAACCCTCGATTGGCTGAGATTATTTTACATCAGGGCAATTTTTCCCCTTAACTAACTGTAACATTTCACACGAGGTTTTGATGGATCGCTCCCAATGGCTGCAAGAAGCAGAAACTGCACTGTTCCCTCTGTTTTGTCAAATTGATGCTCAGGTCAAGAAAAACCTAGAGCGGGTCCTCGAAGCTTATCGCCGTCACCGCGTAGGGGTTCACCATTTTGCGGGGGTGACGGGATATGGTCATGATGATTTAGGGCGTCAGACCCTGGATCAAATTTTTGCTGAGGTGATGGGTGCTGAAGCGGCGACGGTGCGGGTGCAGTTTGTTTCTGGAACTCATGCGATCGCTTGTGCCCTCTTTGGGGTACTGCGTCCCGGAGATGAAATGTTGGCCGTTGCCGGTGCTCCTTACGACACCTTAGAGGAAGTGATTGGGTTACGAGGCACGGGTCAAGGCTCCCTCATGGAGTTTGGGGTCAGTTATCGCCAATTAGAACTCACTCCCACCGGGGAAATCGATTGGGTGGCACTCCAAACAGCTATCACCAAAAAGACCCGTTTAGTATCGATTCAGCGTTCTTGTGGCTACTCCTGGCGTCCGAGTCTTTCCATTGCGGATATTGAAAAAATTATCCATCTCGTCAAGGGACAAAATCCCGAGACGATTTGTTTTGTGGATAACTGCTATGGCGAATTTATTGAAGATCGTGAACCCCCGGCAGTGGGGGCGGATTTAATTGCCGGTTCCTTGATTAAAAATCCGGGCGGCACGATTGTTGAGGGTGGGGGCTATGTGGCTGGGCGCGCAGATTTAGTCGAAGCGGCCACCTGTCGGCTCACTGCGCCAGGAATTGGCAGTAGTGGGGGGGCGACGTTCGATCGCAATCGGTTGTTGTTTCAGGGGTTGTTTCTCGCCCCGCAAATGGTGGGAGAGGCGATGAAGGGAAATCATTTAACCGCTTATGTGTTCGATCGCCTAGGATATCCAGTCAACCCCGCCCCCACTGCACCCAGGCGGGATGTGATTCAGGGGATTCAGTTGGGTTCACCAGAAAAACTGATTGCGTTTTGCCGTGCCATTCAGAAGTATTCCCCCATCGGGTCCTATTTGGATCCGGTGCCTGCACCGATGCCTGGGTATGAGAGTCAGTTGGTGATGGCGGGAGGAAGTTTTATTGATGGCAGTACCTCGGAGTTGTCTGCCGATGGTCCCTTGCGGGAACCTTATGTGGTGTTTTGCCAGGGCGGAACCCATTGGACTCATGTGGCGATCGCCCTAGAAGCGGCAGTCGCAGCAGTGGGTCCGGCTTAACCGGCTGGCCTCCTCATGAATGCTTTTCCTGGCAATAGCAATGAGGATGACAGCCTGATCCCGGAACTCCAGAGGGCCGAGGCCCTCTGGGGTTAAGCAACTTGTTGTTGCGTCTCCACGAAGCCAAACGAGGATTCTAAGTAACTCTGACGGCAGGTAAATACGGTGTAGCCCTGAAGTGGCATCAAAGAGATAAACTCGCCACAACAATCAATGACCCGATAGTAGCGGCCATCCCTGGAAATTAAACAATCTCCCGTTTGGATTTTCATAGGTAGTATCCAAAAAGGCGTACTCAATATTCTATGCGGTTGTTAATTTAAGTTGATTTTCACAAACTTTACTTAATTTTACCGGATATTTTTTAAGAACTATCAATTATTGTTATAAAAAACATAAACTTTTGTAAATAAATCGTTACAATGAGCCGCCAAGGTATGAAACCCCCAGGGGAGCAAATGCTTCTAGGGGTTGAACTGGATCGGGGGGGGATTCTATATCATCTTTGATAAGTCGCGCCGTTAAACCAGAAGGGCTTAGGGTTCAATGGCGGCCAGGTTCAAAATCGCATCGCCTTGATTAACCAATGGGTTTTGGGTATGACCAATGATCACCCCATCAAAGGGAGCATAAACTTTCATCGTCTGGTCTCCAAAGGCATCACAGATAATCCCTAAGCGTTGTTTTTTGGAGATAGATTGGCCCAGTCCTACTTCTAGGTGCAGAATTCCACTAGAGGGCGATCGCACCCATTGGGTTTTTTTGACCTCTAAAGAAGGAGGGAATGGGGAGGGTGCAAACGTGGAGATCATCCCCAGCATCGCCATGACTCGCAGAATTCCCCTTGTCCCCACTGAGATCCCCTTCTCATCAAATCTGAGCGCTTCTCCACTTTCATAGAGCAGAACGGGAATTCCCAACTGAGTCGCCGCTTGTCGCAAGGAACCATCCCGAGTTGTGGCATGAATCATCAGGGGTGCGCCAAATGCTTGAGCGCAGCGATAGGTTTCGCGATCGCTCAGATTGGCCCGAATTTGAGGCAGATTAATTCGATGATGGGAAGCTGTATGTAAATCAATGCCATGAGTACAGCGCATCACCACTTCTTTCATAAACAGATGCGCCAATCGAGAGGCTAAGGAGCCCCGCGCTGAACCGGGAAAAGAGCGGTTTAAGTCGCGGCGATCGGGCAAGTAGCGTGACTGTTCAATGAACCCGAACACATTCACAATCGGGACAGCGATGATGCTGCCACAGAGTTGACGCGGGGAAATTTGATGCAGCACTTGCCGAATAATTTCCACCCCATTAATTTCATCGCCGTGAATGGCGGCACTCAACCAGAGTCGAGGCCCTGGGCGGGTGCCATTGATGACCGTAACGGGCAATCCTAGCAGAGTTTGCGTCGGCAGTCGGGCAACCGGCAATTCTAAGCGCCTTTGTTCTCCCGGTGGGATGGTGGCATTGCCGATTTGAATGACTCCGGACATACAGTTTAGCGTTCGCTTTGCAGCTGGCTGACAATTGAAGGGAAGCTGTGAATGTATTCTAATTTACAATGCTTTGGCCCCCGGTTAAAGCCAAATCAGTCAGGGAGTGGGTAGAAATGGCATGGAGTCTGGTCAGTTCTGGTTAGTATTGAATGCGATCGCGGGTTTTTTTCGGGGCTGAATTTTTCTCAATAAACTCGATAATCTTGCTTGCCACATCCACATTGGATGCCGCCTCAATCCCTTCCAAACCCGGTGAGGAATTCACCTCAATCACCACCGGACCATGATTCGATCGCAAAATATCCACTCCCGCCACCTTTAACCCCATGGTCTTAGCGGCTCTTACCGCTGTTGAGCGTTCCTCTGGAGTCAGCTTGATTTTTTCCGCTGTACCTCCCCGGTGCAGATTAGAGCGAAATTCTCCCGGTTCACTCTGGCGTTTCATCGAGGCGACGACCTTATCTCCCACCACAAAACATCGGATATCAGCACCTTCGGCTTCTTTAATAAATTCCTGCACCAAAATATTGGCATCCAACCCGCGAAAGGCTTCAATCACCGATTTGGCGGCTTGGGTGGTTTCGGCTAAAACAACCCCAATCCCTTGGGTGCCTTCCAGTAGTTTGATCACCAGAGGTGCACCCCCAACAATTTCGATTAACCCTTCAATATCTTTCGTGGAATTGGCAAACCCTGTGACAGGCAGTCCGATCCCTTCACGCGCCAGCAGTTGCAAGCAGCGCAGTTTATCGCGCGATCGCGAAATCGCCTGAGACTCATTCGCCGTAAACACTCCCATCATCTCAAACTGGCGCACCACCGCCGTTCCGTAGAAAGTTTTAGAAGCCCCAATCCGAGGGATAATCGCATCAAAGTCTTCTAACTGTTTCTGCTGATAGACCACCGTTGGCCGATGAGAGGCGATATTCATATAACAACGCAGGTAATCGATCACCTTCATCTGATGGCCTCGTTGCTCACCCGCTTCTTTCAGTCGTCGAGTGGAGTACAGCGAAGCCTTTTGCGACAAAATCGCGATTTTCATAATTCTCTATTTTGATGCTCTGAGCTTGACCTGCCTCGACCCTTTGGCTCTTTAGTCTTGATTGGACTAATCAACTGATATTGCTGACTCAGTAAAGTAGTTTTCAGGATAAGACATTTCTCAAGTTTTTATTGATTCTACCTGATTTTAAACCTTTGTCAATCCTCCTTGGATTAGACTCAGGCTCTAAATTTTGGTTAAGCACTATAATCCACAATTAAACGTTTTGTTATACTTCATAAAAACCCCCATTCTAAATAAATCTAATAAAAATTTTATAGGGGCAATAATAAACCTGGCTTTCAAATTTTCTTGCTACTTATCAAAAGGGTCGATTTATGGATTTAAAAATAGCATTTACCAACGATATGTTAAACGCTATTTTTAAATAATTAAAAGCCTAATTTGAAGAAACTCAGCCTAATGGGGGTTGGTTTTAAAAGATACCCCCGGGAGCGGGGGAAAGAATTTTACTCCTACTTATGACTGAGTAAAAATGACTTTCCGGGATCGACTAAAAAGCGATGCCGCAACGCCTGACGTCCCAGCAACATCCGAAATCCCATAACATCCCGATTGGTGAGGGTGAGTTCAATGGGCCATTGGTAACCTAAAATTTCTATGGGGGTGAGAATGACCAATCTTAACTCAGCATGACCGCCAGAATTGCGGACCTGTCTGGCATCGACCAAGGGAGAAACTGTAGCAACGGTTTGAATGCTATCCCGTTGATACGGATGCACTTTGAAACCAACTAAATGTTTTCCTTCCTGGTTGAAGGTTTCAATATCAAAGGCATGGATGGCACAAGACCGCGCACCCGTATCAATTTTGGCTTTAATTTTCTCGATTCCCAGCTCAGGCAGGGAAACCCACTCCCGCCAACCAATAATCGGGAGTTGTGGTTTTTGTGTCATCGAGTTTTATTCCTATTCAACATGGTTATGTTTAGCTATGAGCGCGTCTTTTAGATCACTGTGATAGAGGTTGCCATCGATTATATTGGCTTGGCTCAGGTTCGCCAGTTTTAAACAAGCGCCAACACAATCGGTATTTTTTAGATTAGTGTTGGTTAGATCCACCCATTTGACTTCCGCATCCTGAAGGTTCGCTTGGCTCAGATCAGCGCCATCTAAAAGGGATCCATTCATTTTTGCACCATCTAACTGAGCGGATGTCAAAATCGCCCCGGTCAAATTGGCTCCGTAAAGTATAGCTTCCGTGAGTTGTGTATGGCTTAAATCTGCATAGCTAAGATTAGCACCACTCAGGTCCGTATGGCTGAGATCTAATCCGCTTAAATTGGCTCTAGACAGATTGGCATTATGGAAGGTAACCTCCGTGATATGTGCGTCTTGTAAGTTCGCACCACTCAGGTTAATCCCGCTCAAGTTCAGTCCCTGGAGATTGGCTTGGCTCAAGTTGGCGTCGGCGAGGATAACTTGACTAAATATCACCTCCGTGAGATTTGCTTGTTCTAGATTGGCACTGCGTAAGTTAGTTTCAATCAAATCCGCCCGACTTAAGTCAGCTCCCCTTAAATTGGCATGACTCAAGTCGGTTCGGCGCAGATCAGCGGCTCTGAGTTTGGTTTGCTCTAAGTTGGCTTCAATGAGTGTCGAACCCTGAAGAATCGCGGAGCAGAATTGGCTATGACTCAAGTCTGCACCTGTCAGATTGGTGTAGCTCATGTTAACCCACGCTGCTTTCTCTTGAGATAAATCCCAATGGGAAAAATCTCGGTTTCCTTCTCGGTAAAGGGTCTCAAATTTTTCGATATTCATAACAAGTCTTTCCTATCATAATTTGATAAATCCTAATCAACTTTTTAAACGACTGCCCTCACTCTTTAGACCGATCCCCACTTCTTTTATAAGTAGATTTTGGGGCCGATCGCCTTTACAAAACGAAATAATCAGAGGGAAGATTAACCCTGGTTTCATTTTGGGTCTCAATTTCAGAAGTCGATGTAAGTCCCCGAGGAGTCGGTGAATTATCCTTAAATAAATCGCTTAAAAGATTTGTCTAATTCTTACGCCAGACAGAGACAGATCCGCCTAGTGAGGGACAGCATCTACAAATTCAGGACTAATTCCCGGTATTTAGATCCCCTCGTTCCTCTGCCTGTATCTGATTCAATTGAGTTGAAATTGTGGGTCTAAATTGGGGCTTAATATACCTACACTCTTTAATAGGTCTCTGGCAAAAATCCGTATTGATCCCCCCAAACCCCTTTAAAAACGCCAATCGGCTTTTGAGAATAAGGGTGCTAACAGAGCAGACCAGTTAGGATTGCACCGAAACTGAGCAATCTATTCGGGATGTTTGAAATTTTGGATTTCCCTAAACAAACGTCAAAAGTTTGGCTCTAGGGAAGTTGTTTGAAACAGGCGGGTTGAGACGGAAGAGGAGAGGACAGAGGAGGCATCGGTGATTAAGTTAGGTAAAAGCAGCCGATCGCCTCCACAACTGCGATTTCAAGATTCTGGCAATTGATATTGACTCACAATCTGCTTGGCAAATTCGGGAACATGAGCCTCTAATTTTTCGGGATGATTCCGTTTGACATACAGATAGTTGCGAGTGAAGTGGGAATCAATGGAAAAGCGAGCATACTCTAATCCTTTCGGACCAATTCTTTCGATCGCCACTCCCATCAGTTTGGCGGCCCACATCGGCAGGGTCACCCCTTTTTCATAGGCGGGAATGCTCTGTTGGACCGCAGCACGGCGATCGCCTCGGGACATCACCGGCTGAGTTTCCAACTGTTCCGTGACCAAATCAAGCATTTCCTGTCCCGTTTGATTCCGAACCACAATCCACTGCCAACCAAAAGGCGCACCCATATATCCCACCACTAAATCTGCCAGGGAGTTGACATAATCAAAGCAACTCAAACAAGAGGGTGCAAAAACATCTTTGAGTTCTTTCGTATTCAGGCCAAAAAATGGGACTTTCTCGATAGAACCGTCCTCATGTTTAAAATGAATCCGAAAATCCTGCATGAATTCGTAATGCACCACCGTTTCTGGGGATTTACTGGTGGTTTCTAAAAATTTCTGTAATCCTTCCCGGGAAACGTTATCAACGCAGGGGGTCCCTAACACATAGAGTTTTTCTAACCCCATTTCCTTTTGGACCGCGCGTAATGCCTGGATCTGACAACCGACTCCAATCACCAGTAAGCGTTTCATCCCAGACTTTTCTACTTGTTCTAGGACGGACAGATTGGGGGAGAGGGTGGGTTTATTGACTTTGGCGGCGAGGATTTCTTCTTTGGTGCGCGCCAGGATTGGCATGGGTCCGAATCGGTCTTCGGGGGTATTTTGAACGCAGACGACTCCTTCAACGAGGCCGCGATCGAGCATTTCACAGGCGATCGTGCTCACGATTCCGGTCCATTGTGCACCGGGGATCGGGTCCTGCTTTCGCGCTGCCATCATTTGTTGATGGACGCCAAAATACACTTCATCGGGGTTCTCTAAGTTGCGGCTGAGTCCGTGGGCGCTTTCTTCCAGGGTGGCGATTTGTTGGTTGAGAAAGGCGCAGGCTTCTTTGACGTAATGGATGTAATAAGTATCGCAAAGGCCACACTCGCTGCACAATTCTTTCGCGGGAGGACGGCTACCGGGTTTGAGTGCTTTGGATTTCTGGTGCTTGGGGGAGGGCTGTACTGCGGTCATGGAAGGCTCTATCTATCAGAGAGAGGACTTTTAAACACAATACCCTAAAGCTTGGAGCAATGGTAGCTGGAAGGGGGGCGACTAGGTTAATTTTCCCCGTTGGTGTTGGGGGATGTTCTAGGGGATTTTGGAACTGATGATGTTCCCAGGAGTTTTTTGCAATCTTTTAATCCGGGGGTTTGGGAAAGGGGAATCGCTGGATTCAACAGGGGGTTTTTGAAAGGAAGAATTGTGGGTTTAGCCCAGAGGATGCGATCGCACCGAAAAGGCCATTTCAGGTTGCCAAACCGCAACTCTTGGGAATTTGAGTTGATTTTTGTAGCCTTTCTTACGGTATTTTTTCGGATTAATGGGTTCAACCCTGACAATCCTGGGGTAAAGAAGCTCTTAAGGGTGGGGCTAGGGAGATCCTCCGTATTTTTCAACTTTTAGCCAGAGGAATTGGCAAGAATATAAAAGAATTATTAAGTTTAGAGCATTTCCAGCCAAACTATTAGATTATTAGATGAAACGTTGAAGCATCAGTAAAAGAATAGGGATAAAAACGTCTATGGAGTTTTTAAAGCAAATTCTTGCCTTTGAACCGGACATTTTCTACGGGTATGCTTACTTATGGAATGTTAACGGGATCAAACTCCATCTGGCGGAGGCTTTGGGAAGTACCGCCATGCTACCGGCCCTAGCTTTTGCTGACTGCTCACTTTTTTTAATTTTCCTCTATTTAATTTGTACCGATCGCCATCTTCCGGACCCGAGATTCCCGAAAAATGAAACCCCTCGGTTTCGGGAAATTTTCAACTCCAGCTTTCAGTTTATGGCGGTGTTAAATCCCGAAGGGATGATTCTGGATGTGAATCAAACCGCCCTAGAGTGGGGGGAGTTGCAATTAGAACAGGTGCTCGGGGTTTCCTTTTGGCAAACCCTTTGGTGGAGTGGGAATCAGCCGAGTCAAGACCGACTGATGGAGGCGATCGCCGCTGCGAACTCGGGAAAATCCCTGCGGTATGAAACGGAAATCGGCGGGTGCGGTTGTCCTTTGCGAACCTTGGATTTTTCCATTCGACCGCTGTTGGGGGATGGGGGCCAGGTCACCCAATTGATTGCCGAAGGTCGAGATATCACTGCGCGAAAAGGATATGAGTCAGAACTGCTGAGGATTCGCAAAGCGGTAGATAGTGCCGGGGATGCGATCGCCATCTCCGATCTGACGAGAAATCGGATTTATCAAAATTTCGCCTGCACTGAGCTATTCGGCTATACCCGGGACGAAATGAATGCTGCCGGAGGTCCCTGGAGGCTCTATCAAGACCCTGCCTTGAGTCGGCAAGTCTTTGAGACGGTTTCCTCTGGCGGTTCCTGGCAAGGGGAAGCCGAAATGAAGTCGAAAAGGGGTGACTGTTTACAGATTGCCGTCCGCGCCGATGCAATCCTAGACGAACGCCATCAAATCATCGGATTTATTGGGATTTATACCGATATCACCGCAAGACGACAGTTAGAAGCGGAACTTCATCACCAAGAAACTGATTACCGTCAGTTAATGGAACAAGCCTCGGAAGGCATATTCATTATCGATGCTCAGGGAAATTACCTGAATGTCAATCCCCGAGCCTGCGAGATGTTAGGCTATTCCCGAGAAGAACTTTTACAACTTAATTTCAAGGCGATCGCCTGTCAACCTGAAATTGAGATATTTTCCAGTCCATTGGATGGACTTTGGGTAGGAAAAAGCCGCAGAAGTGAACATTGGTTGCGGCGGAAAAATAATACCTTACTGCCGGTGGAATTGAGTGCTAAAATACTGCCAGATGGGCGAATGCAAGCGATTGTCCTGGACATCACCGAGCGCAAGCGGTCTGAAGCGGCTTTACGAAAATATCAAGAACAGCTTGAGAATTTAGTTGCCCAGCGCACCGCCGAACTCACCCGCGCTAACCGCCAACTGCAAAGCGAAATTGTGGCGCGCCAAAAAGCTCAAGCGGAATTGGAACAATTTTTTAAAGTGTCCGCTGATTTGATGGCGATCGCCTCTTTTGATGGGTACTTTAAGCGGGTTAATCCAGCCATTACTGATATTTTGGGGTACAGTCCAGAGGAGTTTTCCCGTCAGTTTTCCCTAGATTGGGTTCATCCCGATGATCGGGAACTCTCTGAGGAAAAAACCAAGCAAATGCTGGCTTCAAAAGAGGCGATCGCCTTTGAAAATCGCTATCGGACCGGGGATGGGTCTTATAAATGGATTTCTTGGTCCGCAGTTCCGGTTCCCGAAGAACAATCCATTTATTGTGTCGGACGGGATATTAGCGATCGCAAGTCGGTGGAAGATGCACTCCACCAAGAAACCCTCCGCGTCACCGAACTACAGAATCGCTTCCAACGCCTCGCGGATAATTTACCCGGGGTAATTTATCAATACCTCATTACCACTGAGGGCACAATTTCTTTTCCCTATATCAGTTCCGGTTGCCGGGATATTTTAGAATTAGAACCGGAAGAAATCGAACAAAATGCCCATTTAATGTGTTCTTTGATTCATCCCGAGGACTCGCAAATTTTCAACGAATCCATTGCGCGATCGGCTCAAACTCTACAACCCTGGAAGCGCAAATTTCGGGTAATAACCCCCGGGGGGAAAATAAAATGGCTGCAAGGGGAATCCCGTCCCGAACCCCAGCCGAATGGAGATATTCTTTGGGATGGCGTTGCCATTGATATTACGGATCTCAAACAGCTTGAACAAGAATTGTTACACAGTGAAGAACGGTTTAGAACTTCGGTGGAAAATATGCTGGACTGTTTTGGGATTTATTCCGCCTGCCGAAATGAATGGGGTGAAATCGTAGATTTTCGTCGGGAATATGTCAATGCTTCAGCAAGGCAACAGTGTCATTGCAGTCAAAATGAGAGAGAGCATGACTGTTCGTTTTGCCAAGTGATGCCGGATTTGAGTCAAAGCATTTTGTTTAGTAAATATGCTCAAGTTGTCCAAACGGGAGAACCGTTAAAGGAAGAATTAATTTTGTATGAAATTGAGGGCAATCATGACCTCAACGGGATGAAAAATCGTCCGCCTGTGCGGGAAGCGTTTGATATCCGCGCTACGAAACTGGGGGATGGATTTGCGGTGGTGTGGCGTGACATTAGCGATCGCAAGCAGATGGAAACGGCGATCGAACGGGAACGGCAGCAGTTACAACAAATTGTTAATTGTGCACCTGTGGCGATCGCGATGTTTGATACCCAAATGTGCTATCTCGCTCATTCCAGCCAATGGTTAACCCATCATGGACTAGACTTTTGTGGGCGATCGCAAACCCCGGACAGCAACAACGGCACTCAACCCTCGTTAATCGGTCGGAATTACTATCAAGTCTCATCGGATATTCCCGAACGCTGGCAACAAGCTCATCAGCGGGCTTTACAAGGGAAAATTGTTTCCGTCACCGAAGACCTTTGGCAAAAATTAGATGGGTCTTATACCTACATTCGGGGGACCGTTTCTCCCTGGTATCTAGCTGAAGGTGAAATCGGGGGAATTGCCATTGCGATTGACTGTATTGATGAATTAGTAAAAGCCCGGGAAGCCGCCTTAGAATCCGCCCGGTTTAAATCTCAATTCCTCGCCAATATGAGCCATGAAATTCGCACCCCCATGAATGGCGTATTAGGCATGGCGGGCTTACTCTTAGAAACCCCCCTCAGTACCCAACAATACGATTATGCCAAAACAATTCGCGCCAGCGCCCAACATTTACTCAGCATTATTAATGATATTCTCGACTTCTCTAAGTTAGAAGCCGGAGAAATGCACTTAGAACAATTCGACTTTAATCTGTACGAAAGTATCGAACAAGTGCTGGATTTATTAGGTGCACAAGCCGAAGCAAAAGGGTTAGACTTAAGTTGCTTATTTGACCCAAAGTTATCCCAAAATTTGCAGGGCGACCCCGTGCGATTGGGTCAAATTTTACTGAATTTAGTCGGCAATGCAATTAAATTTACAGAAGTCGGGGAAATTATTATTCAAGCCTCGGCAATTGCAGAAACAGAAGAAACCGCTTTTATACGCCTGAGTGTCAAGGATACGGGAATTGGCATTTCTCCTGAAGGGCAAAATAAACTTTTTCAATCCTTTTCCCAAGTGGATGCTTCGACCAAGCGTCAGTATGGAGGGACCGGCTTAGGCTTGGCTATTTGCAAGCAGCTTGTAGAAATGATGGGCGGACAAATTGGGGTTGACAGTAAACTCGGTGAAGGTTCCACCTTTTGGTTTACTGCTGAGTTCAAAAAACAACTCCATTTCACGCCGATAGAGGGTATTTCTCATTGTAAACTCCCAAGTTTACGGGTATTAGTAGTTGATGATAACCCGCGAATTCGTCAGTCTGTCCGAGAGTTAACCCAAGCTTGGGGAATGCATACTGATGATGCCGCCAATGCCACAGAAGCTTGGAATGCTTTACAACAAACCCTCAAGCTCAATCAACCCTATGATGTACTGTTACTGGATTTACAACTGCCTTCAAAGGAGGGATTGCAGCTATTAGAAAGCCTGCATTACAATCGCGATAAATTTGAATCTCACCTGTTTCCCGAAACTCAGGTCATTTTAATGACCAATCAAAGCCAACGAGACATTGCTGAATCCCTGTTATCTAAAGGGGTAGCCAGTTATTTCTTTAAACCCGTCCGGGCTTCCCGATTGTTTGATACCCTGATTAATGTGGTGAATGGTCCATCCTCCATCGCCTCTCATCTGAGTTCGCTGCACTCACCCATTCCCCCAGCTTATGCGATTAATATTTTAGTGGCGGAAGATAACCTAATTAACCAAACGGTGATTTTAAGTCAGTTAGAAATGTTAGGGTATCAACCGGATTGTGTCACGAATGGCATAGAAGCGTTGGAATCTATCACTAAAAAAACCTACGATTTGGTTTTGATGGATTGTCAAATGCCGGTGATGGATGGGTATGCGGCTACAAAAGAGTTGCGCCGTCGGGAGGAGGCACAACGACATACCATCGTGATTGCACTCACCGCCAATGCCATGCGAGGCGATCGCCAAAAATGTCTCGATGCCGGGATGGATGATTATCTGAGTAAACCTATCGAACGAGAAGATTTAGCCGCCGCCATCCGCCGTTGGATTCATAAAAAACCGGGACCGGATAACTGTCTCCAAGTCCCATCCCCCATCAAAATTCCTCGCATTGAACCCACAGCCATTCCCTCTAGCCTCCTGACTCTAAATACCGCATCTCCCTTACCTCTTTCTGTTCCAGAATGCCCGGTCAATATGGAACGGTTGCTAAAAGTAACCCGAGGGAATCTGTCTCTACAGCAGCGACTTTTACGGGTATTTCTTGATAAAATACCCGAGGATATTGGTGGGATTACCCAGGCATTATCCACCCAAGATTTAGCCCAAATGGAACATTACGCTCATCGAATTAAAAGTGCGGCTAGTAATGTTGGGGTATCTTCTATGTCTGCGATCGCCGCTCAATTAGAAAGTTTAGCCCGTCAACAAACCTTAGAAGGTACGGCTGAACTGGCGAGTCAGTTGCCGACTATTTTAGAACAAGTCCAAGGATTTTTTGACGAACACTTTTGTCAGAAAACATCAGTTTAGACTCCTCTCCTACCCCATCCGGTAGAAGTTCAGAGAACAAAGCCCGCTTATGCGGGCTAATTTATGCTTTTTGGAGATAACAAAATGACTTTGTAAAAGCTACAATAAAGAAAACTGTTCCCTATCAACCCACAGCAGGAGATGAGACTATGGCATTAGGCGATCGCATTAATCGACTGATTCGTTCCAATATCACCGATTGGAAACATCAACGGAAAGACTATCAACGGGAACTCGAACAAACCTTAACTGAATTCAAAACAAGTGTTCAAAATGCCGTATCCAGTCAAGAAGTCCTCTTGCGGGACTATTACAATGCCCAACAGCAAGCTGATGAATTAGTCGCATCCGCTAAACTCGCCTTACAACAGCAAAATGAACCCCTCGCCCGGGAACTCTTAACCCGCAAACAAAGCTACAGCAAACAGGCAGACGAACTCAAACAACGACTGAATGAATTAATCCCCACAGTGACTCTGCTCAAACAGCAACTTTCTGCCTTAGAATCTGAACGAGATATTTTTAAAGCCAGTCTCGCTTCCGCTAACTTAGAACAAGATTTAGAAGCCATGCCGGACCTAGATTTTGCAGAAATTGATGCCGAATTAGAACTGTTGCGATCGCGCCTGCATCGACTGTAGAAGAGTTTTCAGCATTACCCTTCCCTGGAAATCACCAATCCCTGCAAAATTTCCTCCGTCACTGGGTTAAGAACCGTTTATAATCTTAAGTCCGACTCATTCTAAGTAAAAAACAAATTAGAACCGCCAAGTTTTATCGCGATTTCTATAGAATGTGGCTGCTTTCT
This sequence comes from Laspinema palackyanum D2c, assembly GCF_025370875.1. Lineage (NCBI taxonomy): Bacteria > Bacillati > Cyanobacteriota > Cyanophyceae > Oscillatoriales > Laspinemataceae > Laspinema > Laspinema palackyanum. The sequence goes on from NZ_JAMXFD010000030.1 coordinate 62,006, forward strand.
ACACTCTCAACCCTACCTTGTCAATGTCTAATCCGCGCCAAATTGCCTTTTTAGCCCTCCGCGATGTCCATCGTCGGGGCGTTTTTGCCGATATTGCCCTGGATAAATGGCTGCAAAAAGCCAAACAGCAGGAAGAGTCTGCTCTTATCCCCAGCGATCGCAGATTAGCCACGGAATTAGTCTATGGTTGTGTGCGGAGAATGCGAACCCTTGATGCTATCATCGACCAACTGGCTAAAAAGAAATCCGCCAATCAACCCGATGACCTTCGCATCATTCTCCATCTGGGATTATATCAACTGCGGTATCTTTCCACCATTCCTGCCTCTGCCGCTGTCAATACCACAGTGGAATTAACCAAAGACAATAAATTTAAAGGACTTGCCGGGTTTGTTAATGGATTATTGCGCCAATATATTCGATTAGCCGAAGCGGAAAATACGGACCCTTTAGTGCTTCCCGATGATGAGATATCCCGATTAGCAATATTGCATAGTTTCCCCGATTGGATTGTTGCCAATTGGTGCGATCGCCTGGGAATTGCAGAAACCGAAAAACTCTGTACCTGGTTCAACCAATCCCCGACCCTAGATTTACGCATCAATCCCTTAAAAACCACCCTAGAAGAAGTTGAAACCGCCTTTCAATCTGCTGGAGTTCAAGTTGCCAGATTGCCCCATTTACCCCAAGCATTGCGCTTATGTAGTGGTGCCGGTGCCATTGAAAACTTACCCGGATATCAAGCAGGATGGTGGACAATCCAAGACAGTAGCGCCCAATTAGTCGGGTCCTTACTGGAACCGAAACCGGGACAAGTGGCGATCGATGCCTGTGCCGCCCCAGGAGGAAAAACCACCCATCTTGCAGAGATGATGGAAGATACCGGCACAATTTGGGCTTGTGATAAAGCCCCTTCCCGACTCAAAAAAGTCACAGAAAATGCCGATCGCCTCCAACTTCACTCCATTCAAACCCTCAGTGGAGATAGTCGCAACTTCACCCAATTTCATCAAACTGCTGATTGGGTCCTTTTAGACGCCCCTTGTTCCGGACTGGGAACCCTTCATCGTCGTGCCGATGCCCGTTGGCGTCAAACCCCAGAAAATATCCAGGAACTGTCCCAACTCCAGGGGGAATTGCTTGCAGAAACTGCAAACTGGGTGAAACCTGGGGGTCACCTCGTCTATGCTACCTGTACGATTCATCCCAAAGAAAATGAAGAGGTGATTCAAGGATTCCTCGCCAGTCATCCCACTTGGGAAATAGACCCCCCCACCACTGACTCCCCTGCGGCACACTTTGCCAAACCCGAAGGCTGGATCACGGTTTGGCCCCACCATCATGATATGGATGGATTTTTCATGGTGAGATTGAGGAAACAGCAGACAGCGTAATGCCAGGGCGATTGATCTGCGATCGCCCTGACTTAGATTTTATTATGGGGATATTGACTTAAGTTTTACTTATCAACCTTGGGGACCACATCCGGACGATCTTTATCTTCCCAGCCGGGGGGACGCTTGGAGTTATACCAGGCAACAGAACCCAGGGTCACTGCCGCAATAAAGCCTACGACGTAGACTAAGGTAAAACTTACAGGAAAATTGTTAGCACTTGCCCCTGCAGCCGCAGAGACTTCCATCAATATATTCATAAGCGTTTTTCACGAACTACACTCTCAGCTTACGGCAAGAGGCAACCTCCTGTCTCCCTCTAAAGAGGAATATTGGGGGAGATTGAACGATTACAAAAACTTATGGTTCGGCGGTGGTGACGAGGGGAGGTTTTAAGTGGATGGAGGGCGATCGGGCGATCACTCCACCACATTTGCTTGACTGGGAAGATGCAGCCCGACTACATAATACACAAATGAATGTATCAGCCGATCTTTAAAGTGCCAGCATTTTACCAATTTACTTAATATCGCAGAGTTCTTTTGCTTTTTGAAGTAGCAATTCAGCTCGGCGCTCTAAAAAACGATTATAGTCATTCTCTAAAAATGGTTCGATTGGGCAAAAATGCGTTGACATTATTTTTTGGAATTTGATTGGATCAGAGGGCATAGATATACGATATTCATTGGGGGGTGAATTGTTGATTCTATTGTTATCATTCCTAGCAAGTATTGAAAGGTTCGCCAAGCAATTTATATCATTATCAGAGATGCCCACACTTCTTAAAAAACTTCTTGGAAAAATATGATGAAACTCCTTTCGATTAGCTTGGGACAAAACTTTTCTTAATGAAATTTTTGTGCCTTGAAGAAAGTTTAATGGTTCTTGTTCTGCTAACAGCAATACAAATGTATTAGTGATCACTGTAGACATTCTGAAGTAGTTTTTAAGAAAAAAGCTAGTATCTAAGGATACATCAAAATCTCCAAGTTTATGAGGTTTTCCATCCTTCATTTTTTGTACTTCTGCCAAATCTATGGACGTGCTTTTAGCGCCTCCCTTTGCATACCTTCGAGAAAAACAGGCACGCCAAAACCATCTTTTAATAGCTTCATATTGCTCATTTGGTTTGGACGGTAATTGGTTTTCAGAGAAGGCGAAAAATAACGCTAAAACAGGTAATATGTTGTCCATAGGCAACATTTTTAAAGAAAAAATATTAAGTTCTTTTTCTAAAAAATCAATCGCTGTAAGTATGGCATTTCTAATTTTATCAAAATTCATACTGACTTCATTTCCCGGAAGTTTCATAAAATCTTCTGGATTGACACTTTGCTTTACTACTGCCGAGCAGCATTTTAGGAGTAAATCTGACCCTAATTCTTCAAATCCAAATTGTTCTAGTTCTTCATCAACTTCTCTAAATTTATCTTGTAAATCAAAATCTTCACTCCAATTCCATACAGATAAAAGCTGAAAAGTATTTAATTCAACGCCTTGGCGGTTAATCCTTTCAAAAACCGTTGCTACATATTTCGGTTCTTCGTTTTCAAAACGTGCTACAGGAATTCTAGCTTTCTGAAATTTATAGGCTAAATCACTTATCTGTGTGAATAGTGAACGATCAGCTAACTCCATTGCATAGATCAATCTCGTAGGGTCAAACACACATTTCAATGGAAAATATTTTTGACGATCATAATTATTATAATCGTCTAAATATTTAAAGGGTACAGAGTCGGAACTATTGAATTCAAAAAATAGATTGGTCCAGTCAGTATTTCCGTTTTGTTCGGGAGAAAGAGAATTTTGAAATACCCCAAAAATAGAGGTTATTCTCTGTTGCCCATCAAGAACATAATCTAGGGGATATTCTGGCTTATTATCAGGCAGTTTATAAGGCCCCAGATTCTTTTCAGTTTTTAAAGGATTTCTAGTTGTCCAAATTAATACAGAGCCAAAAGGAAAACCTTTATAGATACTATCTATAAAATAAAGAACTCGATCAGGATCCCAAACGAAACCTCGTTGAAATGAGGGGATTCTAATTTTCCCTCTTTCTACATCCTGGATTAAGTTTGGAATCAAATAATCATCAGCCATATTAACCTATCTCCTTTTAACTTAAAAAGTTAGTCATTAATTTTTGTTGAAAAGAGCAAGCTATGTAATTCATGTTCATGTCCCACCCCAAGGATTACTCTATCACATCCTTGGGGTGGTTATCCATTCTCATCTGCCTAATTAGTAATATCCCTCGGAATAATCCCCAGCATTGGCAGAACCCGGTTGAGCATTATCTGGAGTCGTATCTCCATAGTAAATACTATTGGGAATAACCGGCTTAGTTTTGATAAACTCTTTGCGTCCATCAAAGCGTTCCGGGATTTCAGGAAACTCTTCAACCGGCATTCCTTCCACTACTTTTTCCATGAATTGACGCCAGGTGAAGGCGGCGGTACTGCTGCTTCCCCAGGTGGGATAACTATCATCATTCCCCAACCAAACTCCGGTGACTAATTGAGGAATATAGCCAATAAACCAAAGGTCTCGCGCTTCGTCAGAGGTGCCAGTTTTTCCCGCAACGGGGCGGTTCCCTAACTGCGCTGCTGATCCGGTGCCATATTGGACAACGGGCTCTAACATCCAAGTAACAATGGCAGAGGTTTCTTGATCTAACGCTTGTTTGGGTTGGGATTTCCCTTGGTAGATGGTGTCACCTCGGCGATCGACAATGCGCGTGATGCCGTGGGGTTCGTGATGTTTTCCTTCAGCGGCGATCGTGCCATAGGCGCTGGTTAGTTCCAGTAAATTGACTTCAGATCCACCCAGGGCTAAGGAATAAATGGGGTCAAGTTTTGACTTAATTCCCATATTTTTCGCCAGTTCGATGGTAGGTTCAAAGCCAATATCAATTAAGACTTTGACCGCAACAACATTAACCGAATTGGTCAAGGCATCAACCAGCGAAACCCAACCGCGATATTTGCCGCCATAGTTGCGGGGTTTGTAACCATCAACTTTAAAGTTGGCATCTTCATAGCCATCGTAGGGAGACCAACCGGCTGCGATCGCAGCGGCATAGACAAACCCTTTAAAAGTCGAACCCGGTTGACGTTGTGCCTGAGTCACTCGATTAAATTCACTTTCCTGAAACGATCGCCCTCCCACCATGACCTTAATTTCCCCAGTATCCGGGGCGATCGCCACCAATGCCGCCTGATCAAATCCCTGGGCGGGTCCATCCAATTCTGCCGCCTCTTTGACCACCTTTTCGGCAATTTTCTGCCATTCCAAATCAATCGTCGTTTCTACCGTCAATCCACCCATTTCTAGGGCTTCTTTTGACACCAGTTTCGGCAATTCCTTTTGAATATAGGAGGTAAAGTACGGGGCCTCCACTTTCAGCCGTTTTGGAGAACTTGCTTGGACTTCTAACGGTTGTTCTCTCGCCGTCGCCGCTGCTTCTGGAGTAATGTATCCCAGTTCGGTCATCCGTTGTAAAACGATATTGCGCCGGGTTCGGGCATTTTCTGGATTGACTAAGGGTGAGTAAACTGAAGGGGCCGGTGGTAACCCCGCAATCATTGCCATTTCGCTGAGGGTCAGTTCCTCTACAGACTTACTAAAATAAACCCAAGCCGCATCTGCAATCCCATAAGCGCCCGACCCAAGATAAACATAATTGAGGTAACGTTCGAGGATTTGCTGTTTCCTCATATTTTTCTCAATTTTGCGGGCTAAAAACGCTTCCCGAATTTTCCGTCCCGCTGTTTGTTCCTGAGTCAAAAACACCATCCGGGCGAGTTGTTGGGTGATGGTACTGCCTCCTTCCACCACTTCTCTAGCGAGGATATTCGCCACAGTTGCCCGCAGTACTCCTTGATAGTCCAAACCGCTATGTTGATGAAATCTGCTGTCTTCAGAAGCGATGAAAGCTTCAACAAGGGGTTGTGGGATGTCCTGTATTTTCAGCTTGTCTCGGGTTGCGGGCCCCACTTGCTGCAAAATGGTCCCATCTTGGGTGGTAATGGTTAACGTCCCATCTCGGACAAAGGTAAAGACTTCTGAGACATCGGGCAAACTGCGATCGATTCGCCACCAAACCCAGGTGAGGGTTCCAGCGGTACTACTGACAGCCACAACGCCCAAACCCACCCAAAAGATGCGACGACGATAGAGGGGTTTTCCGCCCGGGTTAACCCAGAGGCGTTTGAGAGTGGAGAGAAGATTTCTAGTAGGTTTACCGGCTTTGGAGGGCTTACCGGGGTCCGAGGGGTTGCCATCCTCGGCGATCGCCTGGGGTTCCACTGCTTGACCCTGTTCTCCTGGGGCTAAACTGAGGGGAGTCCCTGGAAGAACAGTGGGGTGTGAACGGTCAACCCCGGGGCGATCGCCGCCAGTTTCCGGGGGTAAATCCCTTGATTTTCGCGGTTGGTTCCCGGTTGCACTCCCGAATTTCTTGGAGATATTTTTGAGCTTGGAAATAAATTTAGCCACGTCAACTCCTCTCACCGCCATCTACCGCCAGTATTGGGTTTTATTTTAGAGCTTGGGTTCAATATTTGCACTAAAATACACCAAGGTTAATTTGTTAGCCGGAACCTCGGAAGTTCCGGCAGGCTTCTAGGACAGGGATTTCTAGCGATCGCCCCTACCTAAATAATATTGGCATGACCGATCGCCAGGGCCGTCACCAACATTCCCAACACCAAAAATGGCTGGGCTGATGCCTGGTATTTAACATCATTTTCCAAAGGATTCCGCAGAAAATACATATCCTGGAAGGTAATTTGCGGAATCACCAGCAAAATCAGGATCGCCGCATACAGGTTTTGGTGAATCGAAATCAGATATCCCGCGATTCCCAATTGGAAGATATCAATCATCAGGACACAGATCCAAGCGGCAGTCCCGACGCCAAACATCACAGGTAAGGATTGCAAACCCAGTTGTTTATCCCCTTCAACGCTTTTAAAGTCATTGACGATCGCAATTCCCAATCCCGCCATACTGTAAATCAGGGTGATCACCATGATTTTGGGTCCAATTTCCCCGAATAGGGCTTGTCCCGCCCACCAAGGTAGGGCAATATAACTGGCACCTAGGGCATAGTTTCCTAACCAGCCGTTTTTCTTCAGTTTCAGAGGCGGTGCAGAATAAATGTAAGAAACAAAGGAACCAGCGACTGCCAAGACGGTAATGGTGGGAAAATCGTGACCCGCCCAAACATCTAAGGCATAAGCAACCCCAATCCCGGCGAGTAATAACACCCAAATTTGGGAAATGACTTGCGGGACGGCGATCGCCCCGGAGGGAATGGGACGATAGGGTTCATTAATCGCATCTAAATCGCGATCGTAAAAATCATTAATGGTTTGAGTGTAGCCTGCTAGTAAAGGACCAGACATCAACATACAAGCAGCAGCAATTAAAATGTGCTCTAACTTCCATTCGTAGTTCCCGGAAGCAGCGGCCCCACAGACGACCCCCCAGATCAAGGGAATCCAGGTAATTGGTTTCATCAATTGCAGGCGAATCTTCCAAATCGATGTCTCTTTGACATCCGCCCCTTTCATCCCCAACATCTGCCGAGTTCTAGCATTGCGGTTGGATGACTCAGGGGAAGCACTTGGAATGGGTGTTGCTGAAGTAGCAGCCTCTGGAGGTGGCACGCGATCGGGAGAGTTGGACAGATTGGACTCAGATGTAGGGGGGTTAGACATATCAGACTTGGGAGAGTTTCGGTTCGTTAAATAATCAGTCTAATTGATTATGGGATAACGACTCCCCAGCAGCAAGGCGATCTCTTGAACCTCTCTGCATTTTTCAAATCATCAAACCCGACAATCTCAACCCCATAACGAACTCGCCCGTCAGATGTCTCCAGTCCAACCGGAACCCATCCAACGGGCGATCGCACCGTTTAAAACCAATTAAACTGAATTAAAACGAAATAACTAAAAATTGCTGCTGAAACTTCGCCCCTTTAACGGCTTTCCCCTTTAACTCCGGAGGCAAGGAAATATTACGCCGTTGGTCCCCCGCTTCAATGGTCACTTCTGGGCCATATTGCGTCAACTTGACTTGTTTTTTGTCAAACCCGGGCAAAAATAGCTTCACTTGACTATTCACCCGGTCCACTTCAATCGGTTGGGGGACGCCTTCTGGTTTTTTGAAATCTGGCAAAGCATCCATCAGAGGTTCCCAGTCGTTCCCCTCCATCTGAGGAATGGAAGTCACCGGCAGGGGTGCAAATTGTTCCACCACTTCATCGGTAACTGGGGTTAAATTACAAATCAATCCGCCAATGGTGAGCCCCGCTTGTTGGGCACTCCCCCAAAGATAGCGACTGGTTTCCACCGCAAGGCGATCGCCTGTCGTCACCAAGTAAGCAATCACCCGATTGGGGTCACCCACGGATTGTTTCCCCTTTTCCAATAAATCCGTCGCTTGTTCTGCCGGTTTACCCCCAACATTATCCAGGGACCAGCCGGTATTAAACACCGTACTGGTGACAGGTTGCACAAAGGGCGACAGGGCTTTCCCCAGTTCCGATTCCGCCAACACTCCTCGGAAGCGGCGAATATACCAGCTTAAAATCTCAGGGATTCCCAGCATCCGCAGAGTATCTTTATCCCCTCTGCCGTCGTAAACGATTACATCATATTGATTGCTGGCATCATACTCGCGCAGGGCATTCAGTGCCAGGGCGCTATCCATCCCCGGCAATACCCCCAATTCTTCGCCATAAACTTCTTTAAAAAACGGAGTCCGAAGATATTCCGCTTCCAAATCTTTCACTTGCTGCCAACTCCGTTGCAGCAGTACCGCTGATTCTAGCTGTACTGCTTTGAGGTTAGCGCCGATTTCTATGGGATCGCAGGTGACGGTCGCACCGACGAGTAAACTAAAAGCGGGACTGCTATCCTGGCCGACGAGCAACACGCGCTTACCTTGAGATGCAAATCTTTTAGCAGCGGCGATCGCCACGGTCGTTCTTCCAGTCCCACCTTTTCCTAAAAAGGTCAAAATTAAGGCCATTTGTTTCTGTTTTGAGCCACTCGAACCTTTCTTATGTTAATGGTCAATCGCGGGAGTGACAGGTTGGTTTCCCCTCTGTTCTCACCGCGATCGCCCCCCTTACAGGGCTTGGACTTCATCCTCAAAGAACCAGGTGGTGATTCCGCTGTCTAACTGCACCACCACTCCAACGCCGCTGCCATCCGTCATTCTAAAATCCTTGATTGTGCCGACGGGATTGGTTTTAATTTTGGCAACCGCATCAGCGGACAATCTTTCTCTGAGGCGGGTAACTTTGACCTTTTGACCGATTTTCATTTGAAATCCTGTGGGTTTCTTCTGATTGAACCATTCCACAGTTTATCAGTGCTTGCCGCTGATTATGAAGCCTTTGGACAAAGGTTGAGGGAGGAATTTTCTACCTTACTCCGTTGCTCCTTCAGTCTTCATCTAGTCCCCTAACCGAACTCATCATGCTTGCCAAACGAATCTTACCCTGTTTAGATGTCAAAGCCGGTCGTGTTGTCAAGGGAATCAACTTTGTCAACCTCAAAGATGCCGGAGACCCTGTAGAACTGGCTCAGGTTTACAATGAAGCCGGTGCCGATGAGTTGGTGTTTCTGGATATTACGGCCACTCATGAAGACCGGGATATTATTTTTGATGTGGTTTACCGCACTGCCGAACAAGTTTTTATCCCTCTGACTGTCGGGGGCGGGATCCAATCCTTAGAAACAATTAAAAAATTGTTAAGAGCAGGGGCCGATAAAGTCAGTATCAATTCCGCCGCCGTGCGCAACCCTGATTTTATTAATGAAGCCAGCGATCGCTTTGGAAATCAATGTATTGTCGTGGCGATCGATGCCCGTCGCCGCACGGATCCAGAAAATCCCGGGTGGGATGTCTATGTGCGCGGGGGTCGCGAAAATACCGGCCTCGATGCGATCGCCTGGGCAAAAGAAGTTGAACAACGCGGATGTGGAGAATTACTCGTCACCAGTATGGATGCCGACGGCACGCAAGCGGGTTATGACTTAGAACTGACTCGCACCATCGCCCAACAAGTCCAAATTCCCGTGATTGCTTCCGGGGGTGCCGGAAACTGCCAACATATTTATGAGGCCCTCACCACCGGCCAATCAGAAGCGGCCCTGCTGGCCTCTTTATTACATTACGGCCAACTCAGTGTTTCTGAGATTAAAACCTACCTCGCCGAACGACAAGTCCCCATCCGTCAATTGTAAAGGGGAGTCCGAACTGTTTTAAACTCCAGTGGGCAGCGCCTACCTGAAAGCCTCCAGAAGCTGCGATCGGGCCTTCTGACTTTATCCTGAAGAGGAGCAGCACCTAGGCATTAATTCCTCCTTAATTCTTTGCCTTCTCTCGGAAGTATGAATATTGTCTTAAGGTTTCCGATGTAACCGGCCCTGTCTGTCCCTGTTAATTGACATCTAATCCATATCCAGCATCGATTTTTGTTCACCCTCCTCTTAAATGAATAGGAGGGTGATTTTTTCGGTCGCTCTACCCACTTAATCTGAGAGGATGTTAAAATATGTAAAGTAATGGGGGAATATATGTAAAGTTATGATTCTGATCCTCATAATCGTCATAGCTTTGGTGGCCTGGTCCCTGCACCTGATGCAGCAAGCCGTCGATAAAAGTGAATTTTCGCTGATGCTGGCAGGGACCTTGGTCGCAATGGCTGCGGCAGCAATGATGGCCGTCTATTTCCTAATGGGCGACTATATGCTGTATGTCCGAGAAATGGCGAATCGAGGAGTGGTAGAGTCTTATTACACTTCCACCAGCGCCGTGAGTGTTAATCCTTGGATAGAACCGGGGACGATAGAGTATTATGAAACGAGCGATCGCGCCCCAGGGCTGCCATAGTTCTAACCTTTCAGGGACGCTTAAGAGGGCTAATATGGGATGAAATTGCTTCCCGGCAAGGATTAGCAGATTCTTGCAAAAAAATTGAAAAATTTTGGGTTAACCTAGTTGACAAATTAATCGGGTTCGTGCCAATATAATAAAGCGCTGAACGGGGCTATAGCTCAGTTGGTAGAGCACCTCAATGGCATTGAGGGGGCCAGCGGTTCGAGTCCGCTTAGCTCCATATAAATCAGAAAGAGGGACACAGTAATACTGTGTCCCTCTTTTTTTGCATCGGGGACCGACAACCTCTCTCTGTTCTTATCTTAATTTGGGCGCTTTGATACTCCATACGGTATTTAAAGGTCTATAAAAAGGGATTGTAGGGGCGCAATGCTTGCGCCCCAGGGGCGCAAGCATTGCGCCCCTACACATACAGATTGATGCCGGTTGTTTTTATAGACTTATCAGTACCGGATTCCGTATGAGAATCAAAAATCCCCCTAAATTTAGCAAGAACCAGAGGCACTACAGTCTCGATTGTCCCCAGTGATTAAGCAATCCTAGGAGGCGATCGCACCCGTAGATCCGCCACAGAAACCTCGGCAAAACAGAACAAGATTCCTCACCAACCGAGATCCAGGGAAAACCTTGATTCTCGCGATCCCTATCACCCTCTGTTTACCCCAATCGCGATCCCCAATCCCCACGGGCCGTAATTATACTGAATTTAATCCGGCGATCGCTCCTAGCTCCCAGAGTTTACTCAGTCTTAATACTCATGCCAAAAGGCATATCAAATTTTCACAATAAAACTGTTACAATTTATACTAAATTTACAATTTACAGAGATTTTTCGGTTAGGCTACGAATAACAAGGAAATTAATCACAGCGTACTGACATCCCGCGCCACTCCAGCCGCAAATCATCTGGCGGAAACCGGGCACGGGATCACCGAGTTGATCCGCCCTTCATTCCCCAAACTATAAATTTATGGTTTTATCAACGCCGTTAACAGAACTTGCTCCCTCTCCGGCTTACATTTGTCCCCATGACCGTGCCTGCACCTACTTGGGACAAGCCGCCCTTGCCTTAGAAATGGATCCGAACATCTTGCGGATTCTCGAACAACCCCGCAAAGTCGTCACCGTCTCCATTCCCGTCCTTTTAGATAATGGCGAAGTCCAAGTCCTCGCCGGACATCGAGTCCAACATTGTGATGTTCTTGGACCCTATAAAGGGGGTACTCGCTATCATCCCGCCGTCACCTTACAGGAATTATCCGCCTTAGCCATGCTGATGACCTGGAAATGTGCCCTAGTCGGAATTCCCTACGGAGGGGCCAAAGGTGGGATTGCGATCGACCCCCATCGTTACTCCGTTCGCGAATTAGAACGAATTACTCGACGCTACACCAGCGAACTGATTAAAGATATTGGACCGGCGATCGATATTCCCGCCCCCGATATTGGCACCTCTTCCCAAGAAATGGCCTGGATGATGGATACCTATTCCATGAATGTCGGTCATGCCGTCCCCGGAGTCGTCACGGGAAAACCGCTATCCATCGGCGGATCCAAAGGTCGGGCGATGGCAACAGGACGGGGTGTGATGATTACGGTCCGGGAAGCTTTAATCGAACGGGGACAAACCTTATCCCAAGTCCGGATTGCGATTCAAGGGTTTGGTAAAGTGGGTGCCGCAGCAGCAGCCTTACTCCATGAAGCCGGGGCCAAAATTATCGCTGTTTCTGATGTTTCCGGTGCTTTCTTTGCCGAAAACGGTTTAGATATTCCCGCATTGGAAGGATATGCTCGGGAGCACAAAGGCAGCTTGAGAGGATTTCCCGATGCAGAACTCATTACTAACGCCGAATTATTGGCCCTCCCCTGTGATGTGCTGATTCCCGCAGCCCTAGAAGACCAGATTACCGAGGAAAATGCCGATCAGGTCCAAGCTCAAATCGTGGCGGAAGCGGCTAATGCCCCGGTCACCTTAATGGGCGATCGCCTCCTAGAAGCGCGAGGGGTCACCGTCCTCCCGGATATCTTAGCCAACGCCGGAGGCGTGGTGGTCAGTTATCTGGAATGGGTCCAAGGTCAATCCTACGTCTTTTGGGATGAGGAACGGGTCAACCGCGAAATGGAAGGGTTGATGGTGCAAGCCTATCAGCGAGTCAGCGAACTGGCCCAAAACCGTCAGATTCCCTTCCGACAAGCGGCCTATATGTTGGGAGTCGGGCGCGTCGCTGAGGCTTTAGGCGATCGCGGTCTGTATCCATAACCCTTGGCAAGGGGGCGATCGCATATCCTCTGACATCAGGAACGATAAGATCGCTCTTGTATCCACAACAAACATCTATCATTACGCTTGTTCTCAGGCTGAGTGGGAGAATGCCTACGGATAACTTAGATCTTCTTCTACCCGCTGTCCCACCAGTGTTTATATCTGGTGGGAGCTTTTTTGTGTTTCTCTAACGATTCCGATGACCCGTACTACTGGTTCTCTAGCATCTGAAGTTGACACACTTCCGTAGAAAGCTGACACTCTAAAATCATCTTCACAACTAGGTGTACTGGTGATTGGACGGTGGGTAGATTACTCGAATAAACCTCCTACTCTTCCCGATAGGGCTTACCCGTAACACACTGGGTCTCCGAATGATTTGGTTAACTTTCTTTAAGGATTACTCAAATATGAGTACCTATGACTCATAATAGGTTCGTATCTGTGTAATTAACGAGATAAGGGTAACAGAGACTGTATGATATTAAGTCAGTGTATCCACCCAGACATGAGCAAACGGATCCAAGTCATCCTGTCAGATAGGGCAGCAGCAGACCTAGAAGAATGGGCGCATTCTGAAGGTCGCTCTGTCTCCAATCTTTCTGCTTACCTGCTAGAGAGGGCAATAGAGGAAGCTAGGCATCAGGGGCGTCTCAAAAACTACCCCAAAAATCCTCCGCAGTCATCATCAGAGCAGTAAGTCGAGGCACATTTACTACAAATGTCCGACTATATTCTGAAATTAGATTGAGGGCAGATGTTCTTATTCAGCTAGTAAATTCTATTAACTATTCGTTTTTACCGAAGTTAATATTTGGACTAAATTTTTGTAAAAATCTTTAGAAGATAAAGAAAGTTCATATTATCTTGCTTTGAATATATGAATTTAAAACCAGGTGAATAATACCCACATTATTTAATCATAATTCAGATTAAAAGTCCCCGAATTTGCGGTAGGTTAATATGGGTAGGCTGAATTACATTACCATAAATTTTTATAACGGATAAATGTATGCATAGTTCTTTGGCTGAATCGGAAATTCAGCAGTCTGAATGGTTAGAAGAAGTACCTAATTTCTCTCCCCTAGTTCATGCAAAGAAGCTAGAAAATGAAGCTCAAGAAATGCTGGAGGCGATTAACCAAGAATTACGAAATTTAATGAGAATTGTCAACCCGGATGAAAAATCTCATTACCGAAGCTATACCAATCATTCCCGTCTAATAGCATTAGAAAAACATCAAAAATGGTTGGCAAATAACTGGCCAAAATACAGCCATGTGTTTGCCGAACCACAAGAAGTCGATCCTAGTGCGATTAAACCCCGCTTAGAATTGATAGAACAGCGATCACAGCGGGATATTTTTCGGGTAGCTCGTTTATACTGGAACCTGCCATACAGTCGGGGCTACGGTAGAAGATTAGAATATTTATTGTGGGATGATTCTAATGAAAAATTAATGGGGCTTCTCGGTTTACAATCAGCACCCATTGCTTTGTCAGCCAGGGATCGAAAGTTTAACATTCCTCGTGACAAAGAACGGAAAATTGAAATTGTGAACCAGACGATGGATGCCTACACATTAGGTGCCTTGCCACCCTACAGTGATTTACTGGCAGGAAAACTGGTTGTTTTAGCAGCAGCATCACAAGAAGTAAGAAAAGATTATGAACGTCGTTACGAAGGACGAAAAACGGTGATGAGAGAGAGAGTGCTCCCTGCAATTTTGATAGGGATAACTACCCTCAGTGCCTTTGGAAGAAGCTCTTTGTACAATAGGGTTAGCAAAGGAAGTAATGGTAAGCAAAACCAATGGGCGACTATTTCTCTTGGAGCCTGTGAAGGCTGGGGTACTCTACATTTTAGCGATGCTCTATACGCTAAAATGAAAACTTTTCACAAGCAGCTTTTTCCTGACAAACCGCTGAGAGGTTTTGGCACAGGTCCCAAAATAAGGCTCCAAGTCACTAAGCGAGTCCTGAAAAACCTTGGCTTACCAGAAGGCAAACTGACTCGGCATAATCTTAAACGTGAAGTTTTTATGATCCCTCACGTGGAAAATCTCGATGAGGTCTTGAGTGGAACTGGAGAAGCACCAATTTACAATGACGACCCTTTTGATGAATTGGCAACCTTTTGGAAAGAACGTTATTGTTTGCCTCGTTCTTCCCTGCGATGCTCTATAGAAGGAAAACATACGATTGCTCTAGCTATCGGGGTTTTATGAAAAAAGTACCCTACATTACTGATGAATCTAGGGTACTGGCTTCCCTTATGGTTGAGAAATAAAAAATTTTGATAGACCAAGTGGCCTATAGATAATTTTCAATTTGAACGGAAACGATCTTTTTAGGTGAGCCGTAAGCAATAACACCACCTCCAATAGGAGCAGAGGCTAAATCATTGCGATAGCCTGATAAGGCTGGACAAGCATCTGCAAGATGTCGAAAATCGTTAGCGTGTTCTAAGGGAAGGACGAGGAAACCATCAAATTGACCTAGAAGTTCTTTTTGAATTGCCTGTGGACGTTGGGTAATGGCAAGTAGGCCAATCTGATAACTGCGGCCAGTAAAGGCAATTTTGGCAAAAATGGAGTCGGGGTCGGCTACTTTGTCCTGAGAAAGGAGGTACTGAGCTTCTTCTATCGCCGCCACAACTGGGATCATGCGATCGCGTTGCTCTTTACTCCCGCTCGCCATTGCTTGATTATGTCGGAAAATATGGTACAAGAGAACGACTGTGAGCATTTCACGCTCGTGATCTTCTAGTTGGTTTTTGTCTACTATAATCGTGCAGCCTTCCCGCAGGTATTGAAGGAGCTTACCCGTGCAGTCACCATAACTGGCATTCCTAGTCATAAATGGCATTTTCAAAAGTCGCTGCACTGCACGACGGATGTAAGATAAGCGATCTCGCAAACCTTTATCAATATCCTCTTCCTCATTAATCTCTTCTCCTTTTTTAACCTTTTTTTTGCCAGTAGCACTATAAAACATTGGGCCATATTTCCGGCCCCAGATTACAGTGTTGGGCATACCATACTCATCCACTGCTAACAGATCGCTAAAAAACTCTGATGATTTTCTTCCGGTATCTTCTATCAACCGCACTACATTCGTTTGAGCTTCAGTCAGGTTAGCCAAGTCACACAATACTGACAGAGATAGAGTTTCTAGCGGTAATTGCAAATTAACAATATCCCTAATTCGATGGGTATGCTCTCTATACTCATCAGGATTGCAACTCAGAATAACAAGCTTGTCTTTAGATACCGCTCCCAACTTAGAGATCAATCCCGGTACAGTTTCCCCAGATTGATTATAAGTATCGAAGGGATATTCCATCTTAAAATCATCGACTAGAAACCCCACTTGACGGTTCTCCTGTTTGGAAGACATGGCGCGTAGATGACCGTCGAGGAGTTGACGCATAGCGGTAGACTTGCCTTTCCCAGTTTGACCCACTATTAAAAACCTTTTACCCACTAACTCCACTGTAGAAAAACGCACGGGTACATGGGGTCGGTTTTCTCGGCCCACACGAAGCGAACCAATATCTACACCGATTTGCCACTCACTCGCCATCAACTTTTCCGTATGGCTACTGGCTTCAACTACCGTGGTCGTGTACTTACTTGGACGATATCCTCGTTCTGTAATTTCTCGTTCTTGAATTTCCCCCAGCAGGGTACAAATCGCTAGATTTTTGCAAAGAGCGCGGAAAGTTGGATCGTCAACTTCTTTATCCGGTCGCCGTCGCAGCAAATCTAACATTTGAGCGTGTTCTGTCTTATGAGGAAAAGCATAGTCTATATCAACTACCATCAATAAATAATGGCGATGCGTCCGATTGTCTTTTGCTTCGAGTAAATCACCAACCCTGCAATCAAAATTTACGTCTAGTTCAACTTGATAACGCTTTTGATCGCCGTCCGATTGAGTGCCTACAACGAAATTAATTTCTTGGGGTTGTGGAACTTCTCTGGGTGGAAAAAACTCCATCAATGTATTATTCGAGGCTCCAGAGGTGGTCGTAATGTTTTTAGCTTCTGTCATTTAATTATTTTTAGGTGATATTGTGCAGTTTATGAGACGTGGCATCAAGGGGATTTTCGACCAATTCGCTCAAAATTATATTAGAAGTAGCAAATGCTTCTAAATATTTCTGCCGAAGCAGACTGGCTTTTTCAGACGTGAGGACTACCTCGTGGTGCGCTAGTCCCAGCAAGTTGGGATAACCAAAGCGTGCTACTTCTTGCTCGCACAACCAAAGAAGTTCCCTGAGAGTCGGCTCGACTAGGTTTTCAATGTCGTTATTGTCAATCAGTAAGTCTGTTACATATAGATGAGGAATATTTTTTTTCTCCGTCAAATGAACTTCTCCATTCAATATATTCCTCTGCCAATCTAGTAAAGTTTTTGGTTCCCTGACAAGCGCTTTGTAGTGATGCAGATCGTAAACGTTGAATTCGAGTACAACAAAAGTCATATAATTTGTTGGATCGGGACAAAAAGCAGTCCACAAAGCCCCAATCCCTGCTAAATCTCTGTGATCTTTACCTCCCAGCATGAGGGTTTTACGATTAGTATAGACATCATTAGCGTAACTCTCGTTAATGGTTTCTGGTGGGACAATGAAGTAAAAGGCTCTATCCGTCTTTTTGGCTATTTCTCGGACCAGCGGGCATAACATACTATAGACCGCACCTGATTTGACAACTGCCACGCAGCGGACATCATTTCGGACAGCAGTTCGTCCCAACTCATCAACCCAGGAAGCTGCTTGCTCCATTTGGCAGTTAAACCGTCCATCCTTAAGTACCAAACTACCTGGAGCTAGTTGGTGAGTAACCGCTGCTCTTAATGAGAGCCACTCCCCTGTTGCCCTTTCCACGGCTGCGATGGGTCGTACCCCTTTCTTATTGTTGAATTTTGGGTTTAGTAAGGGAGGTTCAGTCGGTCTAGCAGATGATAGGGTTTGCCTAATTGCATAAAAATCATTTCGGAAGCAACGATTTTCTTCTGGATTGAGTAAATCCATTGTTAGATGGTAATAAAATAAATCCTCTCTTACCAAGAAATTACTGGCAGGCCCATCACGATAAATTCCCGCATCCGGATCCCTTGGATCCAATTCTACATAGAGAACCCCCCAAGCCGCAATTCCCTGTTCGGGGCTATAAGGAACATAAAATATCTGCTGATCTGTGCCATCAAGTGCAGCAATATACGAAGTAGTTGGGTCGATGGAAGGCTCTAGAGTGTAGTATTCAGGCATGACAGAAGGGAGTGGCCTTGCCATGCCAGCCTCAACATTTTCGCGGATTGCGTTGAAATGGCGATCGTAAATGTCCATTACGGTTTCCTCTTATAAGTTTCGAGTGGAGTTTTGCGTGTGATAGCGGGAGCCGTTTGGTAAATGTATGTCCAGCCTCGTTCTGCATCCTCGCGCTCTAATGCCGTGACTTTTTCTCGACCAACCAGACCAGAACTAAATAACTTTTGGAGGTAAACACTCAAATTACCTACAGCTTTTTTAGAAGTCGCCCCTTCTTGAATCGCTGCGATTTGACTAGCACTAGCAGGGCCTTTTTCTTCTAAAAAACTCAATAACTCCTGAAACTTATTTGGAACTTGACCGATTAAGTGGGCTTCTCCTTTCTCGTCGATAGTCCATATTACTTTGGGGGGGGTAAAGCGGCGAGCTTCGCTTTCAAGGCTGTCTCTTGCCATTTCGCGTACATGGCTGAAAAGAACTGGGATTTTGTACTCTGCTGCTAAATCGGGTGCAGACTCCACCAAAATTTTAGCTGCTGAAGGGGTAAGTACATCTATCCCTTCCAAATTAATGATATAAAGGATATCATCTTGGGTAGGCTGCCAATATTCTTTGAGTAAACCGATCATTTCCGGGGTTCGGAAATGTTTACCACCTAATTCCATAAGCATGATAATATTTCGGCCCCGACCATGTATTACGCCATCAGGATGACGATTTTTAACTTCTCTCAATAAATCTAACTGTTTAATAGACATTCTTGCTACTCCGATTTCTCGTTTCTTTGCAAAACAATTGCAGGTTAAATAGGATGCTTCTAGGCAAGAAAGCATCACTTCTGGGTTTGGGTCCAATAATTTCAAAACTTCTTGAGGAGTGAAATATTAAATGGTGAGTTTTCCAGTTGATAATGAGTAGTCCCTTATATCGAGGCAGCAAGTCTTCATAGATATAACGCATTCCACCTCCGTTACTACTGAGGAGGCTGTTTGCGAGACTATCTGCTGTATCTTCTGGGGGCCACCAGGGAAGGTGTTCGATGGGGTTTGACCATATAATTTCTATTTGTCCACTGGGCCAAATAGATAGTCCGAATATTCCCTTATTCCCGTGATCTACTAGGTTTTTAACCACCTCACTAATCAGTATTAATAGTTTAAGGTAGGTGGAATTTCCAGTTCTATCTATGATATTAGCTAACCATAGTTCCATATTTTTTATTATATCATTGCGATTCTTGTCGTTGACCATTAGCAAAGGTGAAATAATTCGGGATTGAAATTCCGTTAAATCTGATGTCCATACATTCCGGAAAGGCTTTTTTGTTAACCCTTCCATTCCCAAAACATCCCAAAGTTTACCTACAGGAGTATTCTGATTGGGGCGGATAAAATGAAATTCTTTTATAGGCTTTCTTCCAGTTTCATGGAACATATTATCTGACCACTTGCCTAATGTTCCGTAGCAACGTAATAGATTAATGAATACGGCTAAATTAACTAGCCCCCCCCGACCCAGGAGATATTGTTCTTTACGGGAAAAAAACTCACCGGAGTTGGGCTGACAAGCATACTCCTGAGCCAGTTCAAGATGTCTACAATCAAAAACAATTTCTGACGGGACTTGATTGCTTTTCCATCCCTGCTTGGCCTCCCGGATCCCCTGGCAAGGGTCAAATGTAGTAGGAACATAGACAGGAATCTGCGGAAGCAGACTTAGAACGGGGGAATTGCCTCTATCTACTCTAATATCTCTGTTTTGGGATCTTTCGGAGGTGGCTTTGTCAGTCTCAATACGATCAACTTTGTATTTATTGACGGCTTCTTTTGCTGTTGATCGCCTACTCTGGTATGGAGTCGCTTCTGCTGGCACACTAGGGGCTTCTGGGAAGAAGCCCGGTAAGTCTTCCAGTGATAGTTGTCCTGGGGCAGATTTAATTTTCCGTTTCCTGCTCATGGTTAACCTTCTCACGGTGAGTCTAGTAGAGATAGACCACAATAAATAAAAGCATTATAATTTATTTCCAATCCTTTTTCCAAAAGGAGTTGCATAGTGCTTCCCCGTCAGGAGAGTAGGGATCTACACGGCATTCTAGTTCCCTGATCATTTCAGCCTGCCTGCGGACAACGGTTCTTAAGTAATCATTCTCAGTTTCCAGTTCTACTCGCCGACTTTCGTTCCCACTCAAGGGGCGGTGTGGGCTGAACTCTGTGTGTTTCGGCATCTGTAACCTCCGACTGTCTATTGCGTTATTGGGATTTTCACCAAAATAAAAGGCTTACTTAATAAATATATTTCTTTTTTCTTGATATGGCAACCCCTTAGTCTAGATTTTTAGAATCGGAGGTTTGAATACCCAAACCCCTGTGTTGCCTTGGGCGTTTCTAGAGTTTGATGCTGTGGTCCCTATCGATTTCAAGAGGAGAGTCGCAACGATAACGACAGGGGGGCCTTCTCGACCATGAGATGGAAACACAACGGCTGTTTTCCCAGTGGAGATATGTTTGTAGACTTCCGTCATAACTGCCAGGACACAGTAGCTAAAATTCATGAGGACGCAAGGAGTGGTTGTTGAAATCAGCGATCGGTTTTCAAAGCGGGGACAACATTCCATCTGGGTAAGCGCTGAATGATTGAGACTGCAAGCTTTTTATTGAAGTGGAGTATCTCTAGTTCCGTCAGTAGCAGATGTAAGGGATCTCGGCCCCCATTGTCTGATCTGCTGTTCCTTGTTGGTTCCTTCATTATATAGAAGACTCGATTAGCGACTGACAACCCTGGGCTTAACCCTGGCTCCTTTATAATGCATTCCACCCGGGCTGAGGGAGCTTCCTCTATATAGATAGCGCTGGTGGTGCGATCGCCTCGACCAATATCCTCTAATAACCATCCCTGGAAGAGAGGGTCCAACACAATCCAAGGGGGCAACGCAGCTTGAGAATTGACTGCGATCGCCCCCTTGGACTTTCCTGTCTCAGGAAATATCAAATTTTTTTCCAACTGAAACTCCTTCCCTGTATGGCTTCCAGACTTTTTCAAAAAAAAATCAAAAAAAATCCTCAAAAACGCTTGACAAACCCTAGTGGGTTAGTTAAAGTAGTAAAGCGCGGTGAGGAAAGGCAACGAACCGAGT
>NZ_JAMXFD010000031.1:0-21857 GCF_025370875.1 Laspinema palackyanum D2c
TTCCTGTCTTTTGTATCCAGGCAATACTTCTACAAGCCTTATCACATCAGCATTCCGCTTTTTTTCAGCAAGCCCTAATTATATTTTAAGCAAATAATAAATTTTCCAAAGAATGTTAAAATATTTTAACTACTTATTAATATCTATATTGTGTTATTTTTTGCTATTTCAGCCTACCTAAAGCTTTACCTATGTTAATAAAAATTGGGCTTGATGCTCAGATAGGCTGAAATCTAATCGCCTTTTTATTTAAAACGGAATTTCATCCTCTGGATCATCAACGGGGGGTTCTTTATAATAGGTTTTGGCCGGGGGTGGAGAGACCCTGGATGCGCCAGTTGGTTCGGATGGGGTGGGGGTATGTGCGACAGCCGATCGCCCTTTGTCCGTTGCAGCAGGGGCGGTGGATCTGCGGGATTCTAAAGCTACCACATTGGTGGCGGGAGTTGCCTTACTAGGGGATGAGGCACTCTCAGTCTGTTCCCCTAAACTGTGGATGCGTTGTGCGACTAATTCAGCCCGTTTTTCCTTAAATCCTTCGGGACGTTCCACGGTATTCATGCTCAATCGCCCTTCAATCACCACGCGATCGCCCACGCGATAGTTACTGTGAAGTTCTTGAGCAAAATTTCCCCATCCAATCACCTTTAAATGAGCCGGTGGATCATTTGGCCGATAACTGGGAAATTCCACTAACATTTCTGCGATCGCTAAATTGTCACTGGTATAGCGCAATTGCGGTTCTTCAATGATTTGTGCCATTAAAATGCAGTTATTCATAAATCTCTGTTGTGTTAACTAGAACTTAATCAGACGAAACATTTAACAGCAAATCGAATCTCATCCTGACTGGATTGAGCGCTCTTAATTTTGCTCCCTGTTTCTCCTCCTATGATCCATTATATCGGTCTGCGGAGTCCCTGTCCTACCCACTCCAGGGATTCTCCCGAGAGTACAGGTGAGGCGATCGCCAGAAAAAGACGCCCTCATGGGCGTCTCCTAAAATACCATGAAACCCGTCGCCGCCTTAATTATCCGCGCTCATACTCATATCGCCGCCTTCGTGTTCCTGAACAAAATCCTGAACATACTTGCGATACTGCATCAACGAGGTATCCACCCACTCGCGATCGGTACTGTTGGCGAAAATATGCACCATCGGTTCACCGGCATCAGGCAAAATCAACACCCAACTATCATCATGAGGGCGATCGAAAATCTTCACCCCATCGATTAACTCCAAATTATCCGCTGGGTGGGTTTCCACCAGATGACGCATCAGAGCCCCCTTCACCGTCCAAGGACAGCGTACCGTCTGGGTTCTATGACAAATGCGGGGAACCTCCGCACGAACCTGTCCTAGGGATTGCTCCTGTACCGTCAGCATCTCAATCGCTTTGGCGATACAGAACATCGCATCAAATCCCGGATGCAGTTCAGGGAAAATAAAGCCCATATCCCCACTGCCGCCTAACACCACATTCGGATTAGTATGACAAGCTTCCATTAACGCCGTGGGATTTGCCTTGGTGCGAATCACCTTGCCATCATGACGACGAGCAATATGCTCCACTGCCGATGACGCATGAACCGGCACAACCACGGTACTGCGGGGGTTTGTGGTCAAAATCATCTGAACCATCACCGCCGTTAACAACTCCCCTCGGATAGAACTGCCGCTTTCATCCACCAAAATCAACAATTCCCCGTTTGCCGAGACTTGTGCGCCAAAGTTCGCATGGAGGGCCTCCACTACCTGGCCGAGTTGCAGCAGCAAATTCTCCCGTTCTTCATTGACAGGTGCCATTTGACTCAAACTGGCATTCAGAACCACCGCATCGGAGCCAAATTTGGCTAAAAGCTGCGGTAGAACGGCCCCAGATACGGCGTAAGCGTAATCAATGACCACTTTGGAGTTACTATATCGAATCGCTTCTACATTCAGGTGTTTTTCAAACCCGGTACTGTACAAATCCAGCACTTGACTCGGGTATGCCATATTGCCGATTTCTTGAATCTGGGCGCGGCGAAAATCTTCCTTAAAATAGGCCCCCTCGATTTTCTTCTCCCGCGCCTTGGAGATATTGATACCTTTGTTGTCAAAGAACTCAATCAGCAAAGAATCCGGGCGGTCCGGGTGCAAGCGGACATGAAGTCCGCCCTCGACGGAAAGGGTCGGGACGATATAGCGCGCGACGGGTATCGCTGTTGCTTCTAAGTTTTGGACATTGGTCCCGACGGACATCAATCCGGCAATTAAGGACCGGGAAACCATGCGGGATATGCTGCGTTGGTCTCGCGATACGGTAATGCTGGCACCGGGTTTGAGGGTGGACCCGTAAGCGGCCCCTAATTTCACCGCAAATTCCGGGGTGATATCAATATTTGCCAGTCCGGAGACCCCGCGCTGGGCGAATAGATTGCGTTGGGCCGCTTGACCCCAAATTAAATTAATGTTGAGGGTAGCACCGGATTCGATTTTTTTGCTCGGCCAGACGCGCACTCCGGGACTGATTTGGGCTTCTTCTCCGACGGTGGAGAGGGACCCGACGACCGCCCCTTCCAGGACATGAGCACGGCGGTCTACTCGGACGCCCCGACCGGCGACACAGGCTCTTAAATGGGCTTCATCGCCGATGATTGCGCCATTCCAGACGATGGGTCGTTTGAGGTCGGCATCGGAACCAATGGTGACGTTATCCCCAAGGACGGTGCCGGATTCGAGTTTGGCCCTCGCGCCGATCCGGCAGTTATGACCAATGACGACAGGGGTTTCGATTTTGGCGCTGGGGTCGATAAAGGTGTTTTGACCAATCCACAACCCGGGCGATCGCAATTCGTAGGCAAAGTCTAGCTTAACTTTTTCCGAGAGGCCATCATATTGCGATTCCCGATACGCATCTAAGTGGCCGACATCACACCAATACCCCTCGGCGACATAGCCATACATGGGCTCGCCTTTTTTCAGCAACAGGGGAAATAAATCTTTGGAAAAGTCGCTTTCTTGATTGGCGGGTAGATAATCCAGGACCTCGGGTTCTAGGATATAGATGCCGGTGTTGACCGTATCCGAAAAAATTTCACTGGTTGAGGGTTTTTCTAAAAATCGCTGAATTCGCAGTTGCTCATCGGTAATCACCACCCCAAATTCTACGGGGTTGGGAACTCGGGTCAACACTAAGGTGGCTTTTGATCCCTTTTCTTTATGGAATTTAATCGCTGCGGTGAGGTCGAAGTCGGTGATGCTGTCGCCGCTAATCACCAAGAAGGTCTCCTCCAGAAGTTCGGCAATATTTTTGACGCATCCAGCGGTTCCCAGGGGTTGATCTTCCTCCACGGCATAGGTCATTTGAACGCCAAATTCGCTACCGTCTTGGAAGTAATCTCGCATGACGTCCGGCAGGTAGTGCAGGGTGGCAATAATTTCGGTGATATGATGCCGTCTGAGGAGATTGACGATGTGTTCGGCGATGGGTCGATTCAGAATGGGGACCATCGGTTTGGGTAAGTCGCAGGTTAGGGGCCTGAGCCTAGTTCCCGAACCGCCTGCCATGAGCACTGCTCGCATAATTCCTCCTTGATCATTTTTATTTTATGGGGCAGTCGCAACATTACTGTCGATAATGTGCAACCATTTGTCGTACTCTTATCCTATGCCACTCGCACAGAAAAGACCGCTTCATGAGCGATCGCCTTGACCTCTACGATGTCCAAAACCTCTGCGGGAGGAGTGGGAGTTGACGTCGGTTTTACGCTCTTGATTTTGCTTTCATTCCCGAGGTGGGCGGCTTTATTTTGGCGGTACAGATTTAATCGTTGTGCAAAGGGTACTGGCCTGTCTCCATCCTCCAGATAGATGTTGGGATCCCATCCCCGTAATCCTTTGCGATCGCTGGGTCACTGAGTTTTGCTCTGATTGGCATGGCGATCGCCGTTTCTATCCCCCACCCGAGATTCCTCCCAGTTCCTACCGATGGCGGATCGTCTGCTCGGTCTTTTTTCCCGGCTAATCCCTTCCGATGACTCGTGGGAAGGAGATTAATCTGAATGCTTCTTTCCATGACTCGACAAGCGCTATTGTTAACGGCAGATAGATAGTTGAGGGGGAGGCAGCAAAAATCCTCTTTTCTCCCTAAATTGCGATCGCTCCTCTTGATACTCTTTCTCACCGATACCACAAAACGCGCTCCAACTCTGCCACTGAGATCACAAACCGCCCGAAATTAACCCGATTTTACTCCCGCGATCACGCAAATTCCTCTCTAATTCGGGTCACACTCAGCAGATGCGCTCTCCAGGAGTAGCAGCAAATGAGTGCGATCGAGTAACCTGATAAATAGAAGCGGTTCATCGGACCGCTCTTGAAAATTGCTCTCTAGGTCGCCCACAGGTCAATCAACCCCTTGGCGGCCTAAAATCCACCATTCATGCTTAGGGGACTAAAGAAGATGATGCAGTTAGTAGGTTTGGCCTTCCTGGTTCTGTATGCTGCCGGAGGTTGGAAGTTTTGGAAGGGCTTTAGACGGACCAATTTTACTGAGGGTCGTTTGTATTTAACCCTCTTATGGCCCGTTTTGGTGGTCAATAAGTCTTATCGCAAGAATTTTACCAAGGCCCTCAAGGGTCGCTAATCTCCCACCCACTCCCAATCCAAATGGGTAAAATAATCAGGCCAATCCTAGGGATAATGGTTCATGTCTAAAGTTTCAAATAGTAGTCCACCGAATGCCGAGTTCTTAGGCCCTGACCCTTGGCAACCTCGGCTTTCTCCTGTAGCGTCTCGCTTTAATCAGGAGTATCACGGGGACCCGATTGAACTTCCCCCCGAAGTGGAGTCGATGCCGATTTTTCAAGATCGCGTCTCGGGTGCGTTACAAGGGTCTCAAGTTTCTCCATTCTGGGAGATTGCTAAACCTAAAAAAAATCAGCGCTGTCTGGATATTGGCTGTGGGGTCAGTTTCTTAGTCTATCCTTGGCGAGATTGGGAGGCTTATTTTTATGGTCAAGAGATCAGTACCGTGGCGCGAGATGCCCTCAATTCTCGGGGTCCGCAATTGAATTCTAAGTTGTTTAAAGGGGTTTGTTTAGGACCCGCCCATCGTCTCAGTTATGGGGAAGATGCGTTCGATTTGGCGATCGCCACCGGGTTTAGTTGCTATTATCCCTTAGCCTATTGGACTGATGTCCTGGCGGAAGTGAAGCGGGTTTTAAAGCCAGACGGTTCTTTTGTTTTTGATGTGGTCAACCCTGAAGCAACTCTCGCCGAAAATTGGGGAATTTTAGAAATGTATCTTGGCACTGAGGTGTTTTTAGAACCGATCACGGAATGGGAAAAACTCATTAAAGCATCCGGCTGTAAAGTTGTGAAGCGCTCAGAAGGAAAACTGTTTTCCATGTATAAGGTTAGATTTGAATAGCCAAAACCGGCACCCAATCGGGTGCAGCTACAAAGCCCGCTCAGTCGGGCTACCCCTCAAAATCAGACGTTATTTGCAATTTTTCCGGTCCCGATTTATGACGGTAACTCCCTCGATTTGGCTGCTTGGCAGTATCCGTGAAAACCGGAAATTAGCTCAAGTTCTGGCTTAAAATCGCCTCCCCTGTGGGATTTGGCTCAAAATTAGGGCGATCGCTCTATCCGTCTGCTCCCCTGTTGCCGGTGTGGGTCGGTGAACTAGAGGGGGATTGTCTTCAACTTTTCTCACATTGCATTCTGATATTATTACCATTCTAGACGTTTCTCACTTTTGGACACTAATACGGAATCCGGTTGGTAAAAGTAGTTAAAAGTAGGCCTTTCGACAAGCTCAGGAGGCAATGCCCACCTTTCTGTGCTCGTTTTTAAAGACCTATCACAACCGAATTCCGTATAAGTACCTCACAGCCAGCCCTAACAATCGCACAAGAGTGTAATTTACCCGACTTGCGCTTATAGCGCAAGTCGGGTAAATAGCTCACATTTCCGGCCGGAGAAAGCCATTAAAAATGACAAAATTTTGAGATTACCGAGCTTTGAAACCTTAACTGAGGCATTAGAATTAGAACGAACAGTCTGGCAGCATTGGCAAATTACCCGAGTCGTCAACAAAGCATCCGGGACCCCAAGGGGAGAACCCATCAAATTGTCGCACCCATTTGTGCGATCAACTGGGTTTGATATCTCTTTACCTCCCGACTAAAATCATTCCCCGTTCGTAGTAACGCCTTCAGGCGTTATCTTCAAGAGTTCGTCGTAACGCCTTGCTGTCGTTTCCGGGTCCCAAAATTCAGAAAAAACCTCCGTTCGTAGTAACGACTTGCTGTCATTTCCGGATCCAAAACCCTGCGGGTTGTCCCCATGAACCCAGAAACTTGGGCGATCGGGCAACTTTGGAACGACTGAAGTCGTTACTACGAATATCAAGAGAACGACTGAAGTCGTTACTACGAACATCAAGAGAACGACTGAAGTCGTTACTTCATCCAAAACCGAGGATCTTGATGCCACAACCAGAGAGAAAGTAAGGGAGAATGAGAACAGACGCGATCGCGTCGGGGTTAATAAAGATTTGAGCAGATTATGGCTAGAGTTCTTATTGAAAACGTCTACAAAAGTTATGGAGATCGCCGCGAAAAAGTGACGCCAGTCCCACCAGACGGGTTATCGGGGACCGATGACCCCTCCACCCCGGGGTTAAAACCTGCCCAGATTTTACGGAGGATTAACCTTACCGTGGAAGATGGCGAATTTATGGTCCTGGTGGGACCGTCAGGATGTGGCAAAAGTACCCTATTGCGCTTGATTGCGGGATTGGAAGAATTAACTGCCGGGAATATTTGGGTGGGCGATCGCCTCCTCAATGACCTCCCCCCCAAGGACCGCGATATCGCTATGGTTTTTCAAAACTACGCCCTCTATCCCCACCTCAAGGTTTATGACAATATTGCCTTTGGGTTGCGGCGAACTCTGGTGATGGATGATGCCACATCCGAGGGAACAGAGGTCCGAGATGATACCACCTCGGTTCCCAATTGGGCGGAAGATGCCTTAGTTTCAATGACGCGGAATCTGCCGAAATACCTGCGTTATCTTTCCCCAAAAGAACGGGAAGTGGATCAGCGAGTCCGAACTGTGGCGGGGTTATTGCAAATCGAAGCATTACTCGATCGCCTGCCGAAACAACTTTCTGGGGGTCAAAAGCAACGGGTGGCCCTGGGACGCGCAATGGCGCGAAATCCCCAGGTGTTTTTAATGGATGAACCGCTTTCTAATTTAGATGCTAAATTGCGCGCGGAAACGCGCAGTCAAATCGTCAAGTTGCAGCGACAGTTAGAGACGACGACGATTTATGTTACCCATGATCAAACCGAAGCGATGACGATGGGCGATCGCATTGCGGTGATGAATGCTGGACAAATTCAACAGATTGCTGCCCCACTGGAACTCTATCACCGCCCAGCGAATTTGTTTGTCGCCGAATTTATCGGATCCCCGCCTATGAACTTTATTCCGGTGCAATTTAAGGCCCCGTTATCTATCACATCGGACTCGTTTCGGTTTACCTTGCCGGAATATTGGGGGACGGCGTTACAAGGGTATGACGGGCGATCGCTCATTTTAGGAATTCGTCCCGAACATCTGAGTGTGAGTCCGGCAGCGACTAAAAATATGAAGGTCAAGGTGGATTTGGTCGAGGCATTGGGTTCGGAGACTTATATTGTGGGTACACTCCCAGGTCATGACCTGCCTAAACCGATTCAGGCGCGAATTGAACCGGATTGGATGGTGCATCCCGGGGAGGAGATTTGGTTGGCGATCGCCCTCGAAAAAATTCACCTGTTTGATCGCGAAACGGGACGGGCAATTTTTGCCCGCGATCGCTAAAGGCGGATGCTGGGGGGTGATGGCCGACTTCAGGCGATCGCCCCTCTGCCCCTAGCGCCCTAATTCACAAAGTTGTCACTTTGGCAAATAATTGTTACAATTTTTAATGAAAGCGAACAAACCTTTATAAATCGGAGTTTCATCTCATGATAGAACCACAACCGCGTAATCGATGGAATTGGGGATTTACCCCCAGTGCAGAAAACTGGAACGGTCGTTTCGCCATGATCGGCTTTATTTCTGCGGTGATCCTGGAACTGACCACAGGTCAAGGTGTCCTGCACTTTTTAGGCATCATTTAAGCCGGTTGATGACCACGGATCTGAGCGGATATGACAAAATACCGGGGAGTTCCCAAAGGAACCCCCGATTTTTTTTTGGGAAACCCATCACCGATGATCAATGATCCAACTCAGGATCGAGCTTCCCCCATGTCGTACAGTCCCCTAGCGGATGTACTCTTTCAGAATGCTGTTGCGATTGGGATGGCGCAATTTCCGTAACGCTTTCGCCTCTATTTGCCGAATCCGTTCTCGGGTCACATTAAAGATTTGACCAATTTCTTCTAACGTTTTCATCCGGCCATCATCTAAGCCATAACGCAGGCGTAGAACATCCCGTTCCCGAGGACTCAGGGTATCCAGAACGCTTTCGAGGTCTTCGCGCAATAGATTTTTCGACACCTGATCTTCTGGAGTTTCTCCATCGGACTCAATAAAATCGCCCAATCTGGAATCTTCTTCCTTACCAATCGGCGTTTCTAAAGAAATAGGTAACTGAGCCGATTTAGCAATAAATCTCAACTTTTCGATGGTCATTTCCATCCGAGTTGCGATTTCTTCTTCCGTGGGTTTCCGCCCCATTTCTTGGGAGAGCAGTTTAGTGGTTTTTTTAATTCGAGAGATCGTTTCATACAAATGAACCGGCAGACGAATGGTCCGGGATTGATCGGCGATCGCCCGGGTAATCGCTTGCCGAATCCACCAAGTTGCATAGGTGGAGAATTTATAACCCTTTTCGTGATCAAACTTTTCCGCAGCCCGGATTAAACCCAGACTCCCTTCTTGAATTAAATCTTGGAATGAGAGTCCTCGATTCATGTATTTTTTAGCGATCGACACCACGAGACGTAGGTTCGATTGCACCATTTTATCTTTCGCTCGTCTGCCGCAATGAAGTCGATGGCGAAATTGACCCACAGTCATTTTCACTGCATCTGCCCACTCCGCATCGTAGGGTTCTCGATGTAAGTGATCGCAAAGGTGTTCGCGAATTCGCTCTAATTCGAGCAAGTCAGCAATTTTGCGAGCGAGTTCAATTTCTTCATCTGCACGCAGCAGTCTAATCCGACCAATTTCTTGCAAATAAAGACGAATAGAGTCTTCCGTATAATGCTTCTTCTTAGGTTGCGCCCGACGACGAGTTGATCGTGCCTTGGTCGCTTTCGGGTCATCGTCTTCTGAGACCGCCTCTAAAAATTCATCGTCATCGATGGATAGGATCGGTTCGTCATCAGTCTCAATTAATAATTCTAAATCATGCTGAGATTCACCGATGGATTGGATATCGGTCGTCTCAATAGGTGCCAGTACGTTATTAGCCTGGGTCATGCCGCGTTCCTCATGCTCTATCACGAAACAATCAACTAACAAATTTGTGTGATTGGGGGATGTGCTAACACCCTAGCCTATCACTGAGTTTTACGAACCTTGGACCTGTCAAAAGCGGATCATTACGCAACTGCCTTGGACTCCAAATCAAGAGACGATTGGTTCCGGCGAGAGATCGCCCGTCGGTGATGATGGTCACCACGCGCCCCATTTTTTCTCTTCAGGAGATGAACGGATCCGATGGCTAGTCACGAAACACCTCACTCAACTGCTGCTGATCAGGAAAGGGGGTTCGATACATCACTTACTAAACACACCTTCAGGGCTATTTAGAAGTGGAAATCAATCAAGATTCTCTGCGGTCCCGATAAGACCTTCCCGATTGTAGCCTTTTTCACAAAAATTGCACCTTGGTTTTCATTGTCGTTTGTTTCTGGGGTTCTCATGCCCCGAAATCAGGGGTATCCCGATCTCGCTGCGGGTTGACATGATAACCTTGATCTAGGCACTTTAACAAGGTTCGTCTTGTTTTAGAAGGCATCATGACTGAATCCCTATTCTCTTCTCGGTGAACGATTGCCATCCACTCCGACGGTTGTACTGATCTTCATTCCCGGGAGCTTTTCCCCGATGACTTCCAAATAATCTAAAAACTGTCACTGCACCCATTTTTACTTGATTTCCTTAACTTTACTCACATCCAAAGACTTCGCCGTTACTCCATTTACGGTCCTTCAGCATTGATGAGTGGTCAGATTCGGTCAGACCCGGTTTCTCCATCACCCCCTAGTTGCTTGAAATTGTAGCAAACTGTTCAGTCATTGGCGACTATTTTGAATGAAACGAGTCACAAAATCCATCTCTCCATCAAATCTGGATGCAACCGATGACTCAGAGGCGATCTCCTCTCAAATTATCAGGACTGGGATAGAGTGTTTGGCTTAGGCTAGATCCCCTCCCTACACCCAATTGATTGGGCATAGTTTGGGTTTTTTGCTTCACCCTTGCCACTGATGATTGGTGAGAAGAAGTTGGACCCCTGCTGTTGCCATTGGATTAAAATTCGTTTCGACAGGAAATGACACGAGCGTTTGTGGGAGTACCCCCTACGGGATCGGACACCAACCGAATCAGAGGAGACTTCGTTTTTCCCCCTTTGGGGAGTTCTGTTTACAGTACCTCATGAGATGAGTTTTTCGGTGCAACCCCTTCAGTGGGACAAGGCTAGGACAATTATAATCTAGCTGCCCGATTTTTTCAGACGATCAACAGTGAACCCCACGGAAGGTCGCTGATGCTTCCCCATCTCAAGGGGGGTTGAAATTGCTCTGATTGCGTTTTCAACTCCACTCGTTCCAGCGTACTGACCCCCCTTAAGCGGTTGTTATGGGTTGTCGTTCCATAATAATCCGGTTCAATGACGGTAGTTTACTGAGTTATTCTAATCAATCAACAAGAAAGTTGACAGGTAGAGATGAATCTTAAATTAACATTCCCCCATTTGCGAACGGATCGACATCTGTGCTTTTTTTTGTCGAAGTCGGGATTGCTGTTCTTTTCATTCTCATTCTGACACATCTGGCTCGGTTGGCTTTGATACGGAAAGGTTTTCTTGAAGTTCCACAGAATAGATCGATGACTCAATCCTTTTTTTTTGTGGCACTGATTACGCGGACAATCGCGATCGTCTCTTGACTTCAGTGCTGCTCCATGTATTCTCTGGGACATTGATCTAGGTGAAAGAACTGATTATCCCTAGGGCAATGCCGGTTGCTCACCCCTTTGTTAAGTTTTGTGAAACTTGTGGAGTTTTATCAAATTTACCGGGGGTAGAGTAGACTGCATGACTGCCAAAGGCGATCAATTGTAACGAATTGATAACCGGCTCGCAATAACTGGGGAATTAATTCTTCAGCGATCGCCGCCACGTCCTCCCCCCCATGCCATCCATCATGCAAAACAATATGGGACCCGTTCTGAACCTGCCTCAAAACACGGTCCACCACCACCGATACCCCGGGTCTCCACCAGTCCTCTACTACGACACTCCACATCACGGGACGGTAGTTCCACTGCTCCAAATGGCGCAAGATCCCCGGGGTAAAGAACCCATTTGGGGGTCGCACGTCTCGGATCTGGTTTTTGACCTGTTCGAGTTCCAATTCACAGGCGTGAGCGATCGCTGCTTGGTTTTTCTCTAAACTCTCTCGCAGTTGTGTCGGACTCAGGCGCGGAAATGACCGATGCTCATATCCATGCAACCCGATCCAATGTCCCCGTTCATACACCGTTTTGGCAACCCAGGGCGATCGCTCAACGCAAACCCCCAGCCAAAAAAAGCTGGCGATGATCCCATAGTGGTCTAACACCTTGAGTAACTGTGGGGTGTATTCCGCATGGGGTCCATCATCAAAGGTCAAGGCGATCGCCCGTTCCGTATTCTTGCCCGACCACAGACACTTAGGAAAGCTCGGTTGGAGAATTCGATAAACCAGCGGATATAAGGGGGCAAATCTCATGAGCAAGTCTTAATTATTCTTTATCAAATGTAACCTTTGAATCGATTTTTATCCCCAATCAGCCTAAAACAATTTCCGCTCATAAATAGGCACCTCTGCGGCCCCGAAAACCGGAACTGGAAAATTCACTCTTTTACCCTATCTCCTACCCTATAATAATGAGAAAAATTTAATGATTTTGTAAAGAAACGGTCAAGATTGTTTAAAGATGCTCGGTCCTCATCCCTCAACTCCAGAACCCGAATCCAAGGGTCCCCGGCCCCAGATTTACTTTTTCTGGCATTCCTTAATCCGTTACTCCTAACCCGATGCCCTAAAAAATTAGGGATTGAGTTGGGCAAAAATACCTAAACTCAACCCCTGACTAAAACCCTACCTCAAGGGTTCAACCCTATTCAAGAAATCTCTTGTAAAAAATCCCCCGGATTGAACCCTAGGGACACCCCCCCGGGAAAACCGACTGCGGTGCGATCGCTCGGTGGACCATCCACAGACATCCCCAACAATTGAAGCGGAGCATCCGTCGCCACATTTACCCCATTCACCGATGCCCTTGTACGCCGATTGCGCTGCTTTTGAGCATATTCCACCTGCTTGGTTTGGGCGATCGCATAAGCCGGGGTATCCCGAGGAATCTGTTTGAGAATCTCGATCGCCCCGACAAAATCCTGCTTTCGCGCTTTTTGATAGGCTTCCTGCAACAGTGAATTCCCCTTAATCCGCTGCTTCGTGCGATATTCTCTAATCTTCTCTTGGACCTTAGAATAAGTCTGCGTCCCCGAGGGAATCTTTTCGAGCAACTGAATCGCCTTAGCAAAATCTTTGGCGATCGCCGCTTGGTAAGCTTGGGTTAATAACTGATGCGCTTCGGCTTCTAGGCGGATCCGATAATTTTCCTCATACTCGGGAATTTTAGCAACCGCTTCCTCATAAGCCGGAGTCCCTGGGGGAATCTTCTTAAGTAATTCTAAGGCCCCCTTAAAATCTCTTTCTTGCCCCTTGGCGTAGGCGGCTTCCAACCATTCCGGGGTTTGCGGTGCCACTTGAGTTGTGGCTTCCTGCACCCAGGGAGTAATTTTATCTTGCCAATAGGTAATATCAGGAATTGGGGCGGAGGCTTGGATCACTTCGACCCACTGCTGTTCCTGATAGGCTTTTTCTACTATGGGGAATTGACTCTGGGCTTTTTCCCAGTCTACGCGCCAACGGTCGAGGTTAGTGCGAGCTTCACCATAAGCCTCACTAAAGTTGGGAATCGACTCAGCCAGGGCGATCGCTGTGTCGTACTCCCCGGCATGATATTGTAGAGTCGCCTGGGTTAAAAGTTTCGGCCCATCATCTGCGGTGGAAAAAGAGAACAGCGAGGTTAAACCCCCTGTAATCACCAGGGAATTCACCGCAAACCCACCCCACATTCCCAGCAGCAGAATATTAGAACCCTTAACACTACTCCCTTTTTTCGAGGGGATCGGTTGGGGTGGGAGTGAGGATGGAGCAACTACGGGATCTGGCGTCAGATTCAATTCTGTAGACGACATAGATTCCATTTCTAATGGTTCATGAGGAACCGTCATCGCTTCAGGTGAGGAGTTTACAGGGGAGATGGGGGAGACTCTATCCATCGCATCACGCTGTTCAAGAAGATTGGCTGTTGCTGCACAGGTTAGGGTTACGGGAATTTGAGCCGCGATCGCAACTTCTGTCTCTGGGAATGCGGCAGTGTCTTGAGTTTCTTCTCTTGTCTCAGGGGTGGGTATAGGTTGAATTTCTATCGGCGGGAGATGGATTGGGTTGGACTCGGGAAACTGTAGAAGCTGCAATTCATTCAGAGCTTCCGTGGCAGACTGGTAACGATGTTTGCAGTGATAGCGCACCATTTTGCTTAACAGGGCAACCAACGCCGAACCCACGGGCGCGATCGCGTCTGAATGCCAATCAATCTCTCCCGTGTGGGAGTTCACTTCTAAGTCTGCTGGATGTAGTCCTGTTAAGGCTTGAATTGCAAGTAAGCCCAAGGCATAGATATCACTGTTGGGACGGGAGTTTCCTGTGAGTTGTTCCGGGGGTAAATAGCCAAAGGTGGCGATCGGTAAGGCGATCGAAGCTTGTCTAGATCCCGGGATATTTCGGTCGCGAATCCGTTGGACACTGGCAAAGTCTACGAGGGCAAATTTCCCATCGTCGGCGCGTTTAATTAATTTATCCGGGGCGATATTGCCATGAATAAACCCGTTTTGATGGATGAAATGAAGAAGGGATAAGCCTTCTTTGAGAAACTCCAAACAAGCGCTCTCACTCCACCGCTTGCTACAGCGTTGACCGATGGGCAGGAGGTGACGGAGTTTAACCCCTTCAATCCATTCCTGAACTAAATAGGAGGAATCTGCGTCGGTGAAACAGTGCAACAATTGGGGAATGCGATCGTGATTTCCCAGTTGTTTTAGGGTTTGGGCTTCAATCCCAAATAAATGTTGCGCTGATTTGAGACAATGGGGATTCGGTGTGGCTAGATTAAGCTGCTTGACGAAACATTTAGGATGGCTTGGGTTTTTTGTATCTTTAGCAATGTAGGTGTTGCCGACCCCATCGGCATTTAAAACTTTAACGATTTGATAGCGATCGGCTAATAAGGTTTCTAATATGGGCATTGACGCGACTCTCTGCATAGAAAGAATTTCCACCTTGACCTTGAGTTTCACAGAGGTTTAAAATCAACCTGATCGCTTGCTTAGAGGCCCCAACAATCCCTCCAACTCCCTGGCATCAAATGGTTGTAGCTGTTCCCTTGACCGTTTGGTCCAGTTGAATCAAGCCAGGTTAGATCCGATGCTATCGGTCCGTTGGGCGATCGCGCTATGCCTTCGATGGGGGATGCACTACTCATCAGCAGCGAAACTGCTCACTGCCAAGGGACTGCGGTTTCTAGCCAAACTAAGAGCTTATTCAGGTATGAGTGCAACCAATTTTCAGCTTCCGGGTTTCTCTATCAGGAATATTGCCCATTATTTTTGAATGTCCCGAATTTTCTTCCGTTAATCGGGTTTTCATCATCGCAGTATCCTATATAACATTAATTTCAACCAGGACCGAACCCCGGAATCCACCAAAAGGTCAGACTCCGCCTCGGTTTTGCCAAAAGCTCTGTCCTCCGAACATGGGGCAAAATCCCCCAATTTATTTCCGGTTGAATCGTTTTTTTAGTGACTGCAATCTCAGGTGAACATTCTAGGTATTTAGAAGTTGTTAAAAGCCTCGGTAATCTCTACATAAATTTTCATAAATTTTCGATAAAAATGAATGAATTTTGATTAAAGTTTCCTTCTAACTTTACCCAAATTTCATCTATAAGCTCAAATTCGGCCCTAGTCCCCAGGGTATCCCTACTCAAGAAAAGTTTTCCACTCAGAAACGGGGTTTTTACCCTAAATTCGGCGTGGATATTCATCGGTTATGCACAGAACCCGTGGTTCTAGGATTAACCCACCGATGCTGTAAAACTCAAATAAAACCAGGTTGTCCGGATTGTCCGTACTGAGCATGAAAGATATTAAATGCTCAGTCTATGTTTAAAAAAAGTGAGTATAAATGTAGCAATGCCCCCTCAGTTATCTTTTTTGGGGCCTGTACCCCTGTCAGGTCCTCTGTGAAATGACTGATTCTCCAAGTTTTGTAAAACTAGCGCTTTGTCCAACTCCAAACCCGTCTAAACCCTGAATCTAGTCTCAAATAATCAGATTCTGCACTGATTTAATCGGCAAACTCTTCGGCTGAAACAGTCAAAAATTGTTGAACAATTTCCGGCATTATTTGATACATTCTGGCAATTTCAAGGCTTAATTTTTTCAAAACACCTTGTTTTTAAGGGTTCAACTATTATGGCAATTCTGGTTTTTTCGCTTTTGTTTATTCTCTTTACCCTTGAAGTTTTAAAGCCTAAAAAATCTAAAAAGCCCTGCAATTCACATCAGTCTACACCTTGTTGTAACTCTAATATCCAAGACCGAAAACCTAACTTAGAAGGTAATCATCCTAAAACGGCCCAAAAATCTCCTCCAGGAACCCCTCCTCCTAAATCCCGTGGATAGAGTTTGCAATTAAGAAATGGCAAACCCTACCCTCTCTTTCCTGAATCAGGGTAAGTTAATTGTTCAGTTGTGAGGTCCGTCATTGTAGACCCAATAACACAGCGGTTCCGTGGTAAGGGGTGGGATTGTTTTTAAATTTAGAATTGAGGAATAGGGCTAAACCCGATCATTAAACCGAGGAATTGGGCGAATCTTCGTCGGGTCGTTCCCCTAAAATGGAGTAAATAATTGTCTCCTGCTGTTTACCGCGCAGGTGAAGTTCAGTAACTTGAACGCCTTGATAGCGATCGCAGACGTAATTATAGGTTTCTTCAGTAACCAAGAGGTGATACAGATTATAAGCAACAATCTCTTTATTCAGCGGTTCTACTCGTGCCGCCACATTCACCGTATCCCCGATCGCCGAATAATTGGCCCGTTGTTTACCCCCGACACTCCCTGCAATCAGCGGACCTGTATGAATCCCCATGCCGACTTGAATCAACGGTTTTCCTTCCGCTTTCATCCGTTGATTGAGTTCTTTCAGCCTCGCATCCATTGCTAAACAAGCAGCGATCGCATTCATAGCATCCGCCTGAATCTCCTCCGGATTTTGGCGAGGAAAGGGCAGACCAAACACCGCCATAATGGCATCGCCAATATATTTATCAATCACTCCCCCGTGCTCCATAATACATTCAGACATCGCATCCAAATAATCATTAAGCCAGGAGAGTAACTCCCGGGGAGGTAAACTTTCAGAGATAGTCGTAAAACTCCGAATATCCATGAATAAAACCGTCGCAATCAGTTCTTGAGGCGGTAAATCTCCCTGGTTAAAAATTTCATCCCGACGGTCCCAAACTACACGAGCCATTTCGGGAGAAATCTGTTTTGCAAAAAGCTGCATCAGCTGTTGTTTTTCGTAGCGATCGCGCAGTTGAACAATGATTCCAGCTAACAGCATGGTGCCGATGGGTGCAGCAACGGGAATCCACCAATTTCCCCAAGTAAAAGCCCCTAAAGCGATGGCAAACCAAGCCAGAGGAAACCCCACTGCCGCTGCAATCTGAAGTTGTGCCAATCCGAAGCGCATCAGACCGCGATCGCTCCATACCCAACTCATGGATAAACTAATCCCAATTAAAATCACCCCCGTCATGACTGGGGAAAGCCGTTTTAAAAACCGTCCCTCTAACCCATTATCCAAAATCGCTGCATGGACATAGACCCCGGTAATCGGCTGAAGGGGCGAAATTTTGCGATCAATCCCCGTCGCCACAAATCCGACTAAGACCACTTGATTATCAAAGGCATTGGGAGGAACGCGACCCTCGACCACATCCACGAATGAATAAGTCGGGACTTGCTGTATTTTTCCCGGCCAATTAATCCAGACATTTTGAAAGTCAAACTCGGGATAAGGCTTAACAATAGCCTGGGGTGGAATTTGATTTAATAACGTTTCAGGGCTTTGATTTTCCGAAACTTGCACCCCGGCTAAACTCAAGGTCGGTATCCCATTAAACCAAACGGTTCCTTGACGGCTAATGCCATCACTATCGGGTTCATGAAGAATATGACCGATCGCCGCTGCTGCATCTTTTAAAACGGGTAAGGGTTCTTCTTCGGGACCGGCACTAGCGAGAATCGTTCTGCCATTGGCTTGAATTGCGCGAGCAAAGGATTCATCTTGAGGACTCGGGTCCAAAAACAGAATATCAAAACCAATGGCCGCAGGGGAAGAATTGTTGAGAGCATTCAGAAGTTCGACATAGCGATCGCGAGACCAGGGGAACTGTCCGTAATCCTGTAAACTCTTGCCATCAATGGCAATCACTGTAATCCGGGGATTCCATTTGAGTTCGGGACGAAGATTAAACAAGACCCCATACCCCAACCGTTCTAGGGGTTGCCATGCACCCCCTAGCCCCATTGTCACGGAAATCAGTGCGGCGATCGCCCCGGGGAACAAAGGATGATGAGTTTTAAAATAACCTTGTAGCCACTGTCGAAATCCCACAAAATAAATGCCCCAATAACTCCATAGAAAGGAATCCAGATTTGAAGAATTTGGATGATTTATTGAACCGGAATCGAATAGACTCGTTCTCGCACTGCCGGTCCACGCACGACGAACCGGAGTCGTCGGGAGGCAGGTCTGGGGATCAACAGAGAAAAACTGCCATCGGGATTGGTAACAACAGGTTCACCGTTGAGTAACAAGATATCTGGACTATCAATTTTACCGTGAATGAGAACTCGACTGGATCCCCGGGGTTGGGTGACGAGTAATTCAAATTTGGAGTCGGCAGGAATCGGTTGGGGCGCAGTGGGAGCCAAACCGGGGGCAATGACGGTAAATTGACCGTTACCGAGCAAGACTTCTTGTCCGAGTGCTGTGGCGCTGACGCTGCCATCGACGGTCCGAATTCCGGTTTGACCGTTGGGTCCGACATCAACTCCAAATGAGGTGCCGCGCACCCCGGCAACGCCGGTGGGTGTCCGGACTCTGAAGGGGGAATCTCCAGTACGGTCCTGGGTTAACAGGGGGTCTTCTAGGGAGAAGGGGAGGGTCTTCATGGCGATCGCCTCTCCATCCAGTTCGGTGGCCAAATCACGGGTTAACCGTCCCAGGGAAAATCTGACCTGTCCCTGGCGTACAAATAGATCGACATTACCCTCCGCAAGACTTTCGATCTCAAATTCGCTGATTTCATCCATTTCTAGGCTGCCCCGAAAGTTGTCAAATCGCAAACGAGCGCTGGAGTTCTCTGCGGCGATCCAGGTACCGATCGCCGGTTGGAAACAGTCCCCAACTTGAATGGGACGGCCTTCAAAGGTGACGCTGCCTCGGACCGATTCTACTCTCATCCCTCCGGCACAACCCGTGGCAGTCTGCGCCAATAGGTCGGCGCTCAGAAGCGGTTGCTCTGGCGAAATTTCGGGGACCGGGCCCCTTTCTGCGGGGGTCAAGGAGTCGGAGATGCCTTCCCCCTGGGTTTCGAGGGCCAAGGTCTTGTCAGAGGGGACAAATAAAGGTTCTTCTACAAACGAGAGACCTCCCTGGGGAAGGTCTCTGTGGGTCGGGGTTTCCGGTTGAACGTCCGGTTCGGCGATCGCCATTGCTGGAGAGGGAGTTAAGGCGGCGATCGCCCCCCAGGATAATAAGATGGCTCGGAGTATCTGAGGTAAAGCTAAAGCAGGGGTGGAAATATTATTCATCAGCTTTGATAAGTTTAGGGAAGTATTTTTAGAGCATATCGGCGCGATCGCACCAAAACCACGACGAATTCCGATTCTCCAGAAGTTTCCTTCGGGATAGATTCGTCTTGCGCGATCGGTCAAGGTTGAGGCTTCGGCCTCTTGAGTACAATATAGAGGCACCCCAGCCTGACTCTCTATCAGGTTTCCAATTCTTGATCTGCCCATCCGGAGCTATTTTGAGCGTCCACTCGGCTTGGGGTTGGTCTGAACAGGGCCCCAAGTACGGGCTGGTCCTCCACTTGTGGATTCAACCGGACGGTATCCCCACGATGACGGAAACCCATCGGATTAACCACTGCTACGGCACCATTCTGGGGGAATTGCGCGATTGGAATTGACGATTTGAGACAATACCCTCGGGCTCAATAACCCAGCGGTGTTCACTTATTTAATTAATCATCCCTGCCTTGACAAGATTTAGCCAGATTTAGCCGTTTTTTTAGGGGTTGACATCCACGGGATTGGAAAGGGATGGATTGGATGGGGAGATCGATGGGTTATGGGATTTTTGGAAAGACAATCCCAGGATTGCACTGACTAAAATCACGCCATAGACGAGGTAAAGATGGATCGGGCTCAGTGACAAGCTCAAGGCAAATTTTGAGGGTCTTGTCGAATCCACGACGGTTTCGATGGGATTGCGTTCTGGTAAAGAATCGGCTAAGGCGGCCCCATCTAATCCCAAGGCATCTCCAAGGCGACGGATAAACCCTCGGACGTAGATATCTTGGGGTAATTTCTCAATGGACCCGGTTTCGAGGGCGCGGATCTGATATTGGGGGACATGGGTCAGGTTGTAGAGTTCTTCGCGAGAGAGTCCTTGCTGTTGTCTGCGTTGTTCTAGTTCTTGACCCAGTTGCCGCAGGGCCTCTTCCCAGAGGCGATCGCTGTTGAGTTCGGTTTGATCGCTGATCCACTCCATTAAGGGTTCTGTTTCTGTGGATCGGATTGCTACTGCATTCTCTAAATGCGTTCGACTCAGCAGAGTCTCTTCCTCTGCTGATTTGGGCCTGGACAGTCCGGTAAAATTAAAGGTTAAATTCGAGCCAGTCATTAGTATTTTCTCCGTGCTTTAGGGGAACAGATTCTCATGTAGAAGTGTAAAGCGTCAAGATGTGGGGTAATACCCCTCGGATGTATAACCCCTCAAGTGATAACAACTCTTAGGGGAATTTGTCTACTCTCCAATCGGGGCTAGGCCCCTAATCACCGGACTTTTTTGTAGAAACCCCAGTTAAAAAATCGGCAACGATCGCATTGAAAGTCTCTGCAGTGGCTAAAAACGGCCAGTGATTGCCCGCAATCCGATGGAGAGTCAGATTTTTGAGATAAGTTTTGTAAGGTTTCATTTGCCATTCGGCGCGATTAACACCCTGTTCGGGTTGAATGAATAGGGTCGGGGTACTTAGGGGTTCGGTTAATCCATCCACGCGCAGAACATCCTCAAAAATGCCATCTCGGGCGGCGATCGTAA
This sequence comes from Laspinema palackyanum D2c, assembly GCF_025370875.1. Taxonomy (NCBI): domain Bacteria; kingdom Bacillati; phylum Cyanobacteriota; class Cyanophyceae; order Oscillatoriales; family Laspinemataceae; genus Laspinema; species Laspinema palackyanum. The sequence goes on from NZ_JAMXFD010000031.1 coordinate 20,799, forward strand.
ACTTACTCCCCCACTCTCCATTGGGTTTTTCCTCAATCCCTTCCTGAAAAACCTGTTGTTGCAAGGGACTCCACCCGCTGTACTGATCCAACTGCTGCGCCTGCACCTGTGCTGCTTGATAGCTGGGAAAGGGACCCATCATTTTCAGGCAAGCTAAAGTCCGGTAAAGGATGGGAAAACTCAGCTTCATGATCGATGGCATTTTGGTGATAAAGATGGGGTCCACCAGAATCATGCTGTTAAAACGCTCAGGATGCGATCGCGCCCAAATCGGGGCAATTTTCGCACTCCAAGAATGAGCCAAAACATGAGCCGATCGCCAATTGAGATGCTCAAATAATCCTTCGAGATCGCCGAGTACATCTGAAGTGGTGTAACCCTTCAGGGGTTTACTGCTATAACCGTGCCCTCGCAGATCCGGTGCAATAATATGATAGCGATCGCTCAGGTATTCCCCTAAACTGGACCAAACCAGCCCATGGTCTCCCAACCCATGCAACAACAATAACGGCTCTTTTCCTCGATTCCATTCCAGATAAGAAAGCTGGAGATCAGGGAAATTCAGGGTGTGACGGGTTGGCATGATCGCAGGTGTAGATTTTAGAGGGGAAAGTTTAGATTTTAGATTTTCGGTAAAAAATTGGCAATTGAGGATTCTACGGATGTCTTAGGGGCGATCGCCACCCCACCCCAAATCTTATGGCAAATCACAAAAGTTCTCAGATTTCATCCGTTTATCCCTTTGCGCCTAAAATCTGCTATAATTCCATTTTACATGACAATTTGACATCAGATTAAACCTTTGAATCAAAAGCAGATCGTATTAGGGGTATTTTGGAGCATTGCCGGTCTTACTCTAGCCCTCTGGGTACTCAGAGGTCTCCGCATTTTGACCGGAATTTCCAGTGGTGTCCTCTGGCTGTTAATTTTTCTGTCTATTACCTTCGGGGTCCTTTATCGCCTCCAAACCCCGAGACGCTATTAAATCAACCCTATTATTCATCTTCACCTGTTCAGACAACCTGCGGGGGTTTAAACGATTGGCGGCCTAACAGCTAA
>NZ_JAMXFD010000031.1:21957-49685 GCF_025370875.1 Laspinema palackyanum D2c
AGTCGGTTAAAACCGACTAAAAAAACGAACTTTAGTCGTTCTCTTAGTTCGTATTAACGACTTCAGTCGTTCTTAATCGTTCGTAGTAACGACAACCGGCGGGGGTTTAAACCTAACAGCTAAAGTCGGTTAAAACCGACTAAAAAAACGAACTTTAGTCGTTCTCTTAGTTCGTATTAACGACTTCAGTCGTTCTTAATTGCTCGTAGTAACGACTTCCTGTCGTTCCCCCTGTTTAAATTCACCAATACCCCCGTCCCTCCCCCTAGAATACCCACAATTACTGACTCGAATCAGAATTTTTCAACCGATAGTAAATGGCCCGATCACGACGCATAGCCGCCCCAACTGTCACATTAAGTTGAGCGCCTAAAAGGGTCACCAATGAACTTAAATAAAGCCATAACAGCAAAATAATAATAGTCCCTACCGCCCCATAAGTCCGGTTATAATTTCCAAAATGCGCCACATAAAGCCGAAATAAACTGGAAATAATCGCCCATAAAATAGCCGCAATAAAAGCACCGGGAACCAGGGGTGTATCCCGCCGACGGTGGGAGGGACCAAACCGATAAATAAAGGCAAAGGCAACCGAAACAATCAGTAACGTCAGGGGACGACTCCAAAAATGCCACACCTCTAACAATCGTCCTTCCAGAGGACAAGTCTCTAAGGGTTGCAACAGACAGAGAAACCCCGATTCAAATAAACAATTTTGACCCGAATCGATTAAACAACTGCGACGAGCGAGTAATTGAATTACCCAGTCACTAATAAAAATTAAAAACGAGGCGACAATAAACAGAATAATGCTCCCCATCGCCAGACCGATCGCCACCAGTTTCGCCTTCCAAAAAGGCCGCCTTTGTTTATGAGGAATTTGGTGAATTTGATCCAAAGCTGCCATTGCCGCACCCATGACACCAGAAAAAACCCAAAGCGTCGCGACAAACCCCAGGGAAAACACTTCCTGATTGCGACTTTGGAGAATTTCTCGAATCAACCCTCGAATCGTGTTCCAAACTTCAAGGGGAATCACCTCAGCCAGTTGATTAGCTAGATTAAACAAAGTGGCTTGTAAGCCTTCAAATAAAGCAATGGAAGCAACGACTGCTAGAATAGCGGGAAACAGCGATAACATCGCATGATAGGCCATTTCTGCGGATAAACCCGTTAAGCGCTGTTGGCTGGCGCGATCGGCAACTTCGCACAGGGTCGAAAATTTTAGATAGGAAAAGAACTGCAAAAACCGAACCAGGGGTTGAAAGGAGGGACCCATCTGCACCCCAATCCTTCTCAACCGGACGAGGAAACTTCTGAGAGATAATTTGGGCAACTTCACGACGCGGTGGCTCCCTCTGTGTTAGATGACGCGGTTAAAATGCCATTCCTGACCCCAGCTTGGGCTGAGTTCGGCTGATTGCTATCCCTGGGCGATCGCAAATCCCAGGGGATTGGATTGGAAAAAAACTAAACCTCTACCCATCTTAATTTACACTCTTAAGCTTAACTAGAGTTTAATAGGACTGATGCAGATCAACCGGGTTTCTGTAAAACCGGGTCAGTTTGTCATGATTAGAGAGCTCAGCCGAACCCTAGAAACTGGGTTTCTCCTGGGGTAGTCCGGTGGAAAATTGATTGGGAGTAGTTGCCAATGTCGGAGAATGTTTCGCAGTGGTTGGAAGAAATTAGATCCCTGAAACAGGAAATCATTCGTGTGGAAAAAGAACGGGATGCGGCAGAAGCGGGTGCCGATCGCTGGCGGGGACTTTACACGACGGAAGGGCAGCAACGGCGAACCCAGGTAGAACAGTTGACGGAGGCGATCGCCACCCTGAAGGCTGAACTGGAACAGTTGCAAGCGGGTCCCGCCTCTTTGCCTCGGGCAATCGCCCCCTCGGAACTGTTGCAAGAATTGGCCGGAATGGGACTGGATGAAGTGAAGGGAAAATTGATTGAAGCTTTAATGGAACGCGATCGCCTCGCCCAAGAATTGTCCCGGATGACGGAATGCCTGGAAGCGGAAAAAGCCAGTCATGAACAAACCCGCCAGAGTTTAACCAGCGCCCTCGGAGATACGGTGGAACTCCTGAAAAAAGGCCAACCGGGAACGAAATCTGGTCTAAATCTGGACTTAGCCCGTCTCGTCAGTGGCACCGCATTAAACCCCAAGACTGAAGACTAAAACATCAACAGGGTGCATCGGTTTGATGCACCCCCTTTCCCCAAGGTGTTAGAAAACCTGTACAAACGTTTGTAGTAACCCCTTTAGGGGTTATTTCTTCGATGACTCGGTGAAGGAGTCATTACAACCGTTTGTAGTAACCCCTATTGCGCCCCTACAAATACACCTTGACAGGACTAGAACCTAAAATCCCATCACTTTTGCTACCGCTTCGATTTCCGGTTCAATGCCTTGTTTAAAGGGATTGTTGCTATGTTTAATCGCGGTATCCGGGTCTTTGAGTCCATTGCCGGTGAGGACGCAAACGACGGTGGCCCCGGTGGGTACTTGGTCTTTGACCTTGAGTAATCCCGCAACCGAGGCAGCGGAGGCAGGTTCGCAGAATACCCCTTCCCGGGAAGCCAAAAGACGATAGGCATCGAGAATTTCGTCATCGGTGACGGCATTAAAACTGCCTCCGGAGGACTCTTGGGCGGCGATCGCCTTGTCCCAACTCGCCGGATTTCCGATGCGGATGGCGGTGGCGAGGGTTTCGGGATTTGCCACAGGTTGACCGTTGACGAGGGGGGCTGCACCGGCAGCTTGAAAGCCCATCATTTGCGGCAGGCGATCGCATTTACCGGCTTGATGATACTGACAAAATCCCATCCAATAGGCGGAAATATTGCCTGCATTACCCACCGGAATGCACAGCCAATCGGGGGCGTTACCCAAGGCATCCACCACCTCAAATGCCCCGGTTTTCTGCCCTTCGAGGCGATAGGGATTGACGGAGTTGACCAAGGTAACGGGATATTGTTCGGCCATATCCCGGACAATTTCTAGGGCTTTGTCGAAATTTCCCTTAATAGCTAAGACTTCTGCACCATAGAGTAAGGCTTGGGCGAGTTTGCCTAGGGCGACATAGCCATCGGGAATCAGGACAAATGCCCGCATTCCGGCGCGTCTAGCATAGGCAGCAGCGGAGGCGGAGGTGTTGCCGGTACTGGCACAGATGACAGCTTTGGCCCCTTCCTCTTTGGCTTTGGAAATAGCCATCGTCATCCCCCGGTCTTTAAAGCTGCCGGTGGGATTGAGACCGTCATATTTGACGTAAACTTGCACCTGTCTACCGATGATCTCGGCGATCGCTGGGGCGGGAATCAGGGGAGTGTTACCTTCTTGGAGGGTAACGACTGGAGTGTGGTCGCTGACGGGCAGATACTGCCGGTAAGCCTCGATAAGACCGGGCCAGTATGAGGACCGCAGTGGGGCATCTGCTGGAGTTGCACCGGAAGTTGGGGAGGGAACGGGAGAATAACTCAGGGTCACCGTGTGTTAATTCTTGGGACTTCAAATAGCCTTACAGTCTAATCTAAGTGTAGCCCACTCGTCAAAAGTTCGCTGGTCGTTGGTCATGGGTTGGGGGTTGGGGGTTTGTTCTGAGTATTCAACTATCCAAAGGACAAAAGGCCCAAGGACCAAGGACCAATGACCAAAATTTTGGGATTTTGATAAATTCGATGCTTTTTTTTTCTGGAGTTGGGATAAAATAACCAGGTGCTTCGACTAAGTAAAAATTACTAAACTTAAAACGACTGATGCCCACTGTTATTTCGAGCCGACCCACCTCCGAAACCGTTCAGAGTGCCTCTAGCGTTGCGATCGCTTCTAATGCTTCCCAGAATAATGGCGATCGCCTGATTAAAATGCTCAAATCCCTCTACCAGGCTGATCAGCAGGTCAAGTTTTTGCACTTACACGCCGAAGCAGACTACCTGCTGCAACAGTTGCAAACCCTGAAACAGCACCAATCCAACCCAAAGAGTTCCGTTCCAGCTTCTTCTTCGCAAAATTAAGGCAGCCCCACTCGGACCGGGGCAGTGGGACCCCCCTTATGTGTCCTCCACACTGTTCCCGGTGAGTCTACCCCCTGCCCGTTTTTCATCTATTCTGGGATACTGCATAATAAAAGTCTTTCGTCAATCCCCCCAGGGAAAATGTGAGGGAAAAATCCTGAATCTAAAAATTCCTGCTGTGCCATCGCAAGATGTGCTATAAAAGGTAAAGTTTTATGACGTGCCAGGTTTCTAAACCCCAGGGATACGGAGTTTGTGGTCTGTATTTTGCCCTGAACAGGCATTCATTAATCATCAGATTGCACGCAAGACGGCCCTGCTACTCACCCCTTGAGTCAGCAGGAATTTATCCTGCGGCGATCGGGGGATTCATACGATTAGCAACCGAAGAAGTTAGATTTAATAGATGACAGCATCAACATTAAAGCCTCAAGTAACCCCTCAAACACTGGAATCAGATTCCTTCCCCTCTTCTCTACGTCTGAGAGATATTTTGAGCACCTTGCCGAAAGATGTATTTCTCAAAAATCGGCGGAAAGCATGGACTAGAGTTATTATCAATGTATTATTAGTCGCCCTCGGCTACTGGGCATTAGCCGTTTCTCCCGCATTTTTGTTGCCGATCCTGTGGATCTATACGGGAACAGCCCTAACGGGTTTTTTTGTGATTGCCCATGATTGTGGTCACCGATCTTTTGCCAATCGCAAATGGGTTAATGATTTGGTCGGCCATGTGATGATGCTGCCCTTAATTTACCCGTTTCATGGCTGGCGAATTGGTCACAATCACCACCACAAACACACGAATAAACTGCTGGAAGATAATGCCTGGGAACCTTGGTTGCCGGACGTTTATGAAAATCTCAGCACTTTTATGAAAACCTTTTATCGGTTCCTGCGGGGACGCTTCTGGTGGATGGGTTCCATCGTTCACTGGGCTGGATTGCACTTTGATTGGTGGCGTTATGAAGGCAAAAAACGGGAACAAGTTAAATTTTCGGCCTTAGTGGTCATCGCATTTGCTGCGATCGCCTTCCCCACCCTAATTGCCACCACCGGAATTTGGGGATTCGTCAAATTTTGGCTGATGCCTTGGATGGTCTACCATTTCTGGATGAGCACCTTCACCATTGTTCACCATACCACCCCGAATATTTCCTTTGCTTTCCCCGAAGATTGGTATGAAGCAAAAGCCCAATTAAACGGGACCGTTCATTGTGATTACCCACGCTGGGTGGAATTCCTCTGTCACGATATTAACGTCCATATTCCCCATCACCTCTCCACCGCCATTCCGTCTTACAACTTACGGAAAGCGCATCAAAGTCTGGAGCAAAATTGGGGCAAATACCTTCAAAAAAGCCGGTTTTCCTGGTCTTTGATGAAGGAAATTACCGATAAGTGTCACCTCTACGATGAGCAAAACGGTTACAAATCCTTCAAAGATTATCACGCCGGCCGGTAATAGAGAGAATTCTCTATTTTCTCGCTGAATTTTAGCTTAAAGACGCGCCTATTGCGCGTCTTTTTTGTTTTTGAAAACGCTTTCCTGCCGCCCGCCCCTGGGTCCCACCCTTGAGGGTGAGGGTTTTTGTAGACTTTATACGGAATATGGTACTGATAAGTCTATAAAAACGAGCTGTATTTGTAGGGGCTTCGATGATTGCGCCCCCACGGGCGCAATCATCGAAGTCCCTACAAGAAGTTTTGATAGACCTTTAAATACCGTATGGAGTATTAGTCGTTATCCCTCATCAATTTGTTTACTATAAATAAAGCTACCTTCACATCAAGCATTCAAAGGGACACCATGACCCAGCAACATTTCGGAACCAACCCAGAGGATAGAATAAACCGCAAATCTCTACCCGGACCGATTCCGTTAAGCTATTACGGCGCTTATCGTTGTCCGGTTTGTCGCTATGGCGAACTCTCTAACCTGGCGATGATGGATGCCTTTGGTTGTAACTTTTGCAGCCGCATTTTTACCGCAAACCTCGACCAAAATGCCATCAGTTTAGCTGATAGTCTACCACCAATTACCTGGCATTGGAATGGTCGCCAATGGCAAGGACTGCCTCGGGAAGGGGTAGAATTCGGATGGGAAATTGGCATCGCTGCGATCGCCATCATTACCCTCCCCACCCTCTTAGTCGGACTCGGGGCCTATATTTTCCCCCCAGTCCCCGGCAGTAGTTTAAGTTGGGTTCCCGCCTTTTGGACCGTCGCCACTTTTGTCGCCCACCTCACCATCGTCCTCTGGCTAATGGTTGAATATTACCAGTTTCCCGTATTGCTCTTTTTAAAAGCATGGCAACGCCGCTTATGGATGCGATAGATTTGTCATGAGTCGTTCCCTCATGTTCAACGTCCCGACTTCAGTCGTTCCCTCATGTTCGTAATAACGACTTCAGTCGTTCCTCTTAGTTCGTAGTAACAACTTCAGTCGTTCCCTCATGTTCAACGTCCCGACTTCAGTCGTTAAAGTGGGGCAGTCAATCAACCACCCCACAAAAACAAACCTCTGACTCAATCCTTACAAATAGTTTTGAATCATTTCTCGATACAAACTTTTTTGCTTGACCCCCCGGATTTGATCCACTAAGCCCTTTTCCTTAAAGAACTGCACCGTTGGTGTTCCCGTTACTCCGGCATTATCTGCAATTTCTGGGTCTGCTTCGATGTCGATTTCGACATAGTGAACCTTGCCATCAAATTCATCAATCACTTTACTCAGAATCGGTTTCAAGGTATGGCAAGGACCACAGGTAGGGGCAGAATATTTAACCACAATCAGGCGATCGCTGTCATGGTACAACTTCCGCAACGCAAACCCGCCCACATGGCGCGTTGCCGCCGGGTCGAAATTCTCTTCCGTGTCAGATTTTTGTTCCTTTTCCGGTTCCGGCGCTTTCTCCGATGCTTCCGTTTGATGGAACTCCTGAACTAACCCATTCACCGATAACCACCGTTCCGCTAACATCGCCCCCATACAACCTGTTCCCGCTGCGGTAATCGCTTGGCGAAACTCATGGTCCTGGACATCTCCGACAGCATAAACCCCTTCTACGCTGGTTTCGACATTGCCCGGTTTGGTAACAATATATCCGAGTTCATCCAGTTCCAGTTGACCTTTGAAGAGTTGGGTATTCGGAGTATGACCGATCGCATAAAACAATCCGCGAACCTGCAAATCGGTTTCTTCTCCGGTTTTGATATTTCTAACTTTAATCCCCTCCATCCGGTCATCATTTCCGAAGATATCCACCGTCTCCGTATTCCAATGAACCGTAATTTTGGGATTCTTCAAAACCCGGTCTTGCATCGCTTTGGAGGCGCGCATTTCCTCCCGACGGACTAACAGGTGAACATGAGTCCCATATTTGGTTAAATACACCGCTTCTTCCGCCGCAGTGTCTCCGCCACCTACCACCGCTAATGAGACCCCTTTAAAAATGGGACTGGCCCCATCGCAAATCGCACAGGCAGAGACCCCTCGACTCCAAAACTGGTGTTCACTCGATAATCCCAAGCGTTTGGCCGTGGCCCCTGTAGCAATAATCACGGTATGGGCCTTGACTTCTCGTTCCTCTGAACGGATCACAAAGGGCCGCTGAGTCAAATCCACCGATTGCACATCTTCCGTGTACAATTCGGACCCCCAGCGTTGCGCCTGGAGTTTCATCCGTTCCATTAATTTCGGTCCCGTAATCCCTTCGGGAAACCCAGGGAAATTCTCCACTTCTGTGGTGGTCATTAATTGACCCCCAGGAATCCCCCCCATTTGAAACCCTTCAAAAACCACGGGTTTTAGATTCGCCCGTCCCGCATAGATGGCGGCAGTGAATCCGGCAGGGCCAGATCCGATAATCACAACGTTTTCTACTGCTGGATTTGTCATCGCTTTATTCAAACTCATACCGACTTCACTTTAAATCTATTATAGTGACTTGTTGATCATTATCAGTGATCTAAGTCACTTTACGCCCCTTGATTCTTGACCTCATTGCTGATTGCAGTTAACAATTTACAATTGATAGTTAAGAGTTTAGCAACCCTGGGTGCAAGGACAAATCCACCCTAAAATAGCAATATCAAGTCTTAGCAGCAGGTGAGAGAATGGAACGAGTGCTAGAAGCGGAAGTGATGGATAGTTGGGAAGATGCGACGGCGTATGACAGGATGGATTTTCTGGAGGTGAATACAGCTTTTGCTGAGAGTGCGATCGCAGTTGGTCCCGAGTCCGCCTTAGTCCTAGATGCGGGAACGGGTACAGCGCGAATTCCCATTTTAATCGTGCAGCGTCGTCCTCAGTGGCACATCAAGGCGATCGACCTGTCGCACAATATGTTAAAAGTCGGACAAGAAAATGTACAGTCTGCGGGAGTACAAGACCAAATCCAGTTAGAGTATATCGATGCAAAACAGATGCCTTATGGCGATAGCACATTTGATATAATCATTTCCAATAGCATCATCCATCATCTCCCGGACCCGATGCCATTTTTCCGAGAACTGAAACGAGTTTTAAAACCCAAGGGCGGGATATTTATCCGAGATTTAATGCGACCCAAGGATATAGAAACCGTAGATAAAATTGTCGCCCGAATTGGACCGGAATATGATGACTATCAAACCCAGTTATTTCGGGATTCGTTGATAGCTGCATTTAGGATAGAAGAGGTTGACGAAATGATAAGAATGGCGGGATTAGACGGGGTAAAGGTTTATGCATCTTCGGACCGTCATTGGACGGCAGAACGTGCCTACAGAGAATAAGGATTTGATTGGGTCGGTTAAACCTTGTTTCAAGCCGGTTTTCTCTATTAGCCCGCGCAGGCGGGCTTCGTCCGTATAGCCCCACCCTTTAGGGTGCGGGTTTTTATGTTAACAATTGGATGGTTTTTGACTATGTTTCTTGGGATGCGATCGCCCTTAAATGGCACTGATAGGATTCATTGCTAAAACAGACAAATCGCACCTCAGAAATCGCAGTCGTTTTGCTTAAAAATTGCTGCACCGTCTTCACAGCGATCGCAGCAGCCCGTTCCATTGGAAAACCATAAACTCCCGTACTAATGGCCGGAAAAGCGATAGTTTTTAACTGATGTTTTTCCGCCAACTTTAAACTCTCATAATAACAACTTGCCAGCAATTCATCTTCATGATTCCTGCCCCCTTTCCAGACAGGGCCAACTGTATGAATCACATATTTTGCCGGGAGATTGTACCCGCGAGTCATCTTAGCTTCACCAGTTTGACAACCGTTCAGAGTGCGACATTCGGCCAATAAACCGGAACCGGCCGCCCGATGGATGGCACCATCAACACCGCCTCCGCCTAATAGACTGGTATTGGCGGCATTGACGATCGCATCCACCTGTTGTTTAGTAATATCGCCTTGGATTACAGTAATTTTATCCGTCATCATGGTAGGGTTCTTGTAAAAGAGAGACTTGTTTTATTTTATGAAAGAATTGAAGAAATGGAAACAGTTGCGATCGCGCCTAGTCTTCGACAACCAATGGTGCAAAGTTCGCCAAGATGAAATCCAACTGCCAACCGGCAAAATTATCGATGATTTCTTCGTGAACGTCCGTCCAGATATTGCCTTAGTCGTTCCCGTTACCCCCCAGCAAGAAATCGTATTTGTGCGCCAATACCGGCATGGAGTCGGGGAAATATTGTTAGAATTACCTGCCGGTGCATTCAATCCAGAAACCGAGAAAGCAGAAGCAGCAGCAGCGCGTGAAATGACCGAAGAGACAGGTTACCATTGCCCAACCTTGATTAAACTCGCCACCCTCTATGATAATCCCGTTAAAGACACCAATGCCATTCATATTTTTTTAGGCAAAGATGCCGAAAATTTAGGACAGCAAATTTTAGATATTACCGAAGAAATAGAAGTCATTTTAGTCCCCATTGATGCCATCTTAGAGAAAATCACCCAAAGAGAAATCTGCGTATCCGGAAGCGTCGCCGCCGTATTTTTAGCCTTAAATCACTTAAAATTATCCCCATAAAAATTAAAAAATAAACCCAAAATTCGTAGTCGGATTTATCCGACTTTAGCGATTAGACGGGGGTTTAAACCCCCGTCGGTCCTCGCAATCTACCAACCCCAACTACCAGGAATTCCCTTAAAAGGTCCAACAATATCCGAAGTAATCCACCCGCCATAAAACCCACCGGGTTGAGGTTGAACTTCTTCCCCATCCACATAGCAAACATCCATCACTTCTGGATAGAATGCCACATAATCTTTAATGCCCTCAAATTCCGGAGTTGGACTCGGATAAAACCAAGCACAATTGGGCGCTTGTTTTTCCTTAACCGTCACCGTGTAATATCCCGCTGACCCTTTCCACTCGCAGAAACTACTCCGAGGCGTTTGACTGAGATATTCCATTTTAATATCTTCAGGCGGAAGATAATAGACCGGAGGATGACTAGTTTCTAGGACTCGATTGGCATGGTGAGTATCCGCAATAATTTCGCCATTAAAGATGATTTGGATATGTTTGGTAACCTCTTCCAACCGAGGAGGACGGGGATAATCCCAAACCGATTCTTGTCCAGGACCGGGTTCAATTCGTTGTGGGTGCATAAGGATTTAAGAGATAAGATGGGTTAATTATAGATGATTCCGAGTTCGAGGCAAGATAGGTCAGCGCCTTGTCTTTCCTGGCAGATTGGGCAATGCCTAGCCCAATTTAAAATTTTATGTCACAATCAAAGAAAAAGTCAAGGGAGGGTTCAGCCATGACTTTAACGGTAGGGCAGTCGATCCAAGGGGGCCGATATACCATTGAGAAAGTGCTGGGGAGAGGACGGTTTGGGATTACTTATAAAGCGAAGGATGCCGATGGGAATGCTGTCGCGATTAAAACTCTCAATGACAGTTTGCTGCATCAACTGAGTCCAGCAGAAATTGAGGACCTAGAGTGCAAGTTTTGGAATGAAGCGGTGAAACTGGCAAAGTGCAGTCATAATCGGCATATTGTTCAGGTTCAGGAACTCTTGAACAAAGGGGATGTGCCCTGTATTCTCATGGAATATATTGATGGAGTGGATTTAGCCAGTCGCGCCCAAAAGCAGTTACCAGAAAAGTTAGCTTTGCAATATATTCAGCAAATTGGCGAGGCGTTGATAGAGGTGCATTCTCATCAGTTACTGCATCTGGATATTAAACCGGACAATATTGTATTGCGCGGGGGGACTGCCGAGGCGGTGTTAATTGATTTTGGATTAGCAAGGGCGTTTGACCATCCCTTGACTACGACTCGCTATAGTGCGGAGGGATATTCGGCCCTAGAAATGTATTCTCAAAAGAGACCGTGCGGCACTTATACGGATGTGTATGGATTGGCGGCAACTTTGTATGAATTGCTGACGGGACAAGTGCCGGTGAGTGCGATTAAACGCAAAGATGCTGATGTGGGATTAATTCCGCTCAAAAAGATTAATTCTCAAATCAGCGATCGCACTAACAACGCCATCTTAAAAGGACTGGCCCTCGATGGAGGCGATCGCACCCAAACCGTGCAGGAATGGTTAAAATTATTAGGCGTTAAAAAATCGATTCCCCTACCCAATTGGAATGCAATGGAATGGTTCAACGCCATCATTGCGATTGGGGCAATTGGAACGTTAATGATTGGATTATTGACCTATTTAAACTTCAATTCTGCACCACAATCGAACCCCGAAACCCCGAACTCTGAAACAATCCAACCCTAAAAACAGGATTGTAAACAACAACAGGCGGGGGTTTAAACGGTAGGGGTGATTCCCTTTCTCGCCCCTACAAGAGGTAAGAAATCTATTTCTTACCTCTCTTGCATTGAATACTAAACAGAGGTCCTAGGACGCCGGTACAGTAGAGGTTAGAAACCCGGTTTCTCACCTAATTTGTTGCTAATTCCCCACAGTTTTGGGAAGAAACCGGGTTTCTGGTCCTAGGGGATCTAATACTGTACCGGCTTCCCCGGAATTGTTTGATTCGATGGAGTTAATCGACCTTAGCTATCTGTACTGGCATTCAGGAGTTGCTCAAATTCAGCTATGGAACCCACAGAAATGGTTTGGCGAAGTAGCTGTTTTAGAGTCGGAATCTCCTCCAGACGATTCACCTCTTCTACCACGGACTGAGGGACTTCCCCAAACCGGACTTGCAAAATGTCTAGGATATTCTCCCGTTGGGTTTTTAGTATTCCCCGTTCCATTGCTTCTTCTTGGATGAGTTCTTCCATCGGACTGATGAATGGCATTTGTCTTTCCTCCCGATATTCAATGAGTTGGGTTCTTAATTGTTGTTCGAGTTGTTTCGGTAAGCTCATCATGCGATCGATGAACCGGAATAAGTTCTCGACTTTCTCTCGACTATATCCTCGGTCAAACAGGAATTTGGGAGTCCAAGAGAGGTAAGAAATCGATTTCTTACCTCTCTTGCGTTGAATACTAAACTAAGGTCCTAGGACTTGTTTGATTCGATCGCGTTAATCGACCTTAGCTATCTGTACTGGGATTCAGGAGTTGCTCAAATTCAGCTATGGAACCCACAGAAATGGTTTGGCGATGTAGCTGTTTGAGAGTCGGAATCTCCTCCAGACGATTCACCGCTTCTACTACGGACTGAGGGACTTCCCCAAACCGGACTTGCAAAAGCTCTAGGATATTCTCGCGCTGATTTCGCAAGGTACCCTGTTCGAGTCCTCGTTGGAGTCCGCGTTCCATTGCTTCTTCTTGGATGAGTTCTTCCATCGGACTGATGAATGGCATTTGTCTTTCCTCCCGATATTCAATGAGTTGGGTTCTTAATTGTTGTTCGAGTTGTTTCGGTAAGCTCATCATGCGATCGATGAACCGGAATAAGTTCTCGACTTCTTCTCGACTATATCCTCGGTCAAACAGGGAACGGATTAGGGTCCATTTCCACTGTTTCCGTTCTTCCATTTGGCGGTTGGTGGCCTGGGTTTTTAAATGGGCCATGACCATTAGCGCAAAGGGATTCTGTTCTGATTCTAACTGTTCCCACTGAGTTTGGTAGTCTAGGAGTTTGACTGTGGGAAATTTCAGTTTAAGCTCATATCTCCCGAGGGTATAAGCATATTCGGTGGGTCGCCATGAGGCGGTATCATCCCCGAGAATGGCAATGCTGACGACGGGTTTGTTGTATTGGTCAAAGGCCCGGTAGTTGTACTGATAGATGCGTTGATTGAAGTCTTTAATATACTGACTCTGGATTTCAACGTGAATCAGTATCCACAGGAGTTGGCCAGTGATGAGTTTAACTTCAAACAGTTTGTCGGGAAATTGAGTGCCGACCTCGGAGTCGCGGCCTAGTTCTAGGAGTTCTTTGTCTAGGGACTGATAGGGTTGACTCCAGTCGATTTGGCTATGAATGTCGGGGAAGAAGAAGCTGAGGAATTGCTCAAAGTAGAGGTTGAGGGCTTCCTTCCAGGGGCCATCATAGTCCGCTTTTACGGATTCATATTCCATCCTAGATGCTTGGTTTTGGTTTGTTCTATTATACAACAAATTAAGAGTTTATTAGGTAGTTAATCAAAGAATTTTATAAAAAATTAATCCAATAATTTTCAGGAATACAGGAGAGTTTAAAGAGGGTGATTAGACCCAACCCCTACATGAAACAACGATTTTTTGTGATGAAATTTCCCACCTTGAGAGGGCTAGGGTTTAAACGATTGGCCGTTGGTTGTTGCCACTGGGGGACAAATCCGATTTAACGCCCTGTAGGGCCGATTCGCGAATCGCCTCTACAGGCGGTGTGGGGGACTGTTTTATGGCATAATAGAACCTGTTCTCTATCCACAACGGGTATGGTCTGGTCGAACGGATATCAATTGCAGAGTCGAGATTACCGCATCGAACGGGTTTTAGGACAAGGGGGATTCGGCATTACCTATCAAGCGCGTCACCTCAAACTCGACCAAGATTTTGTCATCAAAACCCCCAACGAACATCTGAAGTTCGACCCAGAATATCCTAAATTTGTGGACCGATTTATCAAAGAGGGACAGCGGATTGCTAAACTCTGCACCAATCCCCATCCCCATATTGTCCGAGTTTTTGACTTATTTGAAGAAGGGGATACACACTGCCTGGTGATGGATTTTATTCCTGGGGAGAGTCTGTGGCACCGGGTGCAAGGTCAGGGTCCGTTACCGGAAGCTGAAGCGGTGAGATATTTTCAACAGATTGGGGGGGCGTTGCAGAGGGTACATGAGGCAGGATTAGTCCATCGCGATGCTCATCCGGGAAATATTATGTTTCGGGGTGATCAAGCGGTTCTGATTGATTTTGGAATTGCTGGAGAAATGATGCCGGTTACTGTCAGTTCTAAGCATTCCTGGAATCCAGCATTTGCACCCTTAGAACAGATGAAAGGGTCTCGGGAACCGACTGTGGATATTTACACCCTCAGCGCATCTTTATATTATGCCTTGACGGGGGAACGTCCGGCCAGTTCGTTGGACCGAAATTATGAAAATATAAAATTAGTGCCACCGAAACAATTAGTGCCGAGTTTGAGCGATACAGTTAACAAAGCCGTGTTAAAGGGAATGGAGTTAAAGCCTCAAAACCGACCCCAAACTATGGATGAGTGGTTGTTTCTGCTGCAAACTCCCGTTCCGACGACGAAGGTTTCCCCCCGCTATCAGAAACTACAGCAATTCCTGGAAGCAGGCAAATGGCGCGAGATGGGTGAGTGGTTGTCTCTGCTGCAACCTCCCATTCAACAGAAGGTTTCCCCCCGCTATCAGAAACTACAGCAATTCCTGGAAGCAGGCAAATGGCGCGAGGCGGATGAAGAAACTACACGAGTGATGCTTCAAGTGGCAAGGAGAGAAAAACAGAAATGGTTGGATAAGCCTTCTATCAACCAATTCCCCTGTGAAGATTTGCACCAAATTGATAGCCTTTGGCTAGAATACAGCAATGGCCGCTTTGGGTTTTCGGTTCAGAAGCGCATCTGGCAAGAATGCGGAGGTGAACCAGATTATGAAACTGAAACCCGTCTGGCCGATCGCATCGGATGGCGAACGAAGGAAGGTAGATGGTTGGACTATGAGGAACTTTTTGCTACACTAGCTCAGTCACCCCCAGGACTTCTTCCATATAGCGGGTTGAGGCTTGAAACGATATTTATTCTCTCGCGTCCAGACTTGTAAATTGTAATCTGTAGGCGTTTTCAAAAATTCTTACAAATTATTTCCGCCCATTTTTCTAGTCCTCAGTTAGCAATTAATTGGCGGGCTTGGCGTGGTATGAGAAGGAGTTCATGATGCAGGCTGAACGTTTAATCTTAGAAACCGATGGGTTAGGAAATCTTAAACCAATTCCCAAATTACCGCCTAACAAGCAATTTGAGGTGATTTTTCGGGCGATTGATGGTGCACAAGACCCTGCTATCAAACGGAGAATTCCTCACCCGGATTTGGCGGGACAAGTTCAAATTTTGTCAAATAACATTATGGATAGTGTTCCCGAGAGTGACTGGGAATTGCTGCAATGATTCTACCCGATCGCCTGTTTGCTGTAGGGGCGATTCGCGATTCGCCCCTACAAGGGCGCAAGCATTGCGCCCCTACAAATACACCTTGATAGGGATTGGATTTAGAATTCACCCGCTAAGGCGGCGACACACCGATCGCAAATGGTTGGATCTTCCTCGGATTCACCGACGTGAGTTGAGTAGTTCCAACAGCGATCGCATTTCTCTCCTTCTGCATCCACGACCCCAATTCCCCATCCGTTGACTTGTGCGGTATATTTCAACCCTTCCAGTCGTTGCGGGTTGTCTAGCACTTCGACTTGGGAGGTGATGAACAGATACCGGAGTTCGTCTACTCCGTTGCCGATAGTTTTGGTTTCGCCGAAGATATACTCACGCAGCCTTGTGATCTTATCTTTGAGTTCTTTGCGGGTATTGTCGCGGACGAAATAACGGATGATAAACCATACAATCCATCCGAAGCCAATTAGTTGCAGTAAAGCCGGAAGCAAGGGAAAAGCGGCGATCCCAGCCACAATGCCGCTTAAGACAATCCAGGCGACTATCGCAATCCCAACGAATCCCACAGTCAACCAGGGATTGGGGACAGGGGCGACGGTTCCCACCGATCGCGCTGGGTTCAGTTTCTGTAATGTTTGGCGCAGTTGGATATCCTCAACGTATAACAAGACTTTCGCCTCTAGGGAGGAACCGACTGCCTTATCTTGACGCGCCTTTTCTAGCACTTGGTTAACTTCTCCGCGCAGTTGGCGCAGGGTTTGCCAGGTTTTGGCGAGTTCCGGTTGTTTCCAATGTTCTTCTACCTGGACCCAACCCGCTTCAAAGACGGAGTTGTAGGGGGTAGGATAGGGGAGATTTTGCCAGATATCTTCGGCGATATGGCACAATACGGGGGCGACTGCTTTGGCAAGGTTTTCTAGGGCGATCGCCAGCACGGTTTGGCAGCTTCTGCGCCGTTTGGCATCGACTGCACTGATATACAGGCGGTCTTTGGCAATATCGAGGTAGAAGTTAGACAAATCGACCACGCAGAAATTCTGCACGGTTTGGAAGAAGCGGAAGAATTGATAACTCTCAAAGGCGTCGGTAACTTCGGCAAAAATCTCCGTCATCCGATGCAGCATATAGCGGTCTAATTCCGGCAATTCTTCGTAGGGAACTGCATCTTTGGCTGGGTCGAAATCATCTAAGTTACCCAACAAGAATCGGGCAGTGTTGCGGATTTTTCGATAGACATCCGATAGCTGTTTGAGGATGTTTTTTCCGATGGGAACATCGGAAGAATAATCCACGGAAGAAACCCACAACCGGAGAACATCTGCCCCGTATGGGGGTTCTTCTTTTTGGTTTTTGCCGCCGTTGATGATGATAGCCGGATCGACGACATTCCCCAGGGATTTGCTCATTTTGCGGTTGTTCTCATCCAGGACAAATCCATGAGTTAACACGCTTTTATAGGGGGCGATGCTATTATTGGCAACGCTGGTGAGTAAGCTGGATTGGAACCAGCCGCGATGTTGGTCAGACCCTTCTAAATAGAGGTCTGCGGGATAGCGCAATTCTTCGCGACCCCCGACGACTGCGGCCCAGGAGGAACCGGAATCAAACCAGACATCCATTGTATCGGTGCCTTTGCGGTAGGTTTTGCCGTTGCTGCGATAGGGTTCGGGTAAGAGGTCTTCGATGGGTAATTCCCACCAAGCATCAGACCCTTTTTCGGCGACAATGGCCTGTACATGAGCGATGGTTTCTTCGGTCATTAAAGGTTCGCCGGTTTCTTCTTCATAGAAGACCGGGATGGGAACGCCCCAACTGCGTTGGCGGGAGATACACCAATCGGACCGTTCTGATACCATTGCCGCAATCCGATTTTCTCCTTGGGCGGGAACCCATTTTACTTCGGAAATGGCTTTCATGGCTTCGTCGCGGAATCCATCCACGGAGGCAAACCATTGTTCTGTTGCCCGGAAGATGGTGGGTTTTTTGGTGCGCCAATCGTAGGGATATTTGTGAACGTAGGGTTCTTCTTTGAGTAATGATTTGGCTTTTTTTAAGGCTTCGATGACGGCGGCATTGCCTTCATCCAAGACATTTAATCCGGCAAATTCTCCCGCTTCTTCGGTAAAGTTGCCGTTGCCATCGACGGGGGCTAAGATGGGTAAGCCATAGCGTTGTCCGACTTGGTAATCTTCTAAACCATGTCCGGGGGCGGTATGTACGAGTCCGGTCCCGGATTCGGTGGTGACGTAATCGCCGCCGATGACGACGGGACTGGTGCGATCGCACAGGGGATGTTTGTACTCACATCCTTCTAAGTCTTTGCCTTTGATTTTGGCTTGGACTGTCAGTGGTGTTCCGAGGGTTTCGGAGAGGCGATCGACTAATTCCGCAGCGACAATTAGGAATTTGCCGGATGCCGGTTCATAGTCCGGTCCGGTTTCGACGATCGCATAGTCGAGTTGCGGGTTCACACTCACCGCTAAGTTGCCAGGAATGGTCCAAGGAGTCGTGGTCCAGATTCCCACCCACAGTTGTTTCATGTAGGGTTGAAGTGAGGCAGCGGCATCCGCTAACTTTGTGATATGGAATGCGGCATAGATACTCCGCGAGGTGTGACCTTCGGGATATTCTAATTCCGCTTCGGCGAGGGCGGTTTGAGAACTGGGACTCCAATGCACAGGTTTCCGGCCTCGGTAGATATAGCCTTTCAAGACCATCTTCCCAAACACGGCAATTTGGGCGGCTTCGTATTCGGGTTTTAAGGTGAGATAGGGATTTTCCCAGTCTCCCCAGACGCCATACCGTTTGAAGCTTTCTTTTTGTTCTTCAACGGTTTTCAGGGCAAATTCTTGGGCTTTTTGGCGCAATTTTAAGGGCGTCAGGTTTTGACGTTCCTTGGATTTCATGGCTTGTAGCACTTTCAGTTCGATCGGCAAGCCATGACAGTCCCAGCCGGGGACATAGCGGACTTGATGTCCCCGCAGTAACTTATACTTGTTGATAATGTCTTTCAGGACTTTGTTGAGGGCGTGACCCATGTGGAGGGACCCGTTGGCGTAGGGCGGCCCATCATGGAGGATGAACAACTCACCAGGATTGTTCTGTGACAGGCGTTCATAGATTTGATGATCGGCCCAAAATTTCTGGAGTTCGGGTTCGCGTTTGACGGCGTTGGCCCTCATGTCAAAGCCGGTTTTGGGCAGGTTGACGGTATCTTTATACGTTTTTGCTTCGGTCACAGCCAAATCCTAATTATTATAGAACGGTTTTCAGTTTATTATAAACAGGGCTTCAGTAAATTTTGGGATGTTATTCCCGGGGGAAGCGGCAACATCCGGCGGGGACAACATCCGGCTGGGCAACATCCGGCGGGGGATAAATCCCCCGCCTAATAGCTAAAGTCGTCTAAAGACGACTAAAAAAACCACTGGATAAGACTTTCAGTCGGGTGAAACCCCCGCAGTAGAGGCGCTTTCAGTCGGTTTCAACCGACTTTAGCTGTTAGGCGGGGGATTTATCCCCCGCCGGGTGTTTGAACGATGGGGGGCCGGGTGTTGCTTTCAGTGGTAACCCATCCAGATGGGGAGAGGGGTCAAGGGTTTAGATGGGATAGCTGCCTGCGGTGACCACCCGATCGCGTCCGAGGGCTTTGGCGCGGTAGAGGGCCATATCGGCGGCCCGAATCAGGTCATCTCCGGTGACCCCTGCGGTGGGAAAGCAAGCAATTCCTAAAGAAGCGGTAATGATTCCCAATAATTCCCCGCGATGTTCTAACGCTAGGTTTTTAATGGCTTCCCGGATTTGTTCGGCGCGACGATAGGTTTCTGATAAGGTGGCATCGGGTAAAATTAAGGTTAATTCTTCCCCTCCGTAGCGGCAGGCAATATCTGACCCGCGAATATTTTTCATTAATAATTCTCCCACTTGTCGCAATACCGCATCCCCGGCATCATGGCCGAAGGTATCGTTAAAATGTTTGAAATGGTCAATATCAATCATGATGATACCGAGGGATTGGTCCTGACGGTGAGCTCGTTGGAGTTCTCTTTCTAGGGTTTCTTCGAGGTAACGACGATTAAACAGTCCGGTGAGGGAGTCGCGAATGCTTTGGGTATGGAGAGTTTCTCGGAGTTTAATATTAGCTAAGGCTAAGGCAATTTGTTCGGAAACGGTGCGGGCTAACTGTTGCTTGCCCTCGCTTAATCGTCCGGGAGGACTGGAAATTAAATACAGCAATCCGCAGATTTCTCCCTGGGCCATCATGGGAATGCAGAGGGATTCTACCGGGGAAAGGTGGGGGTGGAAATGGTCACAAAATAAACTGAACGGACTATTGTCTACCCGATGCGATCGCCCTCTTCGCAAAGCCCAGCATTCATGGGGGGCAAACCAAGGTTTACTACCGGGAAGTTTTCCCCAAGTGGCAACTGTTTCCACTCGGTTTTTAAAAGAGTCGATCGCCGCGAGTCCTCCGCAACAGGAGGGGAATAACTGAGGCAGCTTTAGCCCGATCGCTTTGTAGGCTTCCTCTAAAGTTTCGCAGGCTTGCAACAACTCATTCATTTCCCCCAATAAAGCCATTTCTCGATTCCGTTGTTTCAGTTCTTCCACCCACCGAATCAGCTTATCGTTGGCTTGTTGCAAAGTAGCCTCGGCTTGCTTATCCTCGGTAATATTGCGAAAGGTTACGGTAAATCCGTCATCGAGTTTAACCGCCATCATTTTAAACCAAGCCTGAATTCCTTCATGGTCGTAATAAAATTCTAATTCTAGGGTTTGATTAGTCTTGACCACCTCAACGTAACGTTCAAATAATCCACTTTCCAGATTTCCCGGCATTTCTTGCAGCAGATATTTCCCGAGAACCTCTTCTCTCCGGCGTCCGACGATTTTCTCGGCAGTAGGGTTAATCGTTAGCCACTGAAAATCGATGATGGTTCCTTCACAATTTCGGATAGCTTTGAAGGCCATAATACCATCCAAAGAACTATTTAAAACCCCAGCCAGCAAGGATTCTGAATGTTGCAAGGCTTGAACCATCTGGTGGTGCTCGGTCATATCCCGCGCCACCCAGATTACAGAGTGGTTAGATAGCGGGGAAATACTGGCAGTAAATCGCTTTTCCTCGTTTCCTAGCGTTAACAGATAATCAAATTGAATCGGGGTTTGGGTTTGCAGGGACTGGCGAATGGGGCCTAAAAAGGTTTCAGATTGGGACCCGTTAAAAAAAAATTCCCCGATCTGGCTCATTAATTGAGAATTTTCTTCGGATTGGACTAAGGCCGGATGAGTGGGCGCGACTTTGATAGCTTTTCCCCGGGGTTCAATAATTAAAATCAGGTCATTTATTGCCGATAATACCAAAATTAAATCTACTTCTTTTTGAGATAAAATTTCTGAATAATTGCTTAAATCAACTGAGGCAATAACAGGGTCAAATATTCCCGATGGGCTGTTGTTTGTCAAGGCTTTTTTATTCACCGATTCTGTTGTTTTTTTGGGAAAAGTTTCCTTTGAGACCCGTTTAATATAAGGAATGATTTTTATGCGATGACCCTGACGCTCTTGGGGGCGTTTTTTATAGCAAATTAACCGCGATTTTGATAAGGGGTTAAAAGTTGAAATCCAATTTTTTTTAGGGCGAGGCTGAGGTTTGGATTCTCCAGATTCCTGATGTTTGGCATGGATAGAGTTATCAATAAACGGGCTGGCCTGAGAAATATAAAATCTTTGCATCAGTCTGGAAGGGGTGAGAAATCCGACAATTTTGTTACTGGAATCGCTGAGAATGGGAAGGTAGTAAATCCCCTGTTGAAACCAATTAAGAATTATCTGAATGTCGCGACAGTCTGACTCTTTAATAGCGATTAAACACTTCTGCATGACCGCTGCCACTGTGGTTTTTTTAAAGGATTTTTGGGTGGCTAAATACTCGGCAATATTGCGGGGAGTTAATAAACTGATGCCCTTGTGTTCATCAACAATAAAGAGACAAGGTTCTGCTCCCTCTTGCCCCGGGAATGATTCAGCGGTAGGCTGGGAGGGAGGGACTGTTCCCTGTGGCGATCGCCCCTGATTCCTCATGAATGCGATCGCCTCAATCAAGGGTGTATCTGCCGAAACAATCTGGACATTTCGGTCAATTGCAGATTCTATATCGAACGAACATAACAAACGATTTGCTTCGAGCATCGACTTTCCCTTAGTCCCATCAGAATCATGCTGCCGACCAACCCTCAATCTTCTGCTACTCTGCTCTTCAAGGCGATCGCAGATTCTGTACCCTCCGCCTTCTGACCCGGTGGCGATCGCGCCAGTCTCTCCGGTTGCCCTATCGCTTTTTTCCGAGGTGACCCTCTCGAATCAACTCATCGGTTTGGCGGGTACTGATTGCTAGTTTATCTTATTTTAGATTGAAATTGTAGAGCCACAGAAAAATATGTCGCTTCATGTTTGAACTCGCCTGGAATCTGGATTTCAATAGATTTGTTGCCTCCTTCTCATCCAACCCTTGCTACAAGGGGGCTAGGGGGTCTCTTCATTAATCCGGCAAGCGGTCTAATCCTTCACCGGAATCCTACACTCGATTGCTTTAAACAAAATTTATTTTTCAGGCTATATTTTTTGCTATAATTGCCCGGTAAAATAAAGCATAAAATCGAATTTTTGTTCAAGGCGAAGGAACTGAAAAAGGATGACCCCCGACCAACCCAGTATGACCAGACTAGAACGCCAAACTCCCCATAGTGGATACCATTGGAATAGTAGTCCACGCCGGTTTTTTGAAGGGTGGTATTATCGGGTCACCTTACCCACGGACCGCCAAACTTTTGCCTTTATGTATTCTATCGAAGACCCCGCAGGGGGTTCCCCTTATAGTGGGGGGGGTGCTCAAATTTTAGGGCCGGATGATGAGTATTTATGCCGGACCTTTCCCGATGTTAAAGGATTTTGGGCCTGGTCTAACAGTTTAGCCCTGGGTCACTGGGGAAAAACCGAGTTACCTTACCCGCCAGACTATTTATCTCCCCATGAGTTCGATCGCTACATTGAACAAGGTTATCAAGGAACCGCCACTTGGCATCAGGGCAAATTGTGCGACCCCGGAACGGGACAGCGTTGCGAGTGGCAATATGCCATTTCCCCGATCTACGGATGGGGCGATCGCCACCGGGGTCAGTTAGCAACCGCCGGGGTACTCTCATTTTTACCGATGTTTGAACCCGGTTGGCAGATTTTGATGGCCCACGGTTTGGCAACCGGGTGGATCGACTGGAACGGCAAGCGCTATGAATTTGCCAATGCCCCTGCCTACGCCGAGAAAAACTGGGGAGGTGCCTTTCCCGAAAAATGGTTTTGGGTCAATTGTAACTGTTTTGACGATGAACCGGACCTGGCGTTAACCGCTGGGGGGGGACGCCGGGGGGTCCTGTGGTGGATGGAGTCCGTGGCCCTGATTTGCATCCATTATCGGGGCCAGTTTTATGAATTTGTCCCCTGGAATGCTCAAGTGAGTTGGGAGATTGACCCTTGGGGTCGGTGGCAAATGCAGGCGAGTAACGATCGCTTTACCGTAGAACTCACCGCCACCACGGATCAACCGGGAACGCGCCTGCGGGCACCCACCCAAGAGGGATTAACCTTTGTCTGCCGGGATACCATGCAGGGTCACCTCACTCTCACCCTGCGATCGCGCCTCGGCAATCCTTCGGAGGTAATTTTCCGGGCCACCAGTTCCCTCTGTGGCGTCGAAACCGGCGGCGGTCCTTGGACAGAAACCTGGCGATCGGCCTAAGCAACCCGGGAATCATTCAGCCAGTTCTCTTGATGATTCCCCCCTAGGGCACTCAGGAATTAGAATAGCTCATCTTTATCTCTTTATCCCAGAAGGGGAACCGATTCGTCAAACCGTCGTGAACTGACCGCATTAAAAAGTTATCCACTTGCCCTCCTGTTTCGGGGTAGTCTCACTAATCCTCGTGATCAGGGAAATACACTTTATACCAAATCCGGTTAGTAAAAGTCGGTTTTCGGTTTTAGCCCGCGCTTCTCGGGCTTTGTCCGCAAACGCCCCACCCTTGAGGGTGTGGATTTTTATAGACCTATCACAACCGGATTCCGTATTATTTAAAATCAGCCCCCCCATTGTATCAATGCCTGATTGCTGCGATCGCCTTGGAACTGGAAGCGGCAGGGATTTATACCCGGCTATTCCGTTCAGTCGTCTTCCTCTCCCCTCAACTTTGGCGCAAAACAAACCCGCCAATCTCTCTCCCCTACGTTGGGTCCAGTTTTACCTTAATTGGCAATCCCTGGTAGACGAACCGAATATAAAGTTATCGTGAAGACCCTTGCTCCGGAAGGGAATGTCCGTAATTTTACTGAAGCGATGGCACAGAAATCCGGATACGCTAAAACTATCTACTACAATTGCCATCCATCTAAAGGACGAAATCGGGATGCAGCTTGTCGTTCATTCATCAGATTCCTGACGGAATTAACCCCATTAGCTTGCAACCCTTGTTCCATTGGGTGGAATAGATCCGAAGTCCAGAGATCAGGGGAAGGAATTGGTATTAACTCTGCCGATTCTAAACATATTCTAATTGTTCCAATCGCATCCCGAGAGATTTAGACGATGAAACTCGATGGAATCACGTTTCAGTGGTTAGTTATTTTTTCCCTCCTGGGCAGCTTATCTCCGATAACCCCCACTAGGGCACAACCCATCACACCGGCAGCCGATGGGACTAATACGGTGGTCACCCCGGAGGGCGATCGCCTTGATATCAGCGGAGGTTCCCTGAGTCAAGATGGAGCCAATCTCTTCCACAGTTTCCAGCAATTCGGGTTATCTCAGGGCCAAATTGCCAACTTTTTATCTAACCCAGAAATTCGCAACATCCTCGGACGAGTTGTCGGGGGTGATGGTTCTTATATTAATGGCTTAATTCAAATTACTGGAGGCAACTCCAACCTATTTTTAATGAATCCCGCAGGCATCCTATTTGGTGCCAATGCCCAACTCAATGTCATGGGGGACTTTACCGCCACCACCGCCACCGGGATTGGATTCGGAGAGTCTTGGTTTAACGGAGTTGGGGATAACAATTATGCGGCACTGGTGGGAACCCCCAGTGCTTTTAATTTTTCATTATCACAACCTGGGAGTATTGTCAACCTCGGTAATTTATCCTTACAACCGGGACAGAATTTAAGCTTATTAGGGGGTAACGTCCTCAACAGTGGCACCCTTTCTAGTCCCGGTGGGACCATTACCCTAGCGGCAGTCCCCGGAGAAAGTCTGGTTCGGATTTCTCAGGCGGGACATTTGCTCAGTTTAGAGGTGAGCAATGCACAGAGTCACCCCACCTCCCTGATGCCGGTTTCATTGCCGGAACTTCTCACGGGGGGTGCCACGACTCATGCCAATCAGGTGCAGGTGAACCCTGATGGTACGATCGCCCTGACGAGTTCGGGACCCGCAGTTCCGATGACAGGGGGAACGGCGATCGCCTCGGGTACCCTCGATGTATCCGGCGAAACCGGCGGGACCGTCCAAGTCTTGGGTGAAAAAGTCGGGGCGATCGCCGGTGAGATTAACGCCTCGGGCATCCAGGGGGGAGGCACAATCCTCCTCGGCGGTGAATATCAAGGCCAAGGTCCCATCCCCACCGCCTTATACACCTTCGTCAGTAGCGATTCCACCCTGAATGCCGATGCCGGAACCGTCGGAGATGGCGGACGAGTGATTTTATGGGCCGATGATACAACCCGCTTTTATGGGAACATTACCGCCCGAGGCGGTGCAGCGGGTGGCAATGGCGGATTTGTCGAAGTATCCGGTAAACAAGACTTAATATTTCGAGGAAATGTAGATTTGAGTGCGCCGAATGGCAACTTAGGAACCTTACTGCTGGATCCGGAAAATATTATTATTAAAAATGGACCTGGAGGAGCAAACAATAGTGAGCTTTCGGACAATCAAATTTTTGCCTCCGATGGCAGCGGGACTTTCACCATTGCTGAACAAGCCCTCGAAAGCATCAATGGCTATGCCGATGTTACCTTAGAAGCGACTAATGATATCACCATTGAAGATTTAAGCGATAACGAATTAACCTTTGCATCCGGTTGGGGTGACATTACCTTTAATGCAGATGCTGATAGCGATGGATCTGGCTCATTCTCCATGAATCAAGGGGATAGCATTTTAGCAGCAACAAGAGACGTAAGCATTTATGGCGTCAACATTACGGCTGGTACAATCCGCACGGAAGTCAGGCCGAATGCAGATGGCCCGGGTGGAAATGTTACCTTAACGGCGAAAGACAGTATCAATGTCAGTGGCATTAGAAGTATTAGCGCTAATGGAGACGCCGGATCTATTATCCTAGAACTCACGGGAACCGGCGGCACGATTGTAACGGGTAATTTAGAAGCGCAAACCTACTATAACGGCAATGGAGGCACCGTTGATATTAATGCTAATGGGGGCAATATTCAAACTGGAAGTATAGAAACATTTGCCAACGTGCCGTTGTGGGAGTTTCAGGGAGGGGCACCTATTATCATCACCGGGGGCAATATTTCGGTAGGAAATCTCAATGCGGGTAATCCAGGAGTTGCTGATGCTAAGTATGGAGGCTCGATCGCAATTTCGGGGGCAGGAAATATTAGCACTGGAAATATCCATTCGGCGGGAAATCTGACTGGGGGAAATATTAACCTAACTACATCAGCGGGGAGCATTGTAGTGGGAAATCTACAATCTCAATCCAATGGTGGAGATGCGGGAGATGTTACCCTAACCGCTCTGGGAGATATTGTCACCTCGGAGATTTCTTCTGACGGACAAAATTTGGGCGGTAACATTACCATCAATAGCACCACAGGCGCGCTTAATGCCAGTGGTGGCGAATTGAATTCCTACTCCAGTGGGGGAACTGCGGGAAATGTCACCCTCACAGCACCGGGGAATATTACCACATCTACGATTCGCTCCGAAGGCTATACAGAAGGCGGAGATATTACCATCAATAGCAATACTGGCGCGATCGCCACCGAGGGTTCCCTCAACTCTTACTCCAATGATGGGATTGCTGGAAATGTCGCTTTAACCGCCAATACCGACATTACCACGGTTGAGATTAGTTCCAAAGGCTGGGAACAGGGAGGAAGCATTACCCTGACGAGTAATGCCGGTGAAATTGATACCAGCCTTGGGACGTTAATTTCTACTTCGGATAATGGCAATGCGGGGAATGTAACGCTTCAAGCACAGGGAAATATTGTCACCAATTATATCGGAAGTTGGTCAATTGGGGATGAAACCACAAAAGGCGGCAATATCAGCATCACCAGCAATTCTGGCGCGATCGATACCACGGCGGGGGGAACGTTATCGGGAGAAGCCATAATTTCTGCTGATGCGGCGATCGAAGACATTTCCAATAGCTTTTCATCAAAGTTTGCCAACCTGGATGCCTATGCTCCCAATGGCATCGGAGGAAACATTACTCTCTCGGCACCGAATGGAATTACAACCAGTCACATTAGCTCGTTGGGAGGGGCCAATAGCGGCAATGTCACCCTCAACAGCACCTTGGGAGATATCACAACCAACGTAATTTTCTCGGTGTCGTCAAACGGCAATGGGGGGACTATTACCCTAAATGTACCCCAGGGAAATATTAGCAGCAATCACCTCGCTTCTTATGCAGCACAACAAGGAGGAGCGATAAATATTACCAGTGGCGGTACGTTGGATGTGGGTGCGGCAACCATTAACTCGTATTCAAGTGGAGGTGCAGCCGGAGATGTGACGATTTCCGTAGCCAATAGCCTGACTTTGGGTGGCGATGCCAGTCGCAGTGCGATTCGTTCCGAGGGATATACCCAAGGCGGGAACATTACCGTAAATAGCAGCGAGGGCGCGATCGCCGCGCCCGGTTCTCTCGACTCTTTCTCAGAAACTGGAAACGCAGGTACACTCAGCCTGGGTGCCAATAGCGATATTACCACCAACGGGATTCGTTCCGAAGGGGCGCAACAAGGTGGGAGTATCGCGATTACCAGCACCACAGGCGCGATCGATGCCAGTGGTGGCGAATTGAATTCCTACTCCAGTGGGGGAACTGCGGGAAATGTCACCCTCACCGCA